>JAWKYB010000002.1:0-360459 GCA_041396705.1 Alphaproteobacteria bacterium
CCGATGGCACGCCCTGACGTTCCTCATCCTGAGGAGCGCGCCGCAGGCGCGCGTCTCGAAGGACGCACCCGGCCCGGTCCCGGGCAGATCGCGTCGCGGATCGACCGCGCGCACCGCGGCCCGTGCGTCCTTCGAGACGGCGCCCTCCGGGCGCCTCCTCAGGATGAGGGGCGCCGGTGCGGTGGCGGACGGACATCACGGCGATGCGGGGGTTGCGTGCGGTGCGTCCGGGCGCCGGTGCAAGGGCCGCAGGCGATGCGGCGGGGCGTGGCGCGCTGTGCCGATCGACGCTGGGGGAATCCGGCTGGGCGATCCGATGCGGGACTCCATCCCAGGCCGCCGATGGCACACCCTGCCGCCCCTCATCCTGAGGAGCGCGCCGCAGGCGCGCGTCTCGAAGGCCGCTCTTCAGCCGATGTCAGACGTGGAAGCTCTCGCCGCAGCCGCAGGTGCCCTTGGCGTTGGGGTTCTTGAAGACGAAGCCGCTTTCGAAGGCGTCGTCCCTGTAGTCCATGGTCGAGCCGAGCAGGAACATCACCGCGGCCGGGTCGATGATCACCGTGACGCCCTTGTCCTCGACCACCTCGTCGTGGGGCGCGACCTCGCGGACGAAGCTCATGTCGTATTTCAGGCCGGAACAGCCGCGCGCCTTCACGCCGAGCTTGACGCCGATGACGCCGTCGTCGGCGTCGGCCAGCATCTGCTTCACCCGCGCCGCCGCCGCGTCGCTGATCTGAATTGCCGCGCCCAGTGCCATGTCTCTTGCCGCTCCGTCCTCTTGCCGCGATCGCCGCCGGCGATCACATGAAGCCCAGTTCCAGCCGCGCCGCCTCGCTCATCATGTCGGCGGTCCAGGGCGGGTCCCAGGTGATGTCGACCTGTACGGAGGTGACCTTGTCGACCTGGGCCACCGCCGCCTCCACATAGCCCGGCATTTCGACCGCAACGGGGCAGCCGGGCGAGGTCAGCGTCATCAGCACCTCGACCTTGCCGTCGTCGTGCACGGTCACGTCATAGACCAGTCCCAGTTCATAGATGTTTACCGGGATCTCCGGGTCGTAGACCGTGCACAGCGCCTGGATGACGTCGGCCTCGCTGGGCCGGGTCGCCGGTACCTCGCCGCCGTCGTCGGGCGACCATGGCCGATAGCCCGGCCGCGCCGGCTCTGCCGTGGCGTTGCTCACATCGCTTTCCATCGCGGGCGCTCCCTGCCGCTCCGTCTCGGTCTCAGGCATCGGCGGCCACCCTGCGGGCGCCGGCCAGCTTCTGCATGTGCTTCAGCATCGCCATCATCCCGACCTGGCGCTGGGTGGTCAGCGCGCCCAGGTTCAGCCGCCGGACGTGATCCAGTGAGATGCTGGCCAGTTCCGCGGCGGTCAAGCCGCTGAACGAACGGGTCATCATGTGGACCAGGCCCTCGACGATCAGCGCGTCGCTGTGGCCGTGGAACCAGTGGCGGCCGTCGCGCACCTCGTGGACGATCCACACCTTGGACATGCAGCCGTGCATCAGGTTGGCGTCCACCATCGCCGCCGCCGGAAACGGGTCCTGGCGCGCGTCCTTGGCCAGGTCGATGATGTACTGGAACCGCATATCGTCATCGAGCCGCCTCCAGCGAGGCGGCGAATTCCTCATAGGCGGCCATGCCGGCGCTCATCGCAGGCGCCCCACCGCATGGGCGACGGCGTCGGCCAGCACGTCGACCTCGGCCAGAAGGTTGTAGGCGGCGAAGGACGCGCGCACGGTCGAATCGACGCCAAGCCGGGTCATCAGCGGCTCGGCGCAGTGATGGCCGACGCGCACGGCGACGCCGGCGCGGTCCAGCATCATCGCCAGGTCCATCGAATGGACGCCGTCGACGACGAAGGAGACGATCGCCGCCTTGTCCGGGGCGGTGCCGAGGATGCGCAGCCCGTCGACGGCGGCAAGCCGGGTGGAGGCGGCCGCCAGCAGGCCCTGCTCGTGCGCCTGGATCGCGTCCCAGCCCAGCCGGCCGACGAAGTCGATGGCAAGCCCGAGGCCCACCGCCTCGACGATCGGCGGCGTGCCGGCCTCGAACTGGTGCGGCGGCGGTCGCTGGAGCCGGCGAAGCCGACCCGGTCGATCATCCGGCCGCCGCCCTGCCAAGGCGGCATCGCCTCCAGCAGCGCGCGCTGTCGTAGAGCACGCCGACCGCGGTCGGCCCGTAGAGCTTGTGGCCGGTAGCTGTAGAAATCGACGTCGAGCGCGCGCACGTCGACCGGCCCGTGCACCGCGGCCTGGGCGCCGTCGAGCAGCACCGGCACACCGCGGTCGTGCGCGATGCGCACGATCTCCGCCACCGGGCTGACGGTGCCGAGAACGCGGATACGGGTCACCGCGACCATGGGCGCGGGCCGAGCATGGCGGCCAGAGCGTCGAGCCGCAGCTCGCCCGCGTCGGTGATCGGGATCGCGCGGACCCGGGCGCCGACCTGCTCGGCCAGCAGCTGCCAGGGCACGATGTTGGCGTGGTGCTCCATCTCGGAGACCAGGATCTCGTCGCCGGCGCCGACCGTGCGGCGGCCATGGCTGAAGGCGACCAGGTTGATCGCCTCGGTCACGCTGCGGGTGATGACGATCTCGTCGTCCTCGGCGGCGTTGAGGAAGCGGGCGATGCGGCCGCGCGCCGCCTCGAAGTCGTCGGTCGCCTCCTGGCTCAGCGTGTGCACGCCGCGGTGCACGTTGGCATAGCGGGTGCGCATCATCTCAGCCATGCCGTCGATCACCGCGCGCGGCTTCTGCGCCGAGGCGCCGCTGTCGAGGAACACCAGCGGCTTGCCGTGGACCTGCCGCGACAGGATCGGGAACTCGGCGCGCAGCGCGGCGACGTCGAACGGCGGCAGGTTGTCCGCCGGCTGCAGCCTGCTGACCTCGCTCATGCCGCGCGCTCCCCGGCCAGCCAGGCATGGGCCAGGCTTGCAAGCGCGGCGCGCACCGGCTCCACCGGCACCCGCGCGACCACCTCGCCGACGAAGGCCTCGACCAGCATGGCGCGCGCGGTCGTCGCGTCGATGCCGCGGGCGCGCAGATAGAACAGTTGGTCGGCGTCCAGGGCGCCGATGGCGGCGCCATGGGCGCACTGCACGTCGTCGGCCTCGATCCGGAGTTCCGGCTTGGTGTCGACCTCGGCCTCGCGCGACAGCAGCAGCGCGCGGCCGTACTGGCGCGCCTCGGTGCGCTGGGCGTGCGGTTCGACCGCGATCGCGCCCTGGAAGATGCCGCGGGCGCGGCCGTCGACCACGCCCTTGACCAGCTGGGCGCTGGAGCCGTGCGGCGCGGCGTGGCGCACGCGGGTGGTCAGGTCGGCCTGCTGGCTGCCGCGCGCCAGATAGGCCGCGGCGAGGTCGAACGACGCCCGCTCCTCGGCCAGCACGACGTCGAGATCGACCCGCGCCGCCGCGGCGCCGAGGCCGAAACAGCTGCCGCGATAGGCCGCGCCATGGGCCAGCCGCACGTCGTTCGCGGCGATGTGCAGCGTGGCGGCGGCCTCGTCCTGCAACCGCACGTGATCGAGGATCGCGCCGCGGGCGAGAGCGACGGCGCAGCCGTGGTTGGCCAGCACCGGCGCGCCGGCCGCACCGGCGAAGCGCTCGACCACGGTCAGCCGCGCCCCGGCGTCGAGCAGCATGGCATGGCGCGCGTGATATTCGGTCGGCGCCGGCGCGGCGGTCGACCAGTGCAGGATCTCGACCGGGCGCGCGATCTGGGCGTCCTCGGCGACGGCAATGACGAGGCCGTCGGCCGCCAGCGCGGTGTTGAGCGCGATCATCGGGCCCGACCGCCCCCAGGCCGCAGGACCGAACGCCCGCTCGGCCGACGCGTCGCCACGGGCCAGCACCTCGGCCATGCCGGTCACCGCGACGCCCGGCTCCGGGCGGTCGGACAGATCGGGGCGATAGCGGCCGTCGACCGTGACCAGCCGCACCGCGTCGGCACACAGCGGCGCCGACAGATCGACGGCGCCGGCGGGCGCAGCAAGCTGCCACTCCGTCTCCGCAATGGCACGCAAGTCTATGTATTTCCAGGATTCCATGCGCCGGTTCGGCAGGCCGGTCGCGGCGAAGGCGTCCATGGCGGCGTCGCGCAGCGCGTCGAGCCAGGGCGTGCCAGCACCGGGCAATGCCGCGCGGTGCGCCGCATAGGCGCGGGCACGGCCCGCCTCGGCCGCCTCGATCGTCGCGTTCAGGTCGGTCGTGCCGCTCATGCCGCCGCCGCCGCGGTGATCTCGGCATAGCCCTTGCGCTCCAGCTCGAGCGCCAGCTCCTTGCCGCCGGACCGCACGATGCGGCCGTCGGCCAGCACGTGCACCCGGTCCGGCACGATGTAGTCGAGCAGCCGCTGGTAGTGGGTGATGACCAGCATGGCGTTGTCGGGCCCGCGCTGGGCGTTGACCCCGTCGGCCACCGTCTTTAGCGCGTCGATGTCGAGGCCGGAGTCGGTCTCGTCCAGGATCGCCAGCCGCGGCTCCAGCAGCGCCATCTGCAGCGCCTCGTTGCGCTTCTTCTCGCCGCCGGAGAAGCCGACGTTGACCGCGCGCTTCAGCATCTCGTCCGAGATGTTCAGCCTGGCCGCCTTCGCCCGGACCAGCTTGAGGAAGTCGACCGCGTTCAGCTCCGGCTCGCCGCGCATCACCCGCACCGCGTTCAGCGACGAGCGCAGGAACGTCATGGTGGTGACGCCGGGGATCTCCACCGGATACTGGAAGGCCAGGAAGATGCCGGCGCCGGCTCGCTGCTCCGGCGCCAGCGCCAGCAGGTCCCGGCCCTGGAACGCCACGGTCCCCTTTGTGACGTCGTAGCCTTCGCGGCCGGCGAGCACATAGCTGAGCGTGCTCTTGCCTGAGCCGTTCGGGCCCATGATCGCGTGCACCTCGCCGGGCGCGATCGCCAGCGACAGGCCCTTGAGGATCTCGCGGTCATCGACCGCGACGTGAAGATCGTCGATTTGCAGCATGGTCTCTCGTTCGCCGGTCAACGGTCGGCGCTCCGCGAGCGCCAGCGCCACGCGCCCCTGGTCTTGACCCGGGCGACCACGACCAGTGCGACGGTGGCGACCAGGGTGCCGGCCACGAACACCGCAACGTCGGTGCCGGTCGGCACGCCCGCGGCGAAGCAGACGATCGCCAGCACCGCGACCACGGCGATGAACACCAACAGGGCCGCCCATCCCTTCCAGTTGGCCGGTCGGGCGCCATAGCCGACCGGCTTCGGCTCGAACCAGTGGTCTCCGGACATGTCTAGCCCACGCTCCCTTCCAGGCTGATGCCGATCAGCTTCTGCGCCTCGACCGCGAATTCCATCGGCAGGTGCTTCATCACCTCCTTGCAGAAGCCGTTGACGATCAGCGACACGGCATCCTCGGGGCTCAGCCCGCGCTGCCGGCAGTAGAACAGTTGCTCGTCGCTGATCTTCGAGGTGGTCGCCTCATGCTCGACCTGGGCGGTGGCGTTGCGCGTCTCGATATAGGGCACGGTGTGGGCGCCGCAGCGGTCGCCGATCAGCAGGCTGTCGCACTGGGTGTAGTTGCGCGCGTTGTCGGCGCGGGCGGAGACCCGCACCAGGCCGCGATAGGTGTTCTGGGCGCGCCCGGCCGATATCCCTTTTGAAACAATGGTTGAGCGCGTATTCCTGCCAAGATGGATCATCTTGGTGCCGGTATCGGCCTGCTGGCGGTTGTTGGTGATCGCCACCGAGTAGAACTCGCCGACCGAGCCGTCGCCCTGCAGGATGCAACTCGGGTATTTCCAGGTGATGGCCGAGCCGGTCTCGACCTGGGTCCAGGCGATCTTGGCGTTGCGGCCGCGGCAGGCGCCGCGCTTGGTGACGAAGTTGTAGATGCCGCCCCGGCCCTCGGCATCGCCCGGGTACCAGTTCTGCACAGTGGAATACTTGATCTCGGCGTCGTCGAGCGCGACCAGCTCGACCACGGCGGCGTGCAGCTGGTTCTCGTCGCGCATCGGCGCGGTGCAGCCTTCCAGATAGCTGACATAGCTGCCGGCGTCGGCGACGATCAGGGTGCGCTCGAACTGGCCGGTCTTCTCCGCGTTGATGCGGAAATAGGTCGACAGCTCCATCGGGCAGCGCACACCCTGCGGCACGTAGACGAAGGTGCCGTCGGTGAATACGGCCGAGTTCAGGCAGGCGTGCTTGTTGTCGCCCGGCGGCACCACGCTGCCCAGATACTTGCGCACCAGGTCGGCATGGTCGCGCACCGCCTCGGAGATCGAGCAGAAGATGACGCCGGCCTTCTCCAGCTCCTTGCGGAAGGTGGTCGCCACCGACACGCTGTCGAACACGGCGTCGACCGCGACCCGGGGCGCACCCTGGACGCCGGCCAGAACCTCCTGCTCCTTCAACGAGATGCCGAGCTTCTCGTAAGTGCGCAGCAGCTCCGGGTCGACCTCGTCCAGGCTCTTCGGACCGTCCTTGGCCTTGGGTGCGGCGAAATAGTAGGAGTCCTGGTAGTCGATCGGCGGGTAGTCCAGCAGCGCCCAGTCCGGCTCCGGCATGTCGAGCCAGCGGCGATAGGCCTTCAGCCGCCATTCCAGCAGCCACGCCGGCTCCGCCTTCTTCGCCGAGATGAAGCGGATGATGTCCTCGTTCAGGCCCTTCGGCGCCCGATCCATGTCGATGTCGGTGACGAAGCCGTACTTATAGGCGTCGCCGGTCGCCTCGCGGACCTTGGCATAGGTCTCGGCGCGCGCCTTCTGCAGCTCGGCGTCCTGCAGCCCGGTCTCGCTGGTGCCGTCAGGCATGGGGATCCCGTCTCTCCGTTGCGTCTCAGGCGCTTGCGCGGGCGCGCTCGTCCGGTTGCAGGAAGGACGGCGGCGCGGTCAGCTCGGCCAGCGAGATGCCGTCGAGCGCGCCGCGGATGGCGGCGTTGACCTTGTCCCACCGCCCGCGCACCGGGCAGATCAGCTCGACATTGCACTGGCCCGCCGCCGCATCCACGCACGCGGTCAGCGCCACCGGCCCGTCGATCGCCGTGATGATCTCGGTCAGCGCGATGTCGTCCGCGGCGCGGTCGGCGACATAGCCGCCGGCGACACCGCGCTGCGAGCGGACCAGCCGCTGCCGCACCAGCGCCTTCAGCACCTTCGACGTGGTCGGCGCCGGCAGCCCGACCTGCTCGGCGAGCTCGGTCGCGGTGACAACGGTGCCGGGCACGCGCGTCAGCTGCGCCATCACCACCACCGCATAGTCGGTCATTCGGCTGAGCCTGAACACGCACGCTCCGGATAACTGCGCCTTGCGGCGAATAGCGGACTCAACTGGTCCGGTTTTGCCTTACTTAGCAGCCGCGCCCGCGGAGGCAAGCCGAATCTGACACGGAATCCATGCTTCGCTGCGGCAGAATGGCAGGCCGCAGGCGGCGGCGGCGCGCGGGGACGCGCAGGCCATTGCCTGGAGCCGGCGCGCCGCCACTATACTGCTGCGGGACCGAACGCGGGGAGCGAGGGATGAGCGACGCCAAGCATGCCGACGCCGGGGCCGCCCGCCCCGGCCACAACATCGCGCCGCCGCTGAGCGCCGAGGAACTGGAGACCCTGCGCGCGCTGGAACGCAAGATCCTGTGGCTGGCCTCGTGGACCATCCACAATGCCAACCACCTGCGGCCGAGTCCGGACGGACTCAAGGTCGGCGGGCACCAGGCGTCGAGCGCGTCGCTGGCCACGCTGATGACCGCGCTCTACCTGCACGTGCTGCGCCCGGAGGACCGGGTGGCGGTGAAGCCGCACGCCAGCCCGGTGTTCCACGCCATCCAGTATCTGCTGGGCAACCAGGACCGCGCGACGCTGGAGCGCTTCCGCGCCTATGGCGGCGCCCAGTCCTATCCGTCGCGGACCAAGGACCGCGACGACGTCGATTTCTCCACCGGCTCGGTCGGCCTCGGCGTCGCGGTCACGCTGTTCGCCGCGCTGATCCAGGACTACGTGCGGCTGAAGGGCATGGGGCTGGAGGCGGCGACCGGCGGGCGCATGGTCGCGCTGGTCGGCGACGCAGAGCTCGACGAGGGCAACGTCTACGAGGCGATGCTGGAGGGCTGGAAGCACGACGTCCGCAACGTCTGGTGGGTGATCGACTACAATCGGCAAAGCCTGGACGCCGTGGTCAGCGACCGGCTGTTCACCCAGATCGACAAGCTGTTCGAGGCGGTCGGCTGGCGGGTGGTGACGCTGAAATACGGCCGCCGGCTGGAGGCTGCGTTCACGCGGCCCGGCGGCGCCGCGCTGCGCCGCTGGATCGACGGCTGCCCGAACTCGCTCTATGCGGCGCTGTGCTACAAGGGCGGCGCCGCCTGGCGCGAGCACCTGCTGCGCGACCTGGGCGACGAGCCAGGGGTCGCCGCGCTGATCGCCGCGCACGACGATGCCGCGCTGCACGCGCTGATGACCAACCTGGCCGGCCACGACCTCGAGACGGTGCTGGAGGCGTTCTCGGCCGCCGCCGGCGACGACGTGCCGACCTGCTTCATCTGCTACACCATCAAGGGCCACGGCCTGCCGTTTGCCGGCCACAAGGACAACCACGCCGGCCTGATGAATCCGGACCAGATGGCTGCGTTCAAGCGGTCGATGGACGTGGCCGACGGCGCCGAGTGGGAGCGTTTCGCCGGCCTCACCCTCGGCGAGCAGCGGCTGCAGGCCTTCCTCGACCGCGTGCCGTTCAACGCGCGCGGCACCCGCCGGCACCCGGCGCCGCGGCTGGCGATCGAGCCGCTGCCCGCGGTCGGCCGGCCGGGCGAGACCGCCTCGACCCAGGAGGGCTTCGGCCGGGTGATGAACGAGCTCGGCCGCACGACCGCCGCCTTCGCCGACCACATCGTCTCCACCTCGCCCGACGTCACCGTGTCGACCAACCTCGGCCCGTGGGTGAACCGGCGCGGCGTGTTCAGCCGCCACGACATGAAGGACGTGTTCCGCGAGGAGAAGGTGGTGTCGGCGCAGAGCTGGGCGATGTCGCCGAAGGGCCAGCACGTCGAGCTGGGCATCGCCGAAAACAACCTGTTCCTGGCGCTGGCGGCGATGGGGCTGTCGCACAGCCTGTTCGGCGCGCGGCTGCTGCCGATCGGCACCCTGTACGACCCGTTCATCATGCGCGGGCTCGATGCCCTGAACTATGCCTGCTACCAGGACGCACGCTTCCTGCTGGTCGCGACGCCGTCCGGTGTCAGCCTGGCGCCGGAAGGCGGTGCCCACCAGTCGATCTCGACCCCGCTGATCGGCATGGCCCAGGACGGACTCGCCTATTTCGAGCCGGCCTTCATCGACGAGGTGCAGGCTGTGATGACCTGGGCGTTCGACTACATGCAGCGCGACGCCCATGACGAAACCGGGGGCGAAGGCCGGCCCGGCTGGCTGCGCGACAACGCCGGCGGCTCGGTCTATCTGCGGCTGAGCACCCGGCCGGTCGCCCAGCCCGAGCGCACGATGGACGAGGCGCTGGTCCGCCAGGTCATCGACGGCGGCTATTGGCTGCGCGAACCGGCGCCGGGGGCCGAGCTCGCCATCGTCTGCACCGGCGCGGTGACGCCGGAGGCCCTCGCCGCCTATGACCAGATCCTGGAGGACGTGCCCGGAGCCGGCCTGCTGGTGGTGACCTCGGCCGACCGGCTCAACGCCGCGTGGCATGCGGCAGAGCGCGCGCGCGAGGGCGCCGACGCCCGCGGCGCCGTGCCGTGCCACGTCGAGACCCTGCTCGCCCCGCTGGCGGCCGATGCCGCGCTGGTCACCGTGATCGACGGGCACCCGGCGACGCTGGCCTGGATCGGCGCGGTGCGCGGGCACCACGTCCAGGCGCTCGGCGTCGAGCATTTCGGTCAGTCGGGCAGCATCCCCGACCTCTACCGTCACCACCGCCTCGACGCCGACGCCATTCTCGACGCGGCGGCGCGGGCACTGCTCGACCGGTAGCCGAACGGCCAAGGCTGCGGGCGGGCGCATCGCCATCGCCCGGCGCGATGGCAGCCATGCCGAACCGGCTATACCCGCCGCGGCGCCCGCGCCCTAGGTTGCCGGCCTGAGGAAAACGGGACGGCATCCATGCGGCCAGCGCCGATCGAGACAGCCCGCCGCGGCCGCGCCGCAGGCGCGACCGTGGCGCAGGCGCACCGCGCCGCCTGGGCCGGCATGGCCGCCATGGCCGCCGCGCTGGGCATCGGCCGATTCGTCTACACACCGATCCTGCCCGAGATGATGGACCAGCTCGGCCTCTCGTCCGGCGCCGCCGGGCTGATCGCCTCGGCCAACTTCCTCGGCTACCTGGTCGGCGCACTGGCAGCCGCCCTGCCCGCCCTGCCGGGCAGCCGCCGCACCTGGCTGCTGGCGGCGCTGTGGGCCAACGCGGCGCTGCTGGCCGCCACGGCCGCCAGCGGCTGGCTGCCGACCCTGCTGGCGCTGCGCTTCGCCGGCGGCGCGGCCAGTGCCTTCGTGCTGGTCTATGCCTCGGCGGCTGTGCTCGAGATCGCCGCCGGGTCGCGGGCGGCGGTCGCCATCCATTTCGCCGGAGTCGGCACCGGCATCGTCGTGGGCGCGGCCGTGGTCGGCGTCGTCGCCGCGCTCGGTGGCGACTGGCGCGCGGCCTGGCTGGCCGCCGCCTTGCCCGCCGTCGCCGCCGCCGTCGCCGTGCCCCGCCTGCTGCCGCCGGAGCCCGCCGCCGCGCCGGGCCCGGCGCCGGCGCTGCCCCGGCGCGGCGCCACCGGATTCGGCCGCGTCGTCCTGGCCTACGGCCTGTTCGGCTTCGGCTACGTCATCACCGCGACCTTCCTGGTGGCAATGGTGCGCAGCCAGCTGCAGCAGCCGCTGCTGGAAACGCTGGCCTGGGTCGCGTTCGGCGCGGCGGCGATCCCGTCGGTGGCGCTGTGGGGGCGCGTCGCCGGCCGGTTCGGCGTGCTCGTCGCCACTGCGATCGCCTGCGTGGCCGAGGCGGCCGGGGTCGCGATCGGGGCCGTCGGCGACGGCGCCGTGGCGCTGGCCGCCAGTGCGCTGCTGCTCGGCGGCACCTTCATGGGGATCACCGCCCTCGGCCTGCAGGCCGCCCGCACCCTGGCGGGCGGCGATCCGCGCCGCGCGCTCGCCGCCATGACGGCCGCCTTCGGCGTCGGCCAGATCGTCGGGCCGACCGCCGCGGGCATGGTCCGCGACGCCGCCGGCACCCTGGCGCCGGCACTGTACGGCGCCGCGGCGGCGCTGGTCGCGGCCGCCCTGCTCGCCTGGTCGGCCGGTCGCCGCTAGCGGTTGCGCTGCTCGATCACGCTCGCCGGGTCGTGGCTGTGGGCCGAGACGGTGCGCGCCAGCGCCCGCCGGTAGGACTGCTTGCCGCGCCAGTGCAGCACGCCGACGATACCCAGCACCAGCAGCAGCATGCCGAGCATGATGTAGCCGAAGTCGATCGAGCCGAGCGCGCTGGCGGCGAAATAGCCGAGCGCGTAGCCGCCCCAGGCGAAGCTGTTCGCCCAGATGAACGCCGCGATGAAGTTCAGCGCCGCGAAGCGGGCCCAGGTCAGCTCGCTCATGCCCATGCCCAGGCTGGCGAAGTTGCGTACGCCGTACATGAAGCGGTAGGTCAGGATGAACAGCGTGTGGTGGCGATGCAGCAGGTCGATGGCCAGCTGCACGCCGCCCTGGATGCGCGGAAAGCGGTGCAGGATGCGATTGCCGTAGCGGCGGCCGAGCAGAAAGTAGACCTGGTCGCCGCAGAAGCTGCCGGTCCACGCCGCGACGATCAGCCAGTAGATGTTGACCGGCGGCGGCGCCGGCGGCTGGCCGAGGCCTGCGACCGCGAGGGCGCCGGCGAAGATCACGAAGGTCTCGCCCTCCAGGAACGTCCAGATGAAGGTGATCCCGTAGAACAGAAAGCCGTACTCGGCGATGAGCTGCGCGATCTCCTCCAAGGGCGTCTCCTCCTGGCGTCCCTTCGGTCCGGGTGCTAGATGGCGATGGAACCGCGCCTTAGTGGGGCGGAACGATTACAGTAGCGTGACCGATACGGGTTGACGAGACGTTTCGCCCCCCGAGCGGGCAGCGGCTTGCGGCACACCGATGCTTGCGATGCGGCTGGGCGATGGACCGGCCGCGCATTTGGCGCGACAGTGCGGCACGGTGCGCCGCCCGGCGCGCGCCGTGCCGACGCCACTTCCCGCGGACAGGTCCGATGCTTTCGCCGCAGGCCGCCATCATGGTCGTGTTCTTCGTCCAGGCCTTCGCCGGCGGCGGCCTGTTCCCGCGCATTCCCGACATCCAGGTGGCGCTGGACCTGACCGAGGGCGAGCTCGGCCTGGTGATGATGGGCCAGCCGATCGGCGCGCTGACCAGCTTCGTCTTCGCCAGCTTCATCATCGAGCGGATCGGCCCGAAACCGCTGCTCGCCGCCTGCATTCCGCTGATCGCTGTGGCGACCGTGCTGCTCGCGCTGAGCGACAGCGGCGCCGTCGCCTTCGTGGTGATGCTCGGCTACGGCCTCAGTTTCGCGCTGGCCAACGTCGCCATGAACGTCGAGGCCGACCGGGTCGAGGCGGCGACCGGCCGCCGCGTGATGAGCCGCTGCCACGGCATGTGGAGCCTCGGCTTTCTCGCCGCCTCGCTGCTGGGCGCGGCGGCCCGCGGCATCCCGGCGCCGCCATTGCTGCACTTCGCCCTGGTCGCACCGGCGGTGCTGGCTATCGCCGCCGCGGTGATCTGGCCGATGCGCGCCTCGCCGCCGCGCGCCCATACCGGCACGGCGCGCAAGAAGGTGTTCGTGCTGCCGCGGCGGGCGACGTTCCTGCTGGTCGGCGTCATCCTGTCCGGCATCATGGTCGACGCCACCGTGCGCACCTGGTCGGTGATCTTCATGCGCGACACCTTCGCCGCGGCCGACTGGGTCGACGCGCTCACCCTGCCCGCCTTCCTGCTGACCCTGTCGGCGGGCCGCATGGTCGGCGACCGCCTCGCCGACCGCTTCGGCCCGGTCCGGCTGGCGGCCGGCCTGCTGGCCGTCGCCCTGGCCGGGCTGGCGCTGGTGCTCGCGTCGCAGAACCTGGCCGTCGCGCTGGCCGGTTTCGCGGCGCTCGGCATCGGCGTCAGCGTGGTCTACCCGCTGACCATCTCGGCGGCGGCCCGCCTCGGCGACCGGCCGGCGTCGGAAAACGTGACCTCGATCACCATGGTCTCCAGCCTGATCATGCTCGGCGTGCCGACGCTGATGGGCTTCGTGGCAGAATCGTTCGGCATCCGCATGACCTTCGCCGTGCTGCTGCCGATCCTGCTGCTGGCCCTGGCGCTGACGCGGCAGCTGAGCCCGCGGCCGGTCTCCGCGTCCGGGGCGGCCGACACGGCCGTCGGGCGCTGACGCGAAGCGGTCAGGCCAACCGGCGCTTCAGCGCCGTCAGCTGCGCCTGCCACCATTCGCCGTGGCGCTGCAGGAAGATCGCGTCGGGAAAGCGGTGCCTGGCGACGTGCTCCTGCGGGACGCCGTCCCAGCCCAAATGCTCGACACTGACCCGGGTCTCCGCGCCGACCGCCTCGAAGCGCACCTCGACCTGCGTGTCCTGGCCCGGCCCGAAGCTCGCCTGGCGCCAGCTGAAGGCCAACCGCTCGCCCGGCTCCCACGCGGTGATCCGGCCGATCACGAATACGCTGCCGTCCGCCTTGGTCTCGATCAGCCGCCCCGTTCCGTCGGCGGATCGCTCGAACGACAGGCGGCCCGGCTCTCCCCTGGTGAAGGCGAACATGGCGTTCGGCCGCCACCACTGCCCGATCTCGTCGGTGAAGGCCGCGAACGCGCGGGCCGGCGACGCGGCGACCCGCAGCGCGACCAGGATGCGCGCACTCACGCTTCGCCCTCCACATGCGCCTTGAACGCGGCAAGCTGGTCGGCCCACATCGTCTCGGTCCGTTCCAGCCAGCGCTTGAGGTCGGCCATCGGCGCCGGCTGCAGGCTGTAGATGCGCACCCGCGCGTCGAAGGCGGGGTGGCTATCGACGATCAGCCCGCTTTCGCGCAGGGTCCGCAGGTGACGGCTCATCGCCGGGGCGGTCACGCCGACGGCGGCCGCGAGCTCGCCGGCGCGATGCGGCCGCGCGCCGAGCAGCTCGACGATGCGCCGCCGCTGCGGGTCGGCCAGCGCCGCCAGCGTGTCGTCGACCGTCCGGGTCGCGGGCTTCAAACCCAGCCTTCGATCTTCAGACCGCTCGCCCGCTCCGCGTCCTCGCGCGAGACGTAGCGCTTCGACTGGGCGAAGGTCCAGACGTGGCCCTCGCAGTCGCGTGCGCGATAGGTGCGGTCGCCGTAGAACTGGTCCCCGGGCTCCTGCAGGATCTCGGCGCCCGCGGTCCGGGCCCGCGCGCAATGGCCGTCGATGTCGTCGCGCAGATGCACGTGCACCGACTGGGTGTTGCGCCCGCCGACCGAGGCGGGGCTGGCGGTATGATCGGCCCATTCGCCGCCCAGCATCAGATAACCGTCGCCGAACCGCATCTCGGCATGCCCCAGGTTGCCGGCCTGGTCGGTGATCACCATCGTGCGCTCGAAGCCGAACGCACGTTCCAGCCAGTCCAGCGCGGCATGCGGATCGCGGTAGAACAGCGCGGACCCCATCGTCGGCCGGCCAAACGGATCGTCCATGCCTCGCTCCTTCCTCATAGCCTCAAGCGCCTGGGGATCATGCATTTAATTATCATTTTCGGCAACTATTATCTCGAATGGAAATTAAATGGCGTCGACAGGGAGCGAAAGAAGCGCCGGCGCGTTAGGCTCACGATCATATTCGCGACACATTATGCGGCCAGCTTCGGTCGGCTAGGATGCCAGGGTTGTCGGATCGCGACGAGATGCACGGATTGAGAGTTCTGGGGCGCATGACGGCGGTGGCTGCGATGGCCGCCCTGCCGCTGCTTGCCCTGCCGGGCGCGCCGGCCCGCGCGGAGGTGACGGCCAGCGAGGTGCTGACCTGGTGTGACGGCGCCAGCCAGCCGGGCCAACTGGGCGCGATCAACGCCTTCCGCTGCGTCAACTACCTGCAGGGCGCGGCCGACATGGTCCAGGCGCTCGGCCGGGCCGACCTCGGCGCCTGCCTGGGCGGCGGCCAGTCCGCCGGCGCGCAGCTGATGGCCCGCTTCGTGCCCAGTCTGCGCGGCCGGCCGGGCAACGACATCGACGCCGTGCCGGTCGCCACCCATGTGGCGGACTGGCTGGCGCAGGAATGCGGCGTGGCGCTGGCCTTTGCCGACGGTCCCGTCCCCGCGCCGGTCCCGGCCGACATCGTCGCGCGCGCCGCCACGCCGCCGGAGGGAGAGCCGCAGCCGTCCGCGGCGGCCACCGACCCGGCCACGGCCGAGGCGCTGCGCGCCGCCGAGGCGCGGATCGCCGAGCTTGAGGCCGCGCTGGCGGAAACCCAGGGCGACGCCGCCGCCGCCACCGGCCAGCTGGTCGACATGCAGGCTGCGCTCGAGCTTGCCATGACCATGCGCGCCGACGACCAGGCCGCCTGTTCCGCCGATCGCGACGCGCTCAATGCGGCCGTCGCTGCGGCCGAGGCCGAGGCGGTCGACAGCGGCATGCGCGTGTCCGAGCTTGAGCTCGAACTTGAGGCGGTCGACGCCGAGGCGATCGCCCGCCGGCAGGAGATCGCGGCGGCTGAGACCCGGGTCGCGATGCTGACCGACGAGCTGGATGCCGCCGTCGCCGAACGCGACGAAGCGCTGGCCGATCTCACCGAGGCCAAGCGCGACGCCACCGCCTTGGCAGCGATCGTCGACGAGGCGCGCACCGCCGCCGATGCGGCGCGCGAAGCCGCCGACGCCGCCGCCACCCGCGGCGACCTCGCCGACGAGCGGGCGGCGCAGGCGGAATCGCGGCTGGCCGAGCTGGAGCAGCGGGCCGCCGATGCCGAGGCGCGGGCCAATATCCTGCAGGCGACCCTGGCCAATGCGCAGGACGCGCGCGACCGGCTGCAGGCGGACCTGCAGACCCTGACCGCGACGACGGCCGACCAGAACGGGCGCATCGCCTCGCTGGCCGACGAACTGCAGAGCTGCCAGAGCACGGTCGCGAGCGTGGATATCCCGCGCGTGCAGCCGCCCGCCTTCACGCCGGCGCGGGCCGGTCCCCCGCCGGTCGTCGTCCCGACACCGCCCAGCGTGGTCACCAGCCCGCGCAACAGCACCATCGTGCAGGGGCCGCAGACCAATGCCGTGCCGCTGCCCTCGCCGAGCCAGCCGCGCCCGCTCGATGCGCTCGGCCTGCAGGCGTTGCGTCAGACCCAGCAGCAGGCGCTGCACCAGGCCGGCGTCGGCCAGCGCCGGCCCTGGACCAGCCCCGACGGACGCTACGAAGGCTATGTCGAGGTGCTGCAGGAGGGTTATGCCGGCCCGGACTACTGCCGCGAGATCTATTCGCTGGCCCGCTCCGGCGGCAGCATCGTGCACCAG
Source organism: Alphaproteobacteria bacterium (assembly GCA_041396705.1). Lineage (NCBI taxonomy): Bacteria > Pseudomonadati > Pseudomonadota > Alphaproteobacteria > Alphaproteobacteria bacterium. The sequence continues at coordinate 16,428 of JAWKYB010000002.1, forward strand.
AGCGCAGACCTGTACTGCCAGGCCGGCAACCTGTGGGTGTTCCGCCCCTTCGGCGGCTGATCAACCGCTCGCCAGCGGCAACGGCCATGCGCTAGTCTCGCTGCGTTGCCGCCGACTCCCCGGTTGGCGGCAAATTGCAGCTGGCGAACGCCCGGAGCCCCGCATGCGTGTGCTCATCGCGATGATGAAGCACGAAACCAACACCTTCTCGCCGGTGCCGACCGATCTGGCACGGTTCGACGACTGGGGCCTGTTCTTCGGTGCCGACGCGGTCGCCGCATATCGCGGCACCGGCATGCCGCTGTCAGCCTATCTGGACCTCGCCGAGGCGGCCGGCGCCGAGGTCGTGACGCCGGTGGCGGCGGAGGCGATGCCCTCCGGACCGGTCCATCGCGATGCCTACGAACGGCTGGCGGGCGCGATCCTCGACGCGCTCGACAACGATATCGACGTGGCGCTGCTCGACCTGCACGGCGCCATGGTCGCCGAGCACCTCGACGACGGCGAGGGCGAGCTGCTGCGGCGGATGCGGGCCCGGCGCCCAGGCCTGCCGATCGCGGTGACCTGCGACCTGCACTGCAACCTGACCGCCGCGATGGTCGACAACTGCACGGCGCTGATCGGCTACAAGACCTATCCGCACACCGACATGCATGCGGTCGCCGCGCAGGTTGGCCGCATCGTCTTGGAGTCCGTCGCCGGCCGCTGCCGGCCGGTGATGGCCTGGGGCCGGCCGCCGTTGCTGAGCCAGACCCTGATGCAGGGCACCGACGACGCGCCGATGCGCGATCTCGTCGCCCTGGCGCGCGCGCAGGAGGCGCGGCCCGGCGTTCTCGCCGCGACCGTTTTCGGCGGCTTTCCCCATGCCGACATCGCCGATGCCGGCAACTCCGCCATCGTCGTCGCCGACGGCGATCCTGCCTTGGCAGAGGCCGCGGCCGAGGAACTGGTGCAAGCCACCTGGGCGCGGCGCGCGGATTTCGTCTACCGGGCGCGCCCGCTCGCACCTGCCGTCGCCGCGGCCAAGGTGGTGGCCGACGGGCCGGTGGCGCTGCTCGACCACGCCGACAATTGCGGCTCGGGCGGCACCCAGGACGACATGACCGTGATCGGGGAAGTGCTGCGCCAGGGCCTGGAGGACGTCGCCGTCGCCGCGGTCTGGGATCCGCAGGCCGTGGAAATCCTGCGTTCGGTCGGCGAAGGCGCGCGGGTGGCGCTCGACCTGGGCGGACGGACCGACATGCCGTCGATCGGCCGTGCAGGCCGGCCGCTGCGGGTCGAGGGCGTCGTCTCGCGCATCACCGACGGCAGCTATCGGGTCGAAGGTCCGATGTACACCGGGGTGACGGTGCACATGGGTCCGACGGCGGTGCTGGACGTGGCCGCGAACGGCGGCTCGATGCGCATCGTCATCGTGTCGCGGCACCACGAGCCCTGGGATGCCGGTCTGTTCCACAGCGTCGGCATCGAGCCGTCGACGACGCGATACCTGCTGCTGAAATCGCGGATCCATTACCGGGCCGGCATGGGCCCGCTGGTGCGCCACACCTTCACCTGCGACGGCAACGGGGTGACCACCTCCGACAACGCGCAGCTGCACTATCGCAAGCTGCGCCGGCCGATCTTTCCGCTCGACCCGGATACTGCGCGCTGATGCGACCCGGCCCCACCAACGGGCTGTGCGACGTCGCCGGCATCCGGCTCGGCCACGCCCACGATGCCGCGGTGCGTACCGGCGTCACGGTGCTGCTGCCAGACCGGCCGGTGCTGGCGGCCGTCGACGTGCGCGGCGGCGGGCCCGGCACCCGCGAATCCGATGCGCTCGACCCGGTGGCGACCGTCGACCGCATCGACGCGCTGGTGCTGGCCGGCGGCTCGGTCTACGGGCTGGACGCGGCCTCGGCGGTCACGGCGGCGCTGGGCGCGCGCGGCCGCGGCTTCATGCATCGCGGCGCCTGCGTGCCGATCGTGCCCGCGGCGATCTGCTTCGACCTGCACAACGGCGGCGACAAGGCGTGGGGCGAGACGCCGCCCTATGCCCGGCTCGGGCGGGCGGCGCTGGAGAATGTGGGGGAGACCGCGGCGGTGGGCAGCGTCGGCGCCGGCCATGGCGCGCACGCCGGGCCGTTGCAGGGCGGGCTCGGCATGGCCTCGCTGGCGACCGAAGGCCTGGTCGTGGCGGCGCTGGCCGTGGTCAACGCGGCCGGTTCGGTGACCATGCCCGGCCTGCCGCAGTTCTGGGCATGGCCGTTCGAGCGCGGCAACGAATTTGGCGGTCTCGGCCCGCCGGCCGCCATGCCCGGCACCGACCTCGACCTGCCGCGGCCGGCGGAGCGGGAGAACACCACGCTGGTCGTCGTCGCCACCGACGCCCGGCTGACCAAGGCCGCCGCCAAACGGGTCGCCGTCATGGCCCAGGACGGGCTGGCGCGGGCGATCCGTCCGGTCCACACGCCGTTCGACGGCGACATGGTCTTCACGCTGGCGACCGCTGCGCGTGCCGAGCCGGCATCGGTGGCCGAAACGGCCAGGATCGGCGCGATGGCGGCCGATTGTGTGGCCCGCGCCGTCGCCCGCGGGGTCTACGCCGCGGTTTCCAACGGGCCCTGGCCCAGCTATCGTGACCGCCACCCGGGTTGAGAAGGGAGCCAGTCCGATGCCGCAACGCCCTGTTCTCGCACGTTTTTCTCTGGCTGCACTGACCATCGTCGGCAGCATCGGCGCGGCCCAGGCCCAGCGCGACGACGTCGTCGTCGGCGTCGCCCTGGAGCCGCCGATGCTCGACCCGACCGGCGGCGCCGCGGCGGCGATCGACGAGGTGGTCTACGCCAACGTGTTCGAAGGGCTGACCCGGATCGACCAGACCGGTGCCGTACAGCCGGCGCTGGCCGCCTCTTGGGAGGTCTCCGCCGACGGGTTGGTCTACACCTTCCGCCTGCACGACGGCGTCACCTTCCACGACGGCAGCGCCTTCGATGCCGACGACGTCGTCTTCTCGCTCGACCGCGCCCGTGCCGAGGACAGCACCAACGCGCAGAAGGGCCTGTTCGAGCCGATCGACAGCGTCAAGGCGGTCGACGCGCAGACGGTGGCGGTCACGCTCAAGCGTCCGACGGCGCAGTTCCCGTGGAACATGGGCTGGGGCGACGCGGTGATCGTCGCACCGGAAACGGCGGCCGGCAACGAGCACAACCCGGTCGGCACCGGGCCGTTCCGCTTCGACCGCTGGGTGCCGGGCGACCGCATCCGTGCTGACCCGCTACGACGGCTACTGGGGCGCGGCCCCGGCCCTGCGCCAGGTCACCTTCCAGGTGATCACCGACGCCGCCGCCCAGGTCCAGGCGCTGCTCGCCGGCGATGTCGACGCCTTCCCCAACATGGGCGCGCCGGAGACGCTGGCGCAGTTCGAAAGCGACCCCGCCTTCACCGTCGCGGTCGGCACCACCGAGGGCGAGACCATCCTCGCGCTCAACAACGCGCGCGCACCGTTCGACGACATCCGCGTGCGCCGGGCGCTGGCCCACGCCATCAACCGCCAGGACATCGTCGATGGCGCCATGTTCGGCTACGGCACGCCGATCGGCAGCCATTTCGCGCCGCACCAGCCGGCCTATCTCGACCTCACCGGGATGTACCCCTACGACCCGGATCTGGCCCGGTCGATGCTGGCCGAGGCCGGCTACGCCGACGGGTTCAGCGCCAGGCTCACCCTGCCGCCGCCGTCCTATGCCCGGCGCGGCGGCGAGATCATCGCCGCCCAGCTGGCCCAGGTCGGCGTCACCGTCGAGATCGAGCCGGTCGAATGGGCACAGTGGCTCGACACGGTGTTCAAGAACACCAACTACGACATGACGATCGTCTCGCACACCGAGCCGCTCGACATCGGCATCTACGGCCGCGACCAGTACTACTTCAACTACCACAGCGACGCGCTGAACGCGCTGCTGGCCGAGATCGCCGACACGCCGGACGTGGCCCAGCAGAATGCGCTCTACGGCCAGGCCCAGGAGATCATCGCGGAGGACTCGCCCAACGTGTTCCTGTTCCAGCTTGCCAAGCTCGGCGTGTGGAGCAGCAGGCTGCAGGGCATGTGGGTGAACAGCCCGATCCAGGCCAACGACATGACCGGAGTGTCTTGGGCGGAGTGACCGCGGGCGCAGCGTCCGCCGGGGGACGGCACCGGCCGGCGGCCGTGCGATGCTGAGCCAGCTGGTCCGCCGGCTGATCGGCTTGTGCGCGACCCTGTTCGCGGCCAGCGTCATCGTTTTCGTGCTGGTCGACCTGCTGCCGGGCGACGCAGCGTCGCTGATCCTCGGCGTCGACGCGCGGCCCGACACCCTGGCGGCGCTGCGGGCGGAGCTCGGCACCGACCGGCCGCCGCTCGAGCGCTACCTCGGCTGGGTCGGCGGCATCGCGGTCGGCGACTTCGGCACCTCGTACACCTACGGCCAGCCGGTCAGCGGCCTGATCGCTGAACGGCTGGAACTCAGCCTGCCGCTGGCCTGCGGCGCCATCGTGCTGTCGACGCTGCTGGCGATCCCGCTCGGCGTCGTCGCCGCCGCCAACCACCGGCGCGCCGGCGACTATGGCATCATGGCCATCACCCAGGTCGGAGTGGCGATTCCCAATTTCTGGCTCGGCCTGATGCTGATCATGCTGTTCGCCACCGGCCTCGGCCTGCTGCCGGCCGGCCGGTTTCCCGGCTGGGCCGCCGGATTCTGGCCCGGTATCGAGGCGCTGGTGCTTCCGGTAGTCGCGCTGGCCCTGCCGCAGGCGGCCATCCTGGCCCGCGTCGTACGCAGCGCGGTGCTGGAAGTTCTCGGCGAAATGTACGTGCGTACGGCGCGAGCCAAGGGCCTGCCCTGGCCGCGGGTGCTGCTCGGCCATGCGTTGCGCAACGCCATGATCCCGATCGTCACCATCATCGGGCTGCAGCTCTCGTTCCTGGTAGCCAGCGCCATCGTCATCGAGGGCGTCTTCAACCTGCCCGGCCTCGGCGGGCTGATCCTCGGCGCGATCCGCAATCGCGACCTGATCGTCGTACAGGGTGCGGTGCTGCTCCTGGCCGCGATGGTGATCCTGGTCAACTTCCTGGTCGACGCCGCCTATCTGCTGCTCGACCCGCGCATCCGTGCGGCCGGTCATGGACACTGAGCTGGCCGGCCTGCTGCGCCGCCTGCGCGGCCACCCGAATCTGCAGATCGGGGCTGCGATCACCGTGGTCGTGGTGCTGCTCGCCCTGGTGTCGCTGGTCTGGACGCCCTATCGGATCGAGGACCAGTTGATCGCCAACCGGTTCGCGACGCCCAGCTTCGCCCACCCGCTGGGCACCGACCAGTACGGCCGCGACACGCTGACCCGGATCATGCTCGGCGCCGGCAACGCGCTGATGGTCGGCATCGTCGCCGTTGCCATCGGTGCGATCGTCGGCGTCGCCGTCGGCCTGTTCGCGGCGATCGAGGGCGGCGTGGTCGAGGCCGTGCTGATGCGCTGCTCCGACTTCGTCTTCGCCTTCCCCGCCATCCTGTCGGCGATGCTGTTCACGGCGTGGCAGGGACCGGGCGCGATCAACGCCATCGTCGCCATCGGCATCTTCAACATTCCGGTGTTCGCGCGGCTCGCCCGCGGCAGCGCCAAAGCGGTGCTGGCCCGCGAGTTCGTCCGTGCCGCCCAGGCGATGGGCCAGACCATGCCGATGATCGCGATCCGCCACGTGCTGCCCAACATCGCCGGCGTGCTGGTAGTGCAGGCCACGACCCAGTTCGCCATCGCCATCCTGGCCGACGCCGGCCTCAGCTATCTCGGCCTCGGCATCCAGCCGCCGCACCCGAGCTGGGGCAAGATGCTGTTCGACATGCAGACCATGACCGGGATGGCACCGATGCAGGCGGTCTACCCCGGCCTCGCCATCGTGCTGTCCGTGCTCGGCTTCAACCTGCTCGGCGACGGCCTGCGCGACCTGCTCGACACGCGCACCGTGGGTCGACCGCAGATGCTTGCCTGAACCTCGCCGGCCGGCGATACCGTCCCGCTTGAATCCAGCAGCGCAGACATTAGCTCTAGGCGGCGCAGGCGATGCGCCGCCGCCTCTGGTCGCAGTCAGCAATTTTGGAGTTGATCATGCCGGACACGGCACCGGCGTCGCCGGGTCTGCGCGCCCGGATCGGCGCCTTCGTCGACAGCCGCGGTTTCCAGGGCTTCATCATCGGGCTGATCGTTGCCAACGCGATCACCCTCGGCCTGGAGACATCGGCCAGCGTTGTGGCCGCGGTCGGGCCCCTGCTGGCGGCGTTCGACCTGCTGGTGATCGTCGTCTTCTGCATCGAGATCGGATTGAAGCTGTTCGCCTACCGCTGGCGGTTCTTCCGGAGCGGTTGGAACCTGTTCGACACGGCGGTCGTGGCGTTCGCGCTGATGCCCGCCTCGGGCGAAATGGCCGTCCTGCGCGCACTCAGGATCGTCCGCGTGCTTCGGCTGATGTCGGTGGTGCCGCAGATCCGCCGCGTGGTGGCGGCGTTGCTGACCTCTGTGCCCGGCATGCTCGGCATCGTCCTGCTGCTCGGCCTCGTGTTCTACATGTTCGCGGTGATCGCGACCGCGCTGTTCGCACAGACCTTCCCGCAGTGGTTCGGCACAATCGGCGAGTCGATGTACTCGCTGTTCCAGATCATGACCCTGGAAAGCTGGTCGATGGGCATTGTCCGGCCGGTCATGGAGGTCCATCCGCAGGCCTGGATGTTGTTCGTGCCGTTCATCCTGCTGACCACCTTTGCGGTGCTCAACCTCGTCATCGCCCTGATCGTGAACTCGATGAACATGCTGCACGAGGCCGAGATGCGCGGCGATGCCGGCGCCTCGCGCACCGCGACCCTGGAGGAACCGGCGCTGGCCGACGAAGTCCGCGCGCTGCGCCGCGAGATCGCGGCGCTGCGGGCCTCGATTGGCGGCGACCGATCGACCTAGCCCGGCGCAGGCGGCTCAGAAGCGGAAGCGGATGCCGCGGCCGAGATAATCGGAGCCGCCGACGATGCCGTTGATCAGGCCGAAGATGCCGGAGCGGTGGTGGACGCGCTCCACCGTCTGGACCTCGGCGCCCTCCGGCATCGGGTCCAGATATTCCAGCATCAGCTGGTTGAGCACGTGGCTGATCCGCCCGCGGTCGGATTCCAGCGGCGGAATCGCGGTGGTCACGCTCGGCCCGACGCCGATCGAGAAGCCGTCGAGGATCTTCATGCCGCCGAGCCAGTCCGGCAGCTCGACGCCGTCGAAGCGGGCGACCAGGGTGGCGCCAAGTTCGCCGAAATTGCCGCGGCCATAGTGATAGACGGCCTGGGTCTCGGCCTCGATGCTCAGGCTGTCGCCGAGCCAGCCCAACGCGTGGCTGGCGGCCAGCCCGATGATCCGGTCCTCGGTCGGCGTCACTGCCGCGTCGCCCAGGGCGTATTCGGTGATGTCCTCGAGAACGCCGATGCCGTCGAACAGCGTGATGGTCGTGTCGCCCGGCTCGCCGGCTTGCGCACCGGGTGCCACCGCGAGTGCAAGCGCCAGGCAGCACGCTGCCGTGGCCGACCGGATCCCGCGCCTCGAAGTGCAGATCGGCTGAGTCCTCATGGCCGCCACCCGTCTTTTCGCGCCGACCTTGCCATCGCACGACCGGCCATCGCTGCCAGCCTGGGCGGCAATCGTGGCGGCAATGCGGCACCGGCCGCAGATCGTTGCCATGCGGTTTGACTGTTCTGATTCCGGCAACGCAACCTGCGAAAAATAGCACTTTTTTTGCTCACCCCGCGATGGGACCATCCGCTGCGAGGGGACAAGACGGCGCGATTGGGGAGGAGCCCGCAAGACGCTCGGTCCGGTCCCCGGGGTGCGGCGTTTCCGCCGCGCGATGTCCGTCCGCACGCTGCCGCCTGCGCCCGCAGCCAGCGACTCAGTACCAAGGAGACGGTGCGATGATCCCTTCGACCTGGACCAGCCTCAGCCGCAGGGCGTTCCTGCGCAGCACCGCCGCCGCCGGCGCGGCCGGTGCCTCCGCCAGCCTGATCACCGTCGGCGCCCGCGCTGCCGACGAGGCCACGGTCAACATGCAGCTCGGCTGGCTCGCCTCCAACGGCATCCTCGGTGAGGTGGTGGCCAACGCCAAGGGCTTCTACAAGGACCTCGGCATCGCCTTCGAGGTCACGCCCGGCGGCCCCGGCGTCGACGGCGTCGCCTCGGTCGCCGCCGGCCAGGCCGAGGTCGGCCAGCTGTCGTCGAGCCCGTCGCTGATGCTGGCGCGTTCCAACGCGATCCCGGTCAAGGCGATCGCTGCCGGCTACCAGAAGCACCCGTTCACCTATTTCTCGCTGGCCTCCGAGCCGATCCGCACACCCGCCGACCTGGTCGGCCGGACCGTCGCCACCCAGCCGACCGCGGTGATCCTGCTGCGCGCGCTGCTGGCCAAGAACGGCATCGCCGAGGACCAGGTCGAGGTGGTCACGATGGGCTCGGACATGAGCCAGCTGCTGACCGGCCAGGCCCAGGCCGTGACCGGCTGGCTGACCAACACCGCCGCCCTGTCGGTGCTCGGCGACGACCGCGTCGACCTGATGCTGTGGGACACCGGCATCCAGCTCTACGCCAACGTCTACTATACCACCGACGAGATGCTGGCCGATCACGCCGACGTCCTCGCCCGCTACCTCACCGGCTCGGCCCAGGGCTGGGGCTATGCCCGGCAGAATCCGGAGGAAGCGGTCGACATGCTGGTCGAGGCCTATCCGAACCTCGACCGCGATTCCGAGCTGGCCGCGGTCGGCCCGGTGCTGGACTTCAGCTTCGGCGACACCACCGCCGCCGAAGGCTGGGCGACGATGAACCGCGACAACTGGCAGGCGCAGATCGACACCTATGCCGAGCTCGACCAGTTCGAAGGTACCGTACCGACGGTCGACGAGGTCATGACCCTCGACGTGCTGGCCGCCACCGAGGCCGTCCGCAAAGAGGTCGGCTGATGCTCGAGACCGCGATTGCCGCCGACGCCGCGTCGGCCAGCGCGCCGGCGCAGGCGGCGGCGATCGCGGTCGACGACGTCACCGTGACCTTCGGCGGCGAGGCTGGCATCGTCACCGCGCTGCAGGGGGTGTCGCTGGACATCCCCGCCGGCGGGCTGGTCACCATGCTCGGCCCGTCCGGCTGCGGCAAGTCCACCCTGCTCCGCGCCATCGCCGATCTGGTCCCGGTCGCCGACGGCAGCATCGCCGTGCTGGGCAAGACCCCGCAGCAGGCGCGTGCCGGGCGCGAGTTCGCCTTCGTGTTCCAGGAGGCGACGCTGCTGCCCTGGCGCTCCGCGATCGACAATGTGCGCCTGCCGCTTCAGGTCGGCCATGGCCGCGACGCCGCCCATGCCGCCGACCCTGCAGCCCTGCTCGCGCTGGTCGGCCTCGCCGGGTGGGAGGATGCGCTGCCGCACGAGCTGTCCGGCGGCATGCGCCAGCGCGTCGCCATCGCCCGCGCCCTGGTCTGCCGCCCGCGCATCCTGCTGATGGACGAGCCGTTCGGCGCACTCGACGAGATCACCCGCGACAAGCTGAACGAGGAGCTGCTGCGCATCTGGCAGGAAACCGGCACCACCATCGTCTTCGTCACCCATTCGATCCCCGAGGCGGCCTTCCTCGGCCAGAAGGTGCTGGTCCTCGCCTCGCATCCGGGCCGGGTGCGCGAGTACATGGACGTGCCGCTGCCGTTTCCGCGGCGGCTGGCGGTCCGCGACACGGTGGAGTTCATCCGCATCACCGCCCACCTGCGCTCGCTGCTGGAGAGCTGCTGATGGCCGCCGCCACCGAAGACGTCGCCGCTCCGGCTGCGGCCGCCGCCCGGCGCCGCCGCGCGCCGCTGCCGCGCCGCGGCTGGCGCGACCGCGTCCCGGCCGTGCTCGCCGCCGTCGGCGCGCTGCTGCTCTGGCAGGCGGTGATCATGATCTTCGACGTGCCCGGCTTCATCGCCCCGTCGCCGCTGGAGGTGGTCGAGACGCTGGTGACCAAGGCGGACCTGTTCTGGCGCAACCTGATCCCGACCTTCTTCGAGGCCGTCGCCGGCTTCGTCTGCGGCAACGGCGTCGCCATCCTGCTCGCGGTCTGGTTCGTGCACAGCCGCACCGCAGAGCGCTCGCTCTATCCGATCATGGTGTTCATCAACACCATCCCGATCCTGGCGCTGGCGCCGATCCTGGTGCTGCTGTTCGGCAACGGCTACACGCCGAAGGTGATCATCGCCGCGCTGATCTGTTTCTTCCCGACCCTGGTCAACATGGTCCGCGGGCTGAAGGCGGTGAATCCGGCGACGCTGGACCTGATGCGCATCCTCTCCGCCAGCCCGACCGAGATCCTGTGGCGCGTCCGCCTGCCCTGCTCGCTGCCGTTCCTGTTCGCCGCACTGAAGATCGCCTCGACCACCTGCGTGATCGGCGCCGTCGTCGGCGAATGGGTCGGCTCCAACGAAGGCCTCGGCGCGGTCATCCTGCAGGCGATGTACGACTACCGCACGCCGACCCTCTACGCGACCGTGACGCTTGCCGCCGGCATGGCCGTCGCCTTCTTCGCTCTGTTCAGCCACCTGGAGCGCCGCCTGATCCGCTGGAAGGCCGCCGATGTGCATTGAACGCGCGAAGCCTTGCACCCGCGTCGCACCGCCGTCCGAGGCGCGTCGGGGGCCCGCCGCGGTATGGCCCAGCCCATGAGGAAACGTCATGACTGACAAGCGCACCATCGACCTCGCCGCCCGCCAGGCGCCGGTCGTCGCCGAATGCGACGTGCTGGTGGTCGGTGGCGGACCGGCCGGCATCGCCGCCGCCGTCTCGGCCGCGCGGGGCGGCGCCGACGTGGTGCTGGCTGAACGCTATCCCTATCTCGGCGGGCTCGCCTCCGGCGGCATGGTGTTGGTGCTCGACGACATGCACTGCGGCACCGAGATCACCGTGCGCGGCATAGGGCTCGAGATCATCGACCGGATGGCGAAGTGGAACCTCGCCGTCTATCCGCCCGAGGCGGACCGCGACCCTGCGGTGGCGGCCAGCTGGGAGATGTGGCGCAAGTGGTCGCGCTGGGGCCTCTACGACTTCCGCGCCCAGCAGCGGCCCAACCCGGTCTGCTTCTCCGCCGCCTTCGACCCCGATGGCTTCAAGCGCGCAGCCTACGACATGTGCGCCGAAGCCGGCGTCCGCCTGCGGCTGCAGTCCTGGTTCACCGAGGCCGTGGTAGAGGGCGATCGCATCGTCGGCGTGATCGCCGAATCCAAGGCCGGCCCCCAGGCGCTGCTCGGCCGCATCGTGGTCGACGCCAGCGGCGATCTCGACGTCGCCGCCAGCGCCGGCGCGGCCCATATCGCCGGCTCCTACATGGTCACCACCGTCTGCCGCATCGGCGGCGTCGATACCGAGGCCGCGATCCGCTTCCAGTTCGAGGAGCCCGACGCCTTCGCCACGGCCGACGCCGGCGCGCGCAAGATCATCGGCAGCTGCTGGGAGCACTGGTGGCTGAAGACGCCGCTGCCCGGCGTGGTCTGGTGCAACTGCCCGCACATGACCGGCTTCGACGCGCTGACGCCGGAAGGCCTGACCGGCGCCGAGCTGGAAGGCCGCCGCCGCATTTACGACCTCGTCGACTATGCCCGCGCCCACATGCCCGGCTTCGGGCAGTGCTACGTCGTCGACGTGGCGCCGCAGACCGGCGTGCGCCAGACCCGCCTGCTGGAGGGCGAGTACGTCGTCACCAAGGACGACGTCGGCAAGCGGCGCCACTTCGCCGACACCGTCTGCCGCGGGCGCGACTACTACACGCCCTATCGCGCGCTGCTGCCCAAGCGCATCGACCAGCTGCTGGTCGCCGGCCGCCACTATTCGGCGACGCCGTCGGCACAGAAGGCCAGCCGCGAGATCCCGCCCTGCATGGCCATGGGCGAGGCCGCCGGCGTCGCCGCCCTGGTCGCGCTCGATGCCGGCGTCGCCGTGCGCGACGCCGCGGTGCCGGAGATCCAGCGCCGCATGCGCGCCCAGGGCGCCGACCCGGGCGACCGCCCGTCCGCCAACGCCCAGTTCCCGGAGGCCGCCGAATGACCGCGCCCGTTGCCCCCCTGCCGCTCGACGGCATCCGCGTCGTCGATTTCACCCAGGTCATGCTGGGTCCGTGCTGCACCCAGATGCTGGGCGACTACGGCGCCGAGGTGATCAAGATCGAGAAGGGCGGCAGCGGCGACCTGTCGCGCTGGAGCGTCGGCGAGGACCCGGACGGCCTGCGCAACCCTGTGTTCTGCAGCCTCAACCGCAACAAGCGCAGCGTGACGGTTGACGTGCGCGCGCCCGAAGGCCGCGACGCCGTGCTGCGCCTGATCGACACCGCCGACGTGGTGGTCAACAACTTCCGCCCGGGCGTGATGGACCGGCTCGGCTTCGGCTATGACGCGCTCAGCCAGCGCAACCCGCGGCTGGTCTACGCCGTCGGCACCGGTTTCGGCCTGCAGGGGCCGAACGTCCACAAGGGCGGCCAGGACATCCTCGCCCAGGCGGTCACCGGCGTCATGCAGCGCAAGGCCGACCCGGCGCTGCCGCTGTCGATCTACCCGACCGCGCTGGCCGACTATTCCGCCGGCATGCACCTGGTCCAGGGGATCCTGCTCGCGCTGATGCAGCGGGCGAAGACCGGCAAGGGCCAGCAGGTCAGCGTCTCGCTCTACGATTCGATGCTGGCCATGCAGATGCAGGAGGCCGCGATGTGGATGATGCGCGGCCGCGACCTGAACTGGGCGGCGATGCCGCTGACCGGCGTGTTCGAGACCACCGACGGCGCCATCGTGCTGGTCGGCGCCTTCAAGCAGAACCCGCTGCGCGACATCTGCGCCGCGCTGGGCTTCGACGACCTGTCGCTGGAGCAGCGCTTTGCCACGCTGGAGCGGCAGAAGGAGAACCGGGCCGAGATCCAGGCCCGCCTGCGCGCCCGCTTCGCCGAGAACAGCACCGCCCACTGGCTGGCCAGGCTCGAGGAGCAGGACCTGCTCTGCGCCGAGGTCAAGACCCTGGCCGCCGCGCTCGACGACCCGCAGACCGCCGCCAATGCCATGGTGATCGAGGCGCCGGCCACCGCCGCCGGCCCGACCCGGCTGGTCGGCTCGCCGATCACGATGTCGGCGGCGCCGGTCGGCGTACGCATTCCGCCGCCCGCGCTCGGCGCCGACACCGCGGATGTCTTCGCCGCCCTCGGTCTCGACCCGGAAACGCTGGCGCCGCGCCAGCCGGCGGACGCCGTCGCGTGAGCGTCCGCTTCGAGGTCGCCGACCGCATCGCCCGGGTCACCCTCGACCGGCCGGAGCGGATGAACGCGGTCGATGCCGCCACCGACCGCCGCCTCAACGCGATCTGGAGCGAGATCGAGGCCGACCGCGACATCCGCTGCGTCGTGCTGACCGGCGCCGGCGACCGCGCCTTTTGCGCCGGCGCCGACATGAAGGCCGCGGTCGAGGACGGCACCGAGAAGTCGGGGCTGGAATACTGGGCCGAGCACCGCCCGAACGGCTTCGGCGGCATCTCGCTGCGCAGCTCGCTCGACGTCCCGGTGATCGCCCGGGTCAACGGCGTCGCGCTCGGCGGCGGTTTCGAGATGGTGCTCGGCTGCGACATCGTCGTCGCCGCCGATCATGCCCGGCTCGGCCTGCCCGAGGCGGCGGTCGGCCGGCTGCCGCTCGACGGCGGCATGGTGCTGCTGCCGCGCCTGATCCCGCGTGCCAAGGCGATGGGGATGATGCTGACCGCGGCCCGGATCACGGCCGCCGAGGCAGAGCGCTATGGCCTGGTCAACGAGGTGGTGCCGCTGGCCGAGCTCGACGCCGCCGTCGGGCGATGGACCGAGGCCATTCTCGCCTGCGCGCCGCTATCGTTGAAGGCGATCAAGCAGTCGGTGCGCCGCACCGCCCACCTGACCCCGCAGGAGGCCCACGCCACCCGCCTGCCCGCCCTCATCGCCGCCCTGACCAGCCCCGACGCCGACGAAGGCGTCCGCGCCTTCGTCGAGAAACGCAAACCGGTCTGGCAGGGGCGGTAGCAACCGCACTTGCATCGCAGGATCCCCCCCCCCGGTGCGCCTGGGGACGTCCATTGCGAGCCGCCGCAGGCGGCGGCAATCCGGACGGCACCACGCGTGTTACCAGACTCTCACGGAACCGCAGAGACGCATGTCACCCGCGGTCCCCACGGGATGATGGCCAGCCGCCGCCGATGTGCGATGCTGGCGCCAGCAGCGCCACCGCCGAGACAACCCGCGTCCCATGCACGCCGCCGTCCTCCGCTATCTCGACGCCGTCGCCCGGCACGGGTCGATCCGCCGCGCGTCCGAGCACCTCAACATCGCGGCGTCGGCGGTCAACCGGCAGATCCTGAAGCTGGAGCAGGAACTCGGTACGCCGCTGTTCGAGCGGTTGCCCGGCGGGCTGCGCCTCACCGAGGCCGGCACCATCGCGCTGCGCCATGCCCGCGCCACCCTGTTCGACTACGAGCGGCTGCGCGGCGAGATCGGCACGCTGCAGGGCGTCTACCGCGGCCTGGTCCGCATCGCCTCGCTCGACAGCCTGCTGGTCCACCTGCTGCCCGGCGTGGTCGAGGCGGTGCATGCCGCCCACCCCGGCGTCCGCTTCCAGGTCGAGGCGCGCGGGCCGGGCGAGATCGTCGACCTGGTCGCCGACGGCGACGTCGACATCGGGCTGTCGTTCAACCTCGAGCTGCGCAAGAACGTGGTGCAGGCGCACGACATCCCGGTACCGATCATGGCGATCGTCGCCGCCGGCCATCCTTTGGCCGGGCGCGCCCGCGTCACGCTGGCCGACTGCTCCGCCTATCCGTTCATCTTCCAGCAGGACAACAGGCCGCTGCATCGGCTGACCCAGGCGCAGATGATCGCGGAGCGCATCACCGCGCGGCCCTTCGTCACCTCCAACAGCCAACCGTTCAACAAGCGGCTGATCGTGCGCGGGCTGGGCGTCGGCTTCTACACCAAGATCGGCTTTCTGCAGGAGCTGGCCGCCGGCGAGGTGGTGGCGATCCCGCTGTCCAACGACGCCTATGCCGAGCTGCGCCTCGGCCTGGTGCTGCCACAGCGCCAGCCGAAGCCCGCCGTCACCGTGGTGATCAGGGCGCTCACCGACGCGCTCGACGCACTGCTGGTCCAGACGGCCTGACCGATGGCCGGTGCAGGGCGGCAAATGGTTGAAGAGGGACTGAGCGGGCCCGGAGATGGGTGAAGAACGTACCGGACACATGGGTGACATGTTTCCCCAGGCGCGCCTGGGGAGAGATGTCGATGCCGTGGAAGGAGTGTTCGGTTGTGGAAGAACGCCTGAGGTTCGTCGCTCGTCTGCTCGAGGGGAGTCGATGAGCGATGTCTGCCGGGAGTTCGGCATCTCGCGGAAGACCGGCTACAAGTCTACGATCGCTATAGGGAACATGGCCCTGGAGGCGCTGAGCGACCGCTCGCGCCGGCGTGCGCTACGCCAACCAACTGCCGGCGCCGATCGAGGCGATGATTGTCGCCTTCAAGCAGGAGAAGCCCCACTGGGGGCGCGCAAGATCCGCGAGCTGGCTGGTCCGGCGGCTGGCGGGCGACGTCCGCGTCCCCGCCAGGAGCACGATCCACGCCGTCCTGCACCGGCACGGGCCTGGTCAAGGTCCCCGGACGGCCCCGCCACAGGGCAAAGGGCACGCCGCTGTCCGCCGGCGCCGAACCCAACGACCTCTGGTGCGCCGACTTCAAGGGCGAGTTCAAGCTGGGGAACAGCCGATACTGCTACCCGCTGACCGTAACCGATCAGGCGTCGCGCTACCTGCTGATGTGCGAACGCGCTGGAGTCCACCCGCGAGGACCTGGCCATCACCGCCTTCGAGCAGCTGTTCCACGAGCGCGGCCTGCCCGGCGCGATCCGGTCCGACAACGGCGTTCCTTCGCCAGTCCCAACGGGCTACGGCCTCTCCAGGCTCGCCGTCTGGTGGCTGAGGTTGGGGATCGCGATCGAACGCATCAAGCCCGGCCGCCCCCAGCAGAACGGGCGCCACGAGCGCATGCATCTCACCCTGAAGAAGGAGGCGACCCGGCCGGCCGGCATGAACAGCCTCCAGCAACAAGCTCGATCGACGCCTTCGTCCGCGAGTTCAACACCGAGCGACCTTTGCACGAAGCCTTGCAGATGAAGACGCCGAGGCCTACGCCCTCCACCAGGCCCTATCGCGGTCTGCCCGACATCAGTTATCCCAATGCACGACCGCGACATCGGGTCACCGCCTGCGGACGCATCTGCATGCACGCAAGAAGATCAACATTTCAACCGTGCTCGCCGGACAGCGTCTCGGCATCAAGGAAGTCGACCAGGCCATCTGGCTGGTCAGCTTCATGCACTACGACCCTGGGATACGTCGACCTGGAACAGAAGACCCTGGACTCTCGACAACCCGTTCGGCCCGTGGTTGTCACCCATGTCTTAGGTACAATCCGTTACCCATCTCTCCGGGCCGGACAGACAAGAAATGGTCGGAGCGGCGGGATTTGAACCCACGACCCCTTGACCCCCAGTCAAGTGCGCTACCGGACTGCGCTACGCTCCGACGCCCGGTTTTCTAGGGGCATTTGCGTCTCCGGGCAAGCCTCGAAGGCGCCATGAACCCGGCGAACGACCGCAGGGCGCGCGCCGCCTTGCGGCTGGGCCGTCACCAGCAGCCCAGCGCGCGCCCCTTGTCGTCATGGGCGACCAGCTGCCGCGCCAGCTCGATGCTGATCGCGTCGGCGTCGGCCGGCGTCGGGTGGATCGGTCCGAACGCGTCACAGGCGCCCGTCGCGGTCTCGACGGGCGAGCGCGCGCAGCCGGTCGCGAACTTCAGCGTCAGACAGACCAGCAGCACGATGCTCCACTTCACGGGCGGCCTCCATGGTCTCGATCCGGCGGGCCTGCGTTGCCGCCGCGATCCGGTTGCGCTCGTCGCTGCGGGCGTCGCGGCGGATCAGCACGATCGCCGCCAGCACGGCGCCGACCGCGGCTGCCGCGCCGGCCAGCTTCGCCCACAGGCCCGACAGCCAGCTCACGCCTCGATTCTCCGCCGCGCGATCACACCGCGCAGGACCGCCGCGCCGAGCGCAAGCAGCAGCACGCCGCCTGCGATCCACGGCCAGGTCGGATACAGCGACGCCGCCACCGGCTGCGCCTCCTTCACCGCGGCGACGATCTCCGGTCCGGCCAGCGCGATGCCGCCCAGCGCGGTGCCGACGGCGCCGATCACGCCGCCGTCCTTCACCGCCGCCGGTTGCGGTGGCAGCACGCCGGCCATGCGCAGCCCCTCGTCCACCTCCGCGTCGGCCCAGGGAAACGCGCCGCCGCTCTCCACCCGGGCGATCGCCTCGACCAGCGGCCGCATCACGCGATACTGGTGCACGTCAACGGGGCCGTCGGCCGTGGTGCCCAGCTTCTCGGCCACGCGGGCGATGTAGCCGGCGGTGTCGTTGTTGTCCTCGGGCGGCGCCCAGCGGTCGATCATGCCGCGGATCGTGTGCAGGCTGTGCCGGTCCTGATAGGCGATCAGCACGATCGCCATGGCGCGGAAGCCCCACTTCGGCGCCTGGAACACGCAGAACGCCGTCTCGCCGCGCTGCGCCGCCGTCCTCTGCGCCGCGTCGGCCAGGCCCTGCCACGGGTCGCCGACACGGATGTTGCCCGGGTTGTTGTTGCGCACGCTGCGCGGTTCGCGATCGGACATGTCTGCCTCGCGTTGCTGTGGTCGGATTGTCGGAAACGGTTGGAAAGCACGGGCGCCGTGGCCCGGGGGGCGCTCAGCCCTGCGACAGCAATGCGCCCAGCATGACGATCAACACGGAACCGAAGCCGCCGGCCACGGTCCACAACAGCTGGCTCAACGTCCGCTCGACTGTCACCAGCCTGCGCTCCAGCGCCTCATAGCGCTGCTGACACAGGATGACATGGGTCTCCAGGTCCGATGCCTCTTTTGCAGCCGTTACAGAAGCAAGTTGACCCATTGCCGTTCCCCTCGGGCATATGCACCTGGACAGATTGTGCATCAGGCTCGCTAGCCGATCAGTTGCAACCTCGCTCAACCTCGGCTTGAAGGATGGCCGCCTGAATTTTGTCAATCTGATCGTGAATATCCGCGTTGGCGGATTGACTATCTTCTGAGGTCCAATTCGCTACGTTTCTGAGTTGCCAGCGAAGCCATTCATTATCCATTTCAATCAGCCAGTCATTAACATTAGCTCTGCTATTTTCGCACCGAATTCGCTAGAAATTTCGGGCTGGTTCTGCCCTGCTAGGGAACTAACCATGAGAGACCCGAATTTTGGGCTGAAGTGACCCGTATTGATCCAAATATCAGTCATTTGGCAGATATCTGGCCAAGCCAAACTTGGGTAATTCGAAAAATCTCGCACTTCGGCAATATTAGCCGTTGCAATTCGAATTTCCTTCTCCATTTCAAGCCTATTCATCGCTTGAATTAAAATTAGCTCAAACGGATGCGTCGGCACTGAATAAAATATACACTCCACGTGTACCATCGAACAACGCTTCACGATTCCCTCGACTGGGGACATCAATGTACTAATGTCTTGCGGATAATTCAGTTCGGCAGAGAAAAAGCCGGCGCTTGCCGCTCCATTTACCAACCCATTGAACGCCGCTACGTCATTCATCATAGGAGCAGATGCGTCACGCACCCGCCACATACCATCCTGGGAAAAATAGCTTATTCGCCTCGACCCAGTTTCCTCAAGATAGTCATTCTCACGCAGCGTTGCCAGGGCGTCGCGGATTGCAGAAAAGGAAAGAAAGTAGCGAGATACTAACGATCCGACACTCTGAGGCGTCATGCGCACCCCAGAACCAAGCAAGTGTCTAGGAAACAGTTCTATGTAGATCTTTTGTATCCTTCGGTCATTTTTCAAAATATAATCAACTATGTATTCGTATTCGGACATACGTCCGTCATCAATTCCTGCGTTATAGACCGTCAATCCAAATACGATCGACGCAAACTCTGGATCAATTGCCTGATTGGTTTTTGACGAACCTATGAATACAACCTCAGGCTGCTGACGCAATATGTCAATTTGCTTAAATGCACGCATATCCGCATTTTGGCGCGCCACCCGATCGATATTTATTCCTCTCATGTTTATTGCCAAAGGGGAGATGCCATACGGGTCGACAAACGCAACCACTCCCCCCAGACTCAAGAGCGACAGCAATACCATTGCCAAAGTTGTAGCAACGTACCGATGGAATCGCCGGCATCGCCGTACGAGCGCGCCGTCTCGCGGACAGACGACTAATGAAAGATCCGGCCTGTCGCTTTTGCTTTCTTTTCGCAATACTAATTACAGTCGTGCATCAACATTGATGTGCGTTGCGGCCGACAATCCACTGCTTAGAAAACATGCGTCACCAGCGGTCAACCCGGCTGCGACAGTGATTGCCATCTGGGTCCGATCGAAATCGTTCAAAGCAAACGACACGTTGGTGGAATTGGTGTTTGTAACCCCGCGATGACGCACGAGAAAACCTGACGCGCTACTCACACTCAAACTCGGAACCGTCCTCTTGCGCTGGAACGGCAGGACGCCCAGTGCGACCGTGCTGGAGTCGCAGAATCCGGCGCAGTAGCGGCCCGAAGCGACCGCGCCGATCCGCTCGAAATGGCGCTGGCACAGGCGCAGTTGCGTGTCGTAGGGGCGCGGCACGAACGGGCGCGCGGTGGGGCTGGCGACCAGGTTCACGGCGGAAAGATACAGCAAATCGTCGAGGGCGGCATCGCCGTTCTCGATCATCAGCAGCACGGCGATGTTGCTGGCCCCGACGGCATCGATGGCGACGTCCTCCAGGGCGCAGGCGGCGAACGCGTCGCTCAGCGCGAAGGTGGCGGTGCCCTCCAGCGTCCAGCCGGCGGCCAGGGTCGGCGCGCCGCCCTCGCCGTTCCACGCCGCCACGATGTCGCGGGTCACGCTGTCGGCGGTGCCGGTCCAGCTGGCGATCACGGCGCGCAGCGTGTCGACCGCGACGTTGGCCGCCTTCTTGCGGGCAAGGAACGACAGGCTGACGCGCGCGCCCAGCGCCGGCGCAGCCTCGCGCGCCTCGACGATCTGGCACACGCCCGCGCGCCGCGCCGCGGTGGTCAAATCGATGAGGAGGCCGGTAGCGACGCCGGCCAGGCCGTCCGCCGCAGTGGCCCGGCCGAGTTCGACCGCGCCGTCGCCGTCGCTGAGCAGGATCCACTGGTCGAAGCCATAGGTGGCGTCGGCATTGGCCGGGGTCGTCGCGGCGGTGAATGCGGTGCCCTGCTGGGCCACCGCGAAGTCGCCGTTCAACAACAGGTTGGGCGGGTTGTCGGTGACGATCCCGCTCAGCTGCGAGCCGTCGCCGTCCGGCGCCAGCACGTCCGACCCCGGCACCAGGCCCAGGGTCGCCTGTGCCGCCGTCCGGTCGACGTCGTCGAGCAGCGTGGCGGCGAAGGCGGTCACCGGAACCAGCCCGACGTCGGCGGCGAGCACGTTGTGCAGCCCGTCGCCGGCCCCGTTCCAGCCGATCAGCGCGCCCGCGGCCGGACCCGGCAGCTCCAGCGCGGCCAGCGGCGACGAGACCGGCAGCGTCGCCGCCCGGCCCATCGCCTCGTCCAGCTCCTGCGCGATCATGGTCAGCCGGTCGAGCGCGCGCTCGTGCGATTCGGCCGGGAACGGATCGTTGGCGGTGTAGTCGGTCTCCTGGCTGCGGGCGGTGCGGCGATGGATCACCCAGTCCACCCCGGCCGCCGGCGCCGCCAGCGCATGCACCGTGCCGGGCGCGCCCTGTCCGCCGTCGACCGTGTAGTCGGTGGCCAGCGACAGCGCCGTCGCAGTCCCGTCGGCCGCATGGGCGCTCACCGCCAGGTCGGTCGCATCCAGGAAGGCGAACGGCACGGCGAAGTCGGTGGTGACGCCGTCGCCGGCATAGATCACCCGCGACAGCGTGGTGCTGACGGTCATGGCCATCTCCGCGATTGGTGGTATGTCGGTGGGCGCGGTGCCCCGGCGCGCGGTCGGCCCGAGCCGGGCGCACGCGCAGGCGCCAGCGCGAGTCTCGGCCCGCGACGGCCCATTCGTTCGGATCTCGGGCGTTCGGCGCTGCGGCCTTCGCCGCGCCGCAGCCGGGCGGCTCAGCCCCGGTTCGGCGGTCCCAGCTCCGCCAGCAGGCGGCGCAGCTCGTCCTCGCCATAGAGCCGGCGCAGCGCCGCGGCGGCGGCGGCCGGGTCGCGCGGCAGCACCACGTCGAAGCTCGACGCCGGGCGCGGCGGCGGCGGTGCCGGTTGCGCCGGCTGCGCCTGCGGGCGCAGCCCGACCGGCAGCGGCGGCACGCCGTCCTCGTCGACGCCGGGCTGCAGCCGCGGCTCCATCCGCTCGCTGCGCCGGGCCGCCGGTGCCGCCGGGGCCGCCATCGCCGGCTCCACCCGCAGCTGGCCGCTGGAGCGCGTGGTGCCGACCTCGGGCTCGTCCACCGGTCGGGTCTCGCGGCGCCGCTCGCGTTTGCGCGACGGCCGGAAGCTGCCGATGATCAGGCTCATGCACACCCACGAGGCGAAGCTGATCGCCACCGCGATGCCGGCCCGCAACGGCGCATCCGCCTTCACCTGTTCCCAGTCCACCGCCTGCGGCAGCTCCTGGAACGGCACGCCGAGCTGGTCCTGGAGGTGGATGGCATAGGCCACGGCGGCCCAGATCAGCGCCAGCAGCAGCACCAGCCACAGGCGCCGCGACAGCAGGCCGATGACGATGAAGCCCAGGGATGACAGCAGGTCGCCGAAGGTAACGATGACCTGCGCCAGGAATTCTTGCACGATTGCCGCACTCCGTTCCGCCTGCCGGGCTGCCGCACCTGCCGCGTCGGGCCGGCCGGCCGCTGGCGCGGCCGACCTCGGACGGGCCCGCTCCGGTGCCGGGGGCCGCAGTTGCCCGCCGGAACATGGCCAAAATCGTGTCACCGTCAAGCATAACCTCGGTCAGCCGGCGATAGGCCGGGTGGCCGGCCAGGCCGCGGGTGCCGGTCATGAAATCCAGCATGCCGTCCAGATAGAAGCAGAAGCGGTCGCGGAAGCGGTTGAGCTCGGCCAGCACCGGCCCCGGCGCCAGCCCCTCGCTGACCATCGTGTCCTGGACCGCGACCATGCGCCGGCACAGCGCGGCAAGCACCGCGACCTGCTGCTCGATCTCCGTTGCGATCACGTTTCGTTCCGCACACAACGCGGCCAGCCGGCGCGCCCGGCCGTCGGCGGGCACCGCTTCCGGCCGCGCCGCCGGCGCGGTGTGGCGGTGGCGCGGACGCAGGCCGGCCAGGTCGCAGGCCACATCCAGGTCGGCGGCGAGCACGGTCTGGCCGGTCAGCTGCCGGCGCAGGCCGGCCAGCTCGCGCCGCGCCCCGGCGTCGCCGTCGCGGGCCAGCGGCGCCAGCGCGCGCGACTGCGCCTCCAGCGCCACCAGCCTGGCGAACGCCTCGTCCCGGGCCGCCACCGGCGGCGCGGACGGGCGCGCGACGGTCCGTCCCCCGCTCATTGCCAGCCATGCCGCCGCGCGGCCCCCGCCAGCGTCCGCAGCACGAACGGGTCGAATCGCAGCCCGCTTTCCTTCAGGAACAGGTCCAGTTCGGCGCCGCCCAGCCGCTCGATCGCGCTGTCGGCCTGGGCCATGTTGCGGTCGAAATCGCCGCCCCACCGCGCCCGCAGATAGGATTCGCCGGCGCCGGACAGCGTGTCCTGCGCGGCCAGCGGCGGCGCATAGGGGTCGACCACCTCGTTGAACCGGTCGACCAGCAGCTTGGCCTCGGCCGCGTCCAGGCCGGCCGCCCGGAACCAGGACTGCACCACGGCCAGCGCCTGCCGGTGGTCCTCCAGCGGCACCTCCGGGTCGAGATAGGCTGCCGAGAGGTCGTAGGTGTCTTCGCGGAAATAGTCCGGCGTCGCGCCCGCCGACCGGTCGACCGGCGCGACGGCGTGCACTTGGTTTGCCTGTGCCTGCATGGGTGCCTCCCCTGCTCCCGCTGCGCGGGCCCGCGGCCCGCGGATGCGTTTCCAGTCCCGTCCGTCGCGGCCGGCCGGCCGCGGCGTCTATCGCTACTCCGCCGTGCGCAGCGCGCGATTGGCCTGCGCCAGGTCGCCGACAAGGCCGTCGACGCCCTGCAACAGCGCATGGCCGGCCTGGCTTCGCGCCTGCCCGGCGCGGTGCAGATGGCCCCGCGCTGCCGCCGCGCCTTCGCTCTCGATGCGCCGCGCCTCCAGTTCGCCCTCGGCCGCCAGGTCGGTCAGCACCTCCACCGGCGAGCCCTCGATCGTGACGCCGGCCGCTCCGAGCCGCGCCCGGGCCCGGCCCAGGTCGCGCCGGATTGCCCGCCGCTTCTCGAAGGCGTCCGCCGCCGCCTGCGCAACCGCCGCATCGGCCTGCTGCCGGCTGGCGGCGGCATCGTCGCGGCTGGCCGCCACCGACTGGATCGCCTGCAGCGCGCCCAACCCGGCGGAAATCAGGAATTCGGTACCCCCCATGGCCTCAGTCCCTCGTCCGTGCATAAAGGTGCGCATCGCGGCCGTCCGGCCCGTAGGCCCGCATCAGGCCCTCGCATTCGAACCCCAGCATCCGGGCCCAGCGGTGTCCCGCCGCGAACTCGGCGTCGACAGCAGTCTCGATCCGGCGCATTCGTTGGTGTGCGAGGAATCCCACAACGGCACGGTGAATCGCCGTCAGGCTGTGTCCGGCGTCACAGGCCAGCAGCGCCCAGGCGTGGCCGCGCTGCGCCGTCAGCCGCACCACGCCGGCGCAGCCCACCACCCGATCGCCGCACAGGCCGGCGAAGGCCGGGCCCGCCTCGGCCAGCATCGCGCCATAGCCCGGCTCGGCCACCAGCGGCGCCAGCACCGCCTGCGCCGGCTGCAGCCGCAGCCGCGTCAGGTGGCCGGCCGTCATCGGCACCACGACCATCGGCGCCGCCTTCGTCGGTCCGACGCTCATCGGTCCTGCGTCACCAGCTGCGGCATGATCGCGACGATGGTCGCCGGCAGCGGGTCGCGGCAGGCGACGACGACGCGCCCGCCGGTCTCGTAGCCGCCCGGCCAGGCGATGTCGGCGTCGCCGCTGAACAGTGCCGGCGGCGCCCCCATCGGTGCCGACGGCGGCCGGAACCGGGCCTGCGGCACCGGGTCGAGCGCGTCGTCGGCGGCGCCGGCTTCCAGCCCCAGCGTGCGATGGCAGTGGATGACGCAGCGGTGCAGGCGCTTGATCTTGCCCTGGGCGGTGCCGGTGGCGGAGCCGGCCTCCAGGTTCAGCGTCTCCAGCAGCGAGACGAAGCCGAGGCCGACATGCACGGTCGAGGCCGCCCGCTCCAGCGCGATCGCGCCGCCGACGACGATCCGGTCCGGGTGGGTCGCGCCGTCGGCCAGCACCGCCACGGTCTCGCCCTCCAGATGATCGAGGCCGGCGATCGCCGTCGCCGGCGCGCCCTGGTAGCTCAGCCCGGCATCGACGTAGTAGGCGTCGGCGGCCTCGGCGCCGTCGCCCAGCGTCGCCTCCATCCGCTCGATCGTCCGCACCGTGGCGCCGTCGATCCGGCGGCGGACCGCCAGCCACAGCTCGTCGCGCGCACCGTCGGGTGCCGGAATGCAGGCGACGCTTTCCACCGCCGCCGGTTGCGTGCGCGCCGCGTCCGACCAGCCGCCCAGCGTATGCAGGTGCCAGGCCACCACGTCCTGCTCGCGGGCATAGCTCAGGCCCAGCAGCCGCCCGTCGTCGCGAACCAGCCACAGCACGCTGTCGGGCTCCTGCTGGAACGCCATCTCGACGATGCCGGGCTCGGCCAGGTGGGTCGCCAGCAGGCTGACGTCCGGCGAGCGGAAGCCGTCGTCCTCGAACACGAAGGCATGCTCGCGCAGCCGTCGCCGTGCCCGCTGCACGTAGAGGATGGCCTTGCCGATCCGCTCCGGCGCCACGTCGGCGCTGCCGAAGTTGGTCGAGCGGCTGGCCTGCACATTGGCCGGCGTCAGCGCCTCGCCCAGCGACGACGGCCGGATCAGCCACTCGCCGCCGACCGTGCCGGCGATCAGCCCCTTCTCGTCGTCGGCCAGCCAGCGCACCACGTTGACGTCGTTGGCGTTCAGCGTGATCGCAACCGCGTGGTCGTCCACCACGGTGCCGTCGGGCTCCGACGGCGTGAAGCTCTCGTAGTCGCCGCTGCGCGACATGTCGATGCGCTGCGGCGTGCCGGTCGCCCCGGCGAAGCACAGCCGGTCCTGGAAGAAGGTGCACACCGCCGGCCAGCCGGTGGTCGCCGACCACGCGCCCAGCCGCCAGTGGGTGGAGGCCGCGGCACCGCCGCCGGCGGCCTGCTGCCAGTCGACGCTGACCTGGGTCGCGCCGGCGTAGGCCGCGATGCGCGCCCAGCCCCAGTTCGCCGATGCCGACCCGCGCCAGCGCAGCAGCCGGCCGACATCGCTGGCCGCGAACAGCGCGGCGCTGGCGGTCAGCGTCACGCCGGCGCCGGAAGCCGCCGCCGGGGTCAGCGTCACCGCGCCGATGTTCTGCGGCAGATAGGGGCCGTCCTTGAACGCATAGTCGGCCAGCGTCCAGTCGACGTGGCTGGTCCGGCTCAGCGTGCGCGGCGGGTGCGCCGGATGCACCAGGTACAGCACGTCGGCGGACTGGGCGAAGCGCAACCGCGCCAGATCGGCCGCGCCATAGGGCGTCGCCACCTCCACCGGCACGCCGGGGCTGGCCTCGACCTGGCCGTGGTCGCGATAGACCCGCAGCGATCCGTCGCCGAACTCCAGCACATAGGCCTGGGCCACCGAGAATTCGAACGGGATCAGCCGGCACGGCATCGCCGCGGACTTCGCCGCCGCCACGTGCCGGGTGCCGCCGCGCCGGACCGCCGGACCGTGCAGCAGCGGGAACATGTTGCGCATCCGGCGGCAGGCGTTGGCGTATTTGGCGATATCGACCCGCCCTTCCAGCGTCGGCGCGAATTCGCCGGCCGTGAAATTGGTCTGGATCGGCGAGGCTTTCGGCATCGGCGCGGTCCTTCGGCAATGGCTTGTTTCGGGCACGCCGACCGCCCGGCGCCCCATCGGGGCGGGGCAAGGCCTGCGGCGCGTCGGGTGGTGGAAGGGTGAGAGACAGTGCGCTAGCGTCGCGCCAGCACCCAGGGCGATTCCGCCGGAGCCGGCGGCACGCCTTCCTGGCCGTCGGCCGCACGGGCGCGGGCCAGCACGGCGTCATTGTCGTCCGCCAGCAACTGGCGCTTGGTGTTGGACTGGGTCAGCGCCTCGCACAGCTCCAGCGCCAGCCGCGCCGCCAGCGCCTCGGCCAGCAGCGGGTCGAACAGGTTGGGGTCGGCGATGCGGCGGAGATAGCGGATCGCCAGCGGCGCCGGCGCGTCGGTCAGCACGGCGCGCCCCTCGACCGTCCAGCGCGGTTCCGGCCCACCGTCGTCCGGCGCCACCGCCAGCACGCGCAGGCAGTCGACCGGCAGCGGGAACGCGCGGGCGAAGCCCCAGGCCGGCGCCTGCGCCTCCGCCGGCAGCAGCGCGCGGGCGATGGCGCAGTTCCAAGGGTGGTCGCGCAGCACCGCGTCGCGCACCGCCGCGAACAGGCGCGCACAGGCCCGGCTCGCCTTGACGTCGTCGTCCAGCGAGACGATGGGCGGCTCGCCCAGCTTGTCGAGCGCGCGGTTGCAGATCTCGACCACGGATGCCATGGCGACGCCTCCCGTCCGGTGGGTTCGGCCATGCGCCGGCACCCGGCGCCCCGCCGCGCGGCGGGTGCGCCCGGCCGCCGTCCGGCCCCGGTTGAACAGAAAGTGGTTGAATGGAAACTGCCGGCCGACCCGCGCAAAGCCGCCGCGCCGGCTTCACCCGCACCCGTGCGCGCCCGACCACCCGTTGCCAAAGCAACTCCCGGCCGCAGCCGCCGGCCGCGGATGCCCCCACCCGTCGCGCCGAAGGGCTGGAAAGGTACCCGCTTCCCTATGCCGTCATTGCGAGCCGCCGCAGGCACCGTCTGGCGGCGGAACGGTCGCGTCTCGGATGCCGCGCGCCGCCACAGGGACTGCCAGGCCAGCGCTGGAACGGCCCGCGTTCGGATGCCGTCATTGCGCGCCGCCACAGGCGGCGCGGCAGTCCGGGCCACCCGCCAGCCAGCCTGGCCCCGGGGGCCAGCTCCGAGCCCACCACCGTGCCACGCGTCTGCATATCCATTTCGCGCAATCGATTTCCGGCCGCAGCCGCCGACCGCGAATGCAGCCGACCGTCAGGCCGACGGCTGAAGGCCCACTTTCCATGCCGTCATTGCGAGCCGCGCGGCGGCGGCAGTCCAGGCCAGCCGCCAGCCAACTTGGCCGGACCACCTCTGAGACCACACCGCGTCGCGCGTCCGCATTGCCATTTCGCGCAATCGATTGCGCAGCCGCCGACCGCGGATGCAGCCAACCGTCAGGCCGACGGCTGGAAGGCCCACTTTCCCATGCCGTCATTGCGAGCCGCCGCAGGCGGCGCGGCAGTCCCGGCCACCCGCCAGCCAGCCTGGCCCCGGGGAAAAGCTCCGGAGCCCACCACCGTGCCACGGGTCTGTATCGCCATTTCGCGCAATCGATTTCCGGCCGCAGCCGCCGACCGCGAATGCAGCCGACCGTCAGGCCGACACTGCAAGGCGCGCCTTCTCATGCCGTCATTGCGAGCCGCCGCAGGCGGCGCGGCAATCCAGAACGGCTGCACGGGGCGCCACCACCGTCCTGCTCTCCCGATCTGCCACGCTGCACAGCCAAAGCCCGGGCCGGTCCATACCCGCCCATGCGTGCCGCGCCAGGGCCCGGCGCGATTGATCCATCCGCTGCGGACAAGCGAAATCGCCTCGTCGCCGATCGGACACCGTAGCCTAGCGGTGCTCGGGCTCGGTCTCTGCCTGCTCCGAGCCGCAGCAAGTCCGGTCTCGAATGCGAATGGATGCCCGCCTGTGTCTCGCGCGTCGAATTCACGCAGCCTGCGGAACCGGTCGGCTCAGGCGCCCGCCCCGGTCGTCCCGGCCGGCAGGTCCGCGCCGAAGGCAAGCAGGTGTCCGTCCGGGTCGCGCACGTCGAAGTCGCGGAGCCCGTAGAACATGTCTTCCGGTCCGCGCACGATCTCGACGCCGGCGTCGCGGTACCGCGCGCACAGCGCATCGACGTCGTCGTCGACGTACAGATAGGCGGCCCAATACTGGTTCACCGGCACCCCGCCTTCGCGCGACCGGTCGAGCGCGATCGTCACCCGCCCGCAGCGCACGATTGCGAAGTCCGGCCCGTCGCCCCACAGCCCCTCCTCGGCGAAGCCGAGGCGGTCCCGATAGAAGGCGACGCTGCGCGCCACATCGGCGACCTGCAGCACCGGCATCGCGCGCGTCAACGCAGGACCATTCGTCCGGTCGCCAGTTCCGATCATGCCGGAGTTGTACCAGACAACCCGGGGGCAGTCAAGAAGATATTCCTGTTTTGTTCACGCTTCGGCGCACGCCGCCGGCCCCGCGCATGGAGGGGCCGGCGGACGTGCGTGACCGGTCAGTCCACGACGTAGACGAACCAGCCGTTCAGCGTCGCCCCGTCGGGGACGGTGCCGCCGCCGATCCGCGCGGTCAGCGTCAGCCCGGCCTGGGCCCCGAACAGCACGGTCTCGCCGGCACCGACGGTGCCGGACGGGTTGACCGCGCCGGCCGACGACACCGCCACCGCCGCGTCGAGGCCGTCCGGGTCGGCCGCCACCGGCGTGCCGTCATGGCCGGCATGGGCCGCCCAGCCCACGTCCATGGTCCGCGACGCGCCCATCGCCGAGAAGGCGATGCGCGACAGCGGCAGGATCAGGCGGACGTGGCCGGCCGGCAGCTTCACCAGCTCGGCCAGCGAGCCGGCGTCGCCGACGCCCGCTTGGGCGAAGTCGAACAGCGCGATCCGCATGCGGCCGCCCCAGTCGTGCACCGGGTTCGGCCGGGCCGGTTCGCCGGCCAGCAGCGCCAGCTGCGCACTCTGTTGGGTCGTGATAGCCATCGCTGCCCTCCTAGCTCTCGTCGCACTTGATCTCGACGACCTTGCCTTCCTCGGTGCGGGTCGCGCCGAAGGTGCCGCGCACATAGACCTGCGTGGCGTAGGACTTGTCGTCGCGCTCGGTCACCTTGCCCTCGATCTCGTCCCACAGGCCCAGGTGCATGCCCGACTTCGCCCACACCGGCACCCGCCGCAGGGCGGACCCGTCGACGCCGATGCGCTCGATGTGGATGAAGTTGAAGCCCATGAAGGCGGTGATCTTGCCGTCGACCAGCACCGGCCTGGTGTTGAAGTCCAGGCTCACCGCCTGGGTTTCGCTCAGCAGGTCGTCGTGCTGGCGTGCGGTGATGGCGCAGAACAGCGGGTCGTAGTCGACGTCGACCTCGTTGGCCATCAGGATGCGCTTGGCCGCCCGCAGCTTGGCCACGTTCAGCCCGGTCGACCCGCCTGCGCCGACATCCGCCGCCACCGTCTGGCCGGCGGCGTCGAACGGCGTGCTCTCGTCGCCGTTCTCGCCGGTCCGGGCCGGACCGAAGAAGGCGGCGATCACCTCGTCGTCGATCGCCCGGCCCAGCGCGTTCGAGCCGTTCTCGACATAGGCGTTGGTCGGCTCGGCGATGGTCCGCAGCTTGTCCTGGTGGTCGATCAGGTCCGCCCATTCGTAGTCGGTGGGATAGATCCACCGCGCCGAATGCGGGGTCGAGATCAGCGGGGTGTCGGCATGCCGGCTGGTGCGCTTCTGCGCCGTCACCGGCCCGACCTGGTCGACCGCCTTGGCCGCCTTGCCCTGGAACTTGGATTCCATCACCGCCCGGCGCAGCTTCGAGCCCCGCTGCTGCAGGCGCATCGAAACCACACCGGCGAAGTCGATGGTGTAGTTGGCAGACACGTCGAATGACACGCGTCTCTCCTTTCACGCGAACGCGGCCGCACGCGGCCGCCCTCGCCCTTGCGGGGCGCGGGCGGTCGCCGCTTGCGGCCTCAGGTGGAAGAACGCGGACGCGGTTGTCCGGGCCGGCCGGTTTCCCGGTGCGGCCAGGGCCATGCCCTCGGCGGCAAACGCCCGCCGTCGCGGCGGTCTTTCCCGCCGTCAGCCGGGACCGCGGCCAGCGCACATGCACCGCCGGCGGCTTGTCCGAAAAAGCGCGGCGCACGGGAGATGCGCCCAAAACTGTGCCGATGGCTGGAAGACTGCCCCCCGTAGCCGTCATTGCGAGCCGCCATAGGCGGCGTGGCAATCCAGACCTCCCGTATTGCTCAAGAGAGACAGGCAACCTTGCTGCCCAGGTACCTCCGCGCGACCTCTTAGGCACCCGTGAACCGACTTTTCCGGCAATGCGGTGCGACGCGCACCTGCGTTGCAATTCGTCGGCTCAGATCGAGAAGCCGCTATCCGGCAGCCTTGAGCGAAAATCAATTGTCGCCGTCGTTGCCGTTTTGTAATGTCAAGCAATGATTCCTGCGCCCTCAACTCCAGGCCAACGAAGAAATCGAACAACAGCATGTCATTGCGATGCCCCCTGTAGTAGTCTACGATAGCGTCGGCAATCATCTGTTTGTCGCGGCTCGTGATGGCTGCGCGTATCTGGGATTGTCGAGAAACCGCATGGCCGACTGTATGCAATTTGCGGATCGATATTCCAAACCTGCTCCGCAGATAGTGTGCTCCATCAACGATATTCTCCCTAATAAGAATGTTGTCGACTTTGGCCTGGCGGTCGTTGAACTGCCGTTCACCTTCATTTCAACAATTGTGCCCAATGGTGTCTGTGGCGGCAGGCCGCGGCCAAACACGATGTTCATCAAATCTCCCGACAGGGTGATCAATGCATCAGGTCGGCGAGGCGGTGTGACAACGCCAGACGGCGCAACCGTTCCCGGTATGTTTGGTTGCGCGATGATGATTCCATTCGGAAGATCTGCAGATTCGGAAGATCGGCAGCATTGACAACGGTGAACCCAATATCTTCAAAGACTTTTTCTAGGTGCAGTTCGCCTGCGTGACCCAAGAATGGCCGGTATATTCCGCGCAAGATGGCCTGCACGTCGGAGTTGAACATGGGCCAGTAGTCTCCGAAGTACACTTCAATCGGAACGGACTGGCCACTGTGCCTACCCCTGCTCCTGCATGAACCGCACAGAGCTTCTGCCCTGGTGTCTGCGGAATGCCGCCGAGCGCCGCGCGGCGCGGAGGAAGACGTTCTTGATCGGGCGGAAGATGAACCCCAGCCCTGGGATGGCGCCGGCGAGGTCGAGCGCCGCCAGCAGTGAGAAGCCGGCGGCGCCCCACCAGTCTTCGTCATCGATCGCGAGGCCGACGGCTTCGATGTCGTCGACAGCCTCCGCACTGCGGATGTTGCCGATGATCGGCAGCGTATCGAGGACGAGGTCCTCGACGAATTCGACCGGCAGGTCGGCGCCGGGGTACAGTGCCGGGAGCAACAGCGTCGCCGCCTGACTGCGTTCGATCGATCCGTCTGCGATTGCCTGCTCGAGCGCAAAGATAGCGCTTTCGATCTCTGCCGCAGCGTCCGGATCGGCGGTCTCGTCACCCGATGGCAGGGCGCCTCAGCCGCTCGCAGCGCACCGATCTCGCCCAGCCTGCCACGCGGCCAGCGTCGCGAATACTGCGCACCCCGCGGGTCGACCATGATTTCCGCCACAAGACTAGGCGGCATGTGAACGACAGTATTGCCGTCGCCATCTTGGACGATGAGCGAGCCCCCATCTTCGCCAGACCGGACCAGCGAATATCCCGTCGCGGATTCGAACCGGGCTGTCAGTGTCGCGAAATCGAGTGTGCCGCGGGCCAGTTGGGCGACGACCGTGAACTCGACGAGTTCGGGGTCAAGGAGCAGGCCCAGCCCTGCTCCGAGCCGCAGCGCCTGTTCGTCGCGACCGTCGCCGTCTACACCCGACGCGGCAGGGTCGATTAGGCCGAAATAGTCGGTGATGAATCGGCGTACCGGCTCACCGAGATGGTGAAATGCATGGTTCTCATCTTCCATCTCGGCCAGCATCGCCTTCACGGCTTCGAGCGCCTGTGAGCGTTGCTTGTTTGTTCCGGAAGCGCCATGGCGAAAACATTTGCGGCCAGGCGATGTGCGAAGTCGATGTCGGCATCAGGGTCCCAGCCGGCCGCGGCTGCCCCGCTCGGACTCCGTCGGATCGGTCACGAACGCGCCGCTTAGCATGTCGAAGATTGCCGTCGCGCCAGTCTCGGAGTCGGTAACGACGGCATAGCGACCGCCATCGTCCCAAACGCGACCGATCAGCGAACCGCCTGTGCCGCTGCGCCCCAGCTCGTCGTTGGTGTCATCCCAAGGATGAAGCTGCCATCGTCCTGGCGGCGATAGCCGACAGTTGGCATAAGGTTGCCGAAGATGTGTCGCCGATGATCGGGCTCTCGCTACGAACCACTTCCTCCGACGTGGAGTACAGGCGCCCCAGCCCCGCCGGCCGCCCTGCCGCACCACCGTCGCTCCGCGGGTCCGCCCGGCTGCGGTCCGGCGTGGGTGCCGGCCGCGCGCCCCATGCGGACTGCGCCGCCTGCGGGTCGTGCAGCGTGTTGCCCAGCACGCCTGCGACCTGCGTCGCCAGGTCGGTCGCATCGCGGCGGTTCTGCCGGTTCGACCAGTAGGCCCCCGAGTAGGCCCGCTTCCAGATCTCCGGCAGCGAGCGGTCGAGCAGCGGCAGGAACGGGTGCAGCGGGTGCTTCGGGTCCTTGCCGTCGCCGAGCAGCGCCTGCGCCGCCGCGCGCGTGCCGTCGGCCGCCTCCAGCGGCATGCCGGCGAGCGCGCCGAGCTCGACCATCGCCGCCAGCACGCTGGCGACGTTGCCGGGCTCGAGCGTGCCGTGCGCCAGCAGCGCCGGGTCGACCGGCACCGGCGCGCCGTCGCGGTCGGGCCAGTAGGCGCCGTCCTCGACCGCCCACAGCACGTGGTCGCCGGTCGCACGGTCGCGCGCGATGCCGGCCCGCCCGAACACCGGGTCGACCGCCACCACATCGTGACCGGCCGGTACCGCGGTCGCCGGTCGCACTGCAACGGGCTCGCCGGCGGCCTCACGTCCCGGCAGGCCCGGCCGGTACGGCGTTTGCGGTCGGCGCAGGCCTGGCACGCGCGGTGTCTCGGCGGCCGGGACCGGTGCGCCCCGGGCGGGCGCCGCCGCTTCCTCCCGCGCTTCCCTTCGGTCGGCACCGCCGGCCGCGTCGACCGACCGGTCGTCCGGGGGGCGACGGTTCTGCAGGGCGGTCGGCGCGGTCCGTTCCGGAATACCGGGCGCGTCCGTCGCCGCGCGTCGGGAGTCGGGGCGGTTCAGCGGCGTCGCGGTGCCGGGGCGGCTACGTCGAAGCACTTTCATCTGCAAAACTCCGGAACAGGGGATCGGGTATGGGCAAGCCGCCGCGATGCGGCCGGCGCGCATGGAAAGCAGTGCATTTGCCGTTGCCAAATGGATCGGACTGATCGATTGATTGCGCCTGATCGATAGAAGATTGGCGCTCATGACCCTGCGCGAGCTGCAGTATCTCGTCGCCGTCGCCGACCTCGGTCATTTCGGCCGGGCGGCGGAGGCGTGCCACGTCAGCCAGCCGACGCTCAGCGCCCAGCTGCGCAAGCTGGAGGAGACGCTGGGCTTCGCGCTGGTCGAGCGCACCAGCCGCGCGGTCCATGTCACGCCGCTCGGCGCCCAGGTGGTGGCGCGCGCCCGGCGCATGCTGGCCGAGGCCGAGGCGATCCGCGGGCTCGCCCGCCGCGCCGCCGCGCCGCTCAGCCAGCCGCTCACCCTCGGCGTGATCCCGACCCTCGGCCCCTATCTGCTGCCCTGGCTGACCGCCGCGGTCGCGGCCGCCTACCCCGACCTGCGTCTGGTCGTGCACGAGGATCAGACCGACCGGCTGCTGCGGGCGCTGGCCGACTATCGCATCGACGTCGGGCTGATGGCGCTGCCGGTGGCAGCGCCGGCCGGCGGCGGCGACGGCCTCGCCACCCTGCCGCTGTTCGACGAGCCGTTCCTTGTCGCCGCCCCGCCCGGCCATCCCTTTGCCCGCCTGCGCCGGGTCGAGCCCGAGCGGCTCGCCGCCGAACGCCTGCTGCTGCTCACCGACGGCCATTGCCTGCGCGACCAGGCGCTGGCGGTCTGCCGTCTCGCCGCCGAACCGCAGGCATCCGCCGACTTCCGCGCCGCCGGGCTGGAAACGCTGCGCCAGATGGTGGCCGCCGGCATGGGTTGCACGCTGTTGCCGGCGATGGCGGCCGACGCCGCGGGGCCGTCGAGCGTCGTCGTGCGCCCGCTCGCCGGCGACGCCGGCCGGCGCATCGGCATGGTCTGGCGCAACGGCTACGACCGCGCCGGCGACCTGCACCTGCTCGCCGCGTTGATCCGTGCCAGCGCGCCGCCGACGGTCACGCCGGTCGCCGCCTGACACATCAGATAGATTCTCTCTATCCGATCCATCGAAACAATCGATTTCCTATTTAGATTGATTCCAATCAAGGTGACGCACGTCGCCGGGACGACGATAGCCTTGCCAAGTCGCCGCCCGTTGCCGACGCCCGGATCGCCGACCGCGCACCCCTTGACCAAGGAGCCAGCAATGAACGCACCAGTGACCGGCAAGTGTCCCGTGATGCACGGGGGCAACACGTCCCTCGGCCGCAACGTCATGGCGTGGTGGCCGAACGCCCTCAACCTCGACATCCTGCACCAGCACGACACCAAGACCGATCCGCTCGGCCCCGGCTTCGACTATCGCGCGGAACTGAGGAAGCTCGACGTCGCCGCGCTGAAGCGCGACCTGCATGCGCTGATGACCGACAGCCAGGACTGGTGGCCGGCCGACTGGGGCAACTACGCCGGCCTGATGATCCGCATGGCCTGGCACGCCGCCGGCTCCTACCGCATCGCCGACGGCCGCGGCGGCGGCGGCACCGGCAACCAGCGCTTCGCGCCGCTGAACTCATGGCCCGACAATGTCAGCCTCGACAAGGCGCGCCGCCTGCTGTGGCCGATCAAGCGGAAGTACGGCAACGCGGTCAGCTGGGCCGACCTGATCATCCTCGCCGGCACCGTCGCCTACGAGGCGGCCGGGCTGAAGACCTTCGGCTTCGGCTTCGGCCGCCAGGACATCTGGCACCCCGAGACCGACACCTACTGGGGCTCGGAGAAGGAATGGCTGGCTCGCGGCCGCTATGACAGCGACGACGATCCGAGGTCGCTGGAGAACCCGCTGGCGGCGGTGCAGATGGGCCTGATCTACGTCAACCCCGAGGGCGTCGGCGGCAAGCCCGACCCGCAGAAGACTGCGCTGGAGATCCGCGAGACCTTCGCCCGCATGGCAATGAACGACGAGGAGACGGCGGCGCTCACTGCCGGCGGCCACACCATCGGCAAGTGCCACGGCAACGGCGACGCCAGCCTGCTCGGGCCCGACCCCGAGGCGGCGGACGTCGACGGCCAGGGTCTGGGCTGGCGCAACCCGACCGGCAAGGGCATGGGCCGCGACACCGTCACCAGCGGCATCGAGGGCGCCTGGACCACCCATCCGACGCGGTGGGACATGGGCTGGTTCGAGATGCTGTTCAACCATGAATGGGCGCTGCAGAAGAGCCCGGCCGGCGCCTGGCAATGGCAGCCCGTCTCCATCGACGAGGCCGACATGCCGGCGGACGTCGAGGATCCGTCGCTCCGCCGCATGCCGATCATGACCGACGCCGACATGGCGATGAAGGTCGACCCGATCTACAACGCAATCTGCCGCAAATTCATGGCCGACCCGGCCTATTTCGCCGATACCTTCGCCCGTGCGTGGTTCAAGCTCACCCACCGCGACATGGGCCCGAAGGCGCGCTATTTCGGTCCCGACGTGCCGGCCGAGGACCTGATCTGGCAGGACCCGGTGCCCGCCGGCCGCACCGACTACGACGTCGATGCCGTCAAGGCGAAGATCGCCGCGACCGGCCTGTCCACCGGCGAGCTGGTCGCCACCGCCTGGGACAGCGCCCGCACCTTCCGCCGTTCCGACATGCGCGGCGGCGCCAACGGCGCACGCATCCGGCTGGCCCCGCAGAAGGACTGGGCGGGCAACGAGCCGGCGCGGCTGGCCCGGGTGCTGGCGGTGCTCGAGCCGATCGCGGCCGCGACCGGCGCCAGCGTCGCCGACGTCATCGTGCTGGCCGGCAATGTCGGCATCGAGCGCGCGGTCAAGGCCGCCGGCTTCGACATCGCGGTGCCGTTTGCGCCGGGCCGCGGCGACGCCACCGATGCGATGACCGACGCGGATTCCTTCGCGCCGCTGGAGCCGCTGGCCGACGGCTACCGCAACTGGCTGAAGCAGGACTACGCGGTCAGCGCCGAGGAGCTGATGCTCGACCGCACCCAGCTGATGGGCCTGACCGCGCCGGAGATGACCGTGCTGGTCGGCGGCATGCGCATGCTCGGCACCAACCACGGCGGCACCGGCCACGGCGTGTTCACCGACCGTGCGGGCGTGCTGACCAACGACTTCTTCGTCGCCCTCACCGACATGCGCTACGTATGGGCGCCGGCCGGGCCGAACCTCTACGAGCTGCGCGACCGCAAGACCGGCGCGGTCCGCTGGACCGCCACCCGGATGGACCTGGTGTTCGGCTCCAACTCGGTGCTCCGCGCCTATGCCGAGTTCTACGCCCAGGACGACAACCGCGAACGCTTCGTCCGCGATTTCGTCAAGGCTTGGACCAAGGTCATGAACGCCGACCGCTTCGACCGCGACTGACCGCGCAAGACGCGCCGGGGTCGGGCCGTTCTAACGGTCCGGCCCCGTTCGTTGCATCCGCTCAGTGCCGGCCCGGCTTCACTGCCGCCAGCACCGCCGCACGCAGGTCGCCGTCGACCGCCTTGTCGTTCAGGATCCGGGCCACCGCGGCATTGCCCGACCACTTGATCTTGGTGGCGTGCGCCGGGTCGTCGTTGTCGAACGACAGGGTCAGCGACCGGCCGTCGCCGGCCTCCGCCGGCCGGCGCAACGACCGGAACTCGAACGAGCCGGTGACCGGGCAGCTCGAGCCCGAGATCTTGACGGTGCCCTTGAACGTCTTGTCGCGCAGGTTGAGGTCGCCGTTGACGACGATGGTGCACCCGCCCGGTGTCGTGAGTGTGAAATTCTCCAGCTTCATGGCGAGACGGTCCCCTGGGGTTGAAGAGCCTCGATCCGCAGTCGTCGATGCGCGCCCGACGCGGGGTGGCGCCTTTGCCGGCTACTGCGGCGCCGCGTCGATCACCTCCACCACGTCGCCGCCGTCGCACGCGGTCAGGGTCGCATGCCAGCGCGACGGGAAGGCGCGGTCGAGGAAGGTGATCTTCAGCCGCCCCCACGACTGGCTGTCGATGCCGTAGGCGTCGGTCAGCGGCTGGTCGCACGCCAGTGTGCCGCCGCCCTGGTCGGTCCAGGTGCCGGCATAGGTGCCGCGGTCGTCGTAGTTGCCGCCCAGCCCGTCAATCAGCAGCAGGCGGGGGCCCGCCTGCAGCACGGCGGTCGCGCCCAGGTCGTCCCTGTAGACCACCTCGCCGACGTTGCTGGTCCACACCTCGTCGGCCGCGGCCGGTCCGGCCAGGCCGGCGGCAAGCACGGCAGCCAACGGCCACGCACGCGGTCCGGCGCACGAAGCGATCATGCCTCTCACTCCCTCGAAGGCCCGCGCCCGTCGCCGGGTCCGTGCCCAATGCCGGACCGGGGCAACCGCGGGCGCGTCGACGATAGCACGGCACCTCGACACCGGTCGCGTGGCGCGTGCGGAAGGCGCCTGTCACATCGGCCGGCGCTGTCCCGTCTTGTCGTCGGAAGCGGCCGCGCACACGCCGCCGCAACTGCAACCGGAGCCATCGCCATGCGCAAATACCTCGCCCGCCGTGCCATCCGCGCCTTCGGCGCCCGCTACGGCTATGATGTCGCCTACATGCACCACATGCTCGAAACCGCCCCGGCCGCCTTCTTCCGCTTCGCCCAGGCCGCCCGGCTGGCCCGCCATCGCGACGCCGCGTCGCGCGACGCCGCCTTCGCCGCCAAGCTGGTCGGCGCGCTGGCCGAGGATTGCGGCCCCTGCGTCCAGCTCGTCGTCGACATGGCGCGCGAGGCCGGCATGGCGCCCGACCAGGTCCAGGCGGTGCTGACCCGCGACATCGCCCGGATGGGTATCGACACCGCCCTCGGTTTCCGCTTCGCCGACGCGGTCGCCCGGCGCGACCCCGCCGCCGACGCCGCCCGCGACGCG
Organism: Alphaproteobacteria bacterium; assembly: GCA_041396705.1. NCBI lineage: Bacteria > Pseudomonadati > Pseudomonadota > Alphaproteobacteria > Alphaproteobacteria bacterium. The sequence continues at coordinate 54,764 of JAWKYB010000002.1, forward strand.
GTCCGCGCCCGCTGGGGCGAGGCCGGGGTGCTCGACCTCACCCTGTCGGTGCAGATCGGCCGCCTGTTCCCGATGGTGAAGATGGGCCTCGGCTATGCCCATTCCTGCCAGCGCGTCCGGGTCGACGACCGTCCGGTCGACGTGATCGGCGCCGCAGCGGTCCCGCAGGCGGCATGACCGCCGACGCCGCAGCCTTCGCCGCGCTGCGGCCGCGCCTGCACGGGCTGGCCTATCGCATGCTCGGCAGCGCCAGCGACGCCGACGACGTGCTGCAGGACGCCTGGCTGCGACTCGGCCGCGCCGACCCGGCCGAGGTCCGCAGCCTCGAGGCCTACCTCGTCACCGTCGTCACCCGGCTCTGTCTCGACCACCTGCGCAGCGCGCGCGCCCGGCGCGAGACCTATGTCGGGCCGTGGCTGCCGGAGCCGCTGCTCGGGCCCGACCCGGCGGCGTCGCCCGAGGCCGCGCGGGCGCTGGCCGACGACCTCTCCTTCGCCCTGCTGCTGACGCTGCAGCGGCTCAGCGGGCCGGAGCGTGCCGCCTTCCTGCTGCACGACGTGTTCGACGCCTCCTTCGCCGAGATCGCCGCCGTGCTCGGCCGCAGCGAGGCGGCCTGCCGCCAGCTTGCCACCCGCGCCCGGCGGGCGGTGCGTGCCGCGCGCCCGGCCCCGCCGCCGCCGCCCGAGGCGCACCGCGCCCTGCTCGCCCGCTTCGTCGACGCCGTCGCCTCCGGCGATATCGCGCGGCTGCAGGCGCTGCTCGCCGCCGATGCCGTCGCCTATTCCGACGGCGGCGGCGTGCGCATCGCCGCGCTGCGGCCGATCCGCGGCGCCGCGCGCGTCGCCCGTTTCTTCCTCGGCCTCGCCCGCAAGGCCCGCCGCCGCGGCCAGGACGTCGCCTTCCGCCCGGTCACGCTCAACGGCGCGCCGGGCCTCGTCGCCTTTGTCGACGGCGCCCTCGACCAGACCTTCGCCATCGACGTCGCCGACGGCCGCATCGCCGCCGTCTACGTGGTCCGCAATCCCGACAAGCTGGCCGCCGTCACCGCCGGCCTCGCCCGCGCCGCCGCGCGGCCTTGACCCCGGCCGCCGCGCCCCTAGGCTGGGCCGCCGCGGCAGTCCGCCGCCGGATCCTGGGGAGGGGAACGCGATGCGCAAGATCGAACGGGTCGGCTATATCGGCGTCGGCCTGATGGGCCACGGCGCCGCCGCCAACATCCTGGCCAAGAGCGGCTGCCGGCTCACCGTGATGGGCCATCGCAACCGCGCCCCGGTCGACGACCTCGTCGCCCGCGGCGCCGCCGAGGCGAAGACGCCGGCCGAGGTCGCCCGCGCCAGCGACGCCGTCTTCCTCTGCGTGCCCTCGGCGGTGGAGGTCGAGGCCACCGTCTACGGCCCCGACGGCATCCTCGCCGGCTGCAGCGACGGCATGGTCCTGGTCGATTCCACCACCAGCGATCCGGTGATGACCCGCCGGGTCGGCGCCGATCTCGCCGCGCGCGGCTGCGCCATGGTCGACGCGGCACTCGGCCGCAGCCCGAAGGAGGCCGAGGCCGGCACGCTCAGCACCTATGTCGGCGGCGACCCGGCGGCCGTCGCCCATGTGCGCCCGCTGCTCGAATGCTATGCCGACACCATCGTCGTCTGCGGGCCGCTCGGCGCCGGCACCACCGCCAAGCTGATCAACAACTGCATCTCCATCGGCACCTGCGCCATCGTCGCCGAGGCCTTCGCCACTGCCGCCAAGATGGGCGTCGACCTGGAACGGCAGTGCGAGGTGATCGAGGCCGGCGGCGCCAACGGCCGCATGTTCCAGGTGATGAAGCCCTGGCTGCTGCACGGCGACGACAGCGCGCTGAAGGGCCCGCTGCGCATCGCCTGGAAGGACATGCGCACCTACAACGCCATGGCCGAGGCCGCCCCCGCCACTGCCGTGGTCGCCGCCGCGATCAGCCAGCTCTACCGCCTGGTCAACATGGCCGGCCACGGCGAACGCTTCATGCCGGTCCTCCCCGGCATCCTCGCCGAGATGGCCGGCGCCAAGATCGGCGACGGCATCTGACTTCGCCGCCCACCCCACTCGCGTCATGCCCGGGCTCGACCCGGGCATCACCCGCTGCCCGCTCCGATCTCGAAAGACGGCCGGGACAAGCCCGGCCATGACGCAAGGGCGAGCGACTGCCCAAGGACCGGCACCGCGGGCCGCCCGTTCAGGCCGCCTCGCCCGCGATCGTCTGCGCCGCCGCCTCGCCGAACAGATAGGCCGTCAGGTTCAGGTTGTGCATGATCGTGTCCGGGAAGGCGCTGGCGTCGGCCACCATCAGGCCGTCGATCCCGTGCACCTTCAGGTCCGGCCCGACCACGCTGGTCGCCGGGTCGCGGCCCATGCGGCAGGTGCCGCTCTGGTGATGGGCGGTGCCGATCGTCGCCGGCACATGGTCGCGGATGGCGCCGGCCGGCTCGATCCATCGGGCGTTGTGGCGGGCGAACGGCGCGCTGGCCAGCAGCGCCCGGTTCGCCTCCCAGGCGTCGGCGAACTTGTCGACGTCGCCCGTGTCCGACAGCAGGCCCAGGTCGATGACCGGCGCCTGCGCCGGGTCGGTGCCGGCGATCTCCACCGTGCCGCGCGAGCCCTGCCGGCACAGATAGGTCCACAGCCCGCACACCCCCTCGTCCTCGTCGACCGGGAACGGGTGGGTCTGCCACCACGGCTCCGGCCCGTCCATCGCCGCGCCGCGCCAGTTGGCGGCGAAGAAGCGCCCGGTGGTGCCCGCCGCCCGCTCGATGCGGAACAGGAACGGCACGCCGGGATGGTCGGTCAGGTTGCGCCCCACCGGCAGGTCGGCCGCCACCGCGATGCCGTGGCGGGCCAGCAGCGCCGCCGGCCCGATGCCGGAGCGCTGCAGGATCGCCGGGCTCATGAACACGCCGGCCGCGATCAGCACGGTCGCCGCACGTGCCAGCCCGCGCGAGCCGTCGGCGCCGGCCCAGTGCACGCCCACCGCCCGCCCGCGCTCGATCGCCACCCGGTCGGCCAGGCAGTTGGCGCGGATGGTCAGGTTGGGCCGGCCGCGCGCCGCGCGCAGATAGGTCACCAGCGTGCCCTGGCGCACCTCCTTCCAGCGGTTGTGCGGCATCGGGCCGAACACGCCGGCCGAGGCGTCGGGCGCGTTCAGGTCGGCCGCCTCGCGGATGCCGAGCGCGGCGCAGCCCTCGGCGAATACCCGGTTGACCGGCGCCCAGCTTTCCGGCCGGTAGCGCTGGATGGTGATCGGCCCGTCGCTGCCGTGATAGGGCGCGTCGGAAGTCCAGGTCGCGCTCGATCCGCATCAGATCCGGCAGCCGGCGCTCCCAGCCCCAGGCCGGCCCGGCCACGTCGGCGAAGCGGTCGAGGTCGAACGGTGCCGGCCGCGCGGCAATGGTCGAGTTGACCATCGACGTGCCGCCGACCAGCCGGCCGCGCGGCAGCCACAGCCGGCGCCCGCCGCGCCGCCCGCCGATGTCGTTGTCGTAGAGGCGCCAGTCGAACTCCGGCACCGCCGGCACCCGCCAGTGGTTCTCGCCGCTGACCGCGAACAGCGGCAGCTGCTCGGCCTCGTCCGGGAAGTCCGGCCCCGCCTCGATCAGCAGCACCCGCCGCCCGGCATCCGCGCTCAGCCGCGCCGCCGCCACCCCGCCGGCCGAGCCGGCCCCGACGACGACGACATCGAATTCATCCGCCATCCGCCCCTCCACCATGCCGGGTCCCGCGATCGCCTTGCCGACGATGGGGTTTCGCGACCACGGCCCATGATGATGCACAGCCGGGCCGGTGGCCGGGCAAGCGGAATCGTCCGAGGCCAGCCGGGACCGCGGAAACGGCCGGGCCCCAACGCCGTTTGATCAAATCAGAATACCTGATACACAGGCGCGACGGCCATGCCGGCCGTCGTTCCGCCGCGCAAGGACTGCCATGAGCCGCAACTTTCTGGTCATCGACCCCGAGGACAACCCGCAGGTGCTGAAGGGCCTGGCGTCGAGCGCCCGGGTCCGGATGCTGAAGATCCTGCACGACAACGGCGGCCTCAACGTCAACGAGATCGCCGAGCGGCTCGACCTGCCGCAGTCCACGGTCTCGTCGAACGTCCAGATCCTCGAGGATGCCGGCCTGGTCCGGACCGAGATCCGCAAGGCGCGCAAGGGCAACCAGAAGATCTGCTATTCGACCTTCGACGAGGTCCTCGTCGTCTTCAAGGACAACGTCAAGGCGCTGAGCGCCAGCGCGATCGAGGTGGCGATGCCGCTCGGGCTCTACACCGGCTTCGAGGTGACCGCCCCCTGCGGCCTGTGCTCGCCCGAAGGCATCATCGGCCTGCTCGACGTGCCCGACACCTTCCTCGAGCCCGACCGCATGAAGGCGGCGCTGGTCTGGTTCACCCGCGGCTACGTCGAATACCAGTTCCCCAACAACGCGCGGAAGGTCAACGCCGCCATCGAGGCGATCGAGTTCGTGATGGAGCTGAGCTCGGAGGTGCCCGGCACCAATGCCAACTGGCCGTCCGACATCTCGCTCGCCGTCAACGGCGCCCCGGTCGGCACCTGGCTGTCGCCCGGCGATTTCGGCGACAAGCGCGGCGCCTACACCCCGGACTGGTGGAAGCTGAAAGGCTCGCAATACGGCAAGCTGAAGAGCTGGCGCATCGCCGCCGACGGCAGCTATGTCGACGGCGTCCGCATCTCCGACGTCGCGCTCGGCGATCTCGACATCGACCGCCATCATTCCATCCGCATGCGCATCGGCGTGCGCGACGACGCCGCCCATCCCGGCGGCATCAACCTGTTCGGGCGCGGTTTCGGCAACTACGACCAGGACATCCTGATGCGGCTGCACACCCGCCGCCGCCCGGCCGACCCGGCGAGCTGAGCGCATCGACGCCCTGCGCGGCGCCTCCGGAGGCGAGTTGTGCCTTGACGGCCCGCCCCCTGTTCCGGTCCAATGAACCGTGATATTCGATATAAATCAAAAAACCGGGAAAGTTGACGGGGAGGCTGACCATGAAGGCGACGGTGACCGCGCACAGCGACTATGCGATCGCGCGGATCGACGATCGGGTCTACGGCGCCTTCCTGGAGCATCTCGGGCGCGCGGTCTACAGCGGCATCTATGAGCCCGGCCATCCCACCGCCGATGCCGACGGCATGCGCGGCGACGTCGCCGAGCTGGTCCGCGCGCTCAGGATCCCGATGGTGCGCTACCCCGGCGGCAATTTCGTCTCGGCCTACAACTGGGAGGACGGCATCGGGCCGAAGGACCAGCGCCCGACCCGGCTCGACCTCGCCTGGCACACCGCGGAATCCAACCACGTCGGCATCCACGAGTTCGCGTCGTGGTGCGACACCGTCGGCACCGACATGATGCTGGCGGTCAACCTCGGCTCGCGCGGGCTCGACGCGGCGCGCGCCTTCGTCGAATACGTCAATCATCCCGGCGGCAGCTACTGGAGCGACCTCCGCCGCAAGAACGGTCGGGCCGCGCCCTGGAACTGCCGGCTGTGGTGCCTGGGCAACGAGATGGACGGCCCCTGGCAGATCGGCCACAAGACCGCCGACGAATACGGCCACCTCGCCAACGAGACCGCCAAGGCGCTGCGCGCCTTCGACCGGTCGCTGGAGCTGGTCGTGTGCGGGTCGTCGCACTCGCAGATGCCGACCTACCCGCAGTGGGAGGCGACCGTGCTCGAGCACACCTACGAGACGGTCGACCACATCTCGCTGCACATGTATTTCACCAACTACGAGAAGAACACGGCCAACTATCTGGCGCTGAGCCACGTGCTCGACGACTATATCGGTACGGTCGCCGGCATCATCGACTTCATCAAGGCGAAGAAGCGGTCCAAGAAGCGGGTGACGATCTCCTTCGACGAATGGAACGTCTGGTATCACACCCGCAAGCAGGACCGCGCGTTCCTCGAGGGCCGCGACTGGCCGCATGCGCCGGCCCTGCTCGAGGACATCTACAACTTCGAGGACGTCCTCCAGGTCGGCTGCATCCTCAACACCTTCATCCGCCGGGCCGACGTGGTGAAGATCGCCTGCATCGCCCAGCTGGTGAACGTCATCGCGCCGATCATGACCGAGACCGGCGGCCGGGCCTGGCGGCAGACGATCTACTATCCCTACCTGTTCGCCTCGCTGTACGGGCGCGGCACCGCCCTCAACCTCGCCGTCGACTGCCCGGCCTACGATGCCGACACCGCCGACAAGGTGCGCTTCGTCGACATCGCCGGCGTGCAGAACGACGACGGCATGCTGACCTTCTTCGCGGTCAACCGCCATGGCAGCGAATCCGCGACGCTCGACATCGGCCTGCATGGGTTCGCCACGCCGCGGCTCGCCCTGCACAAGACCATCCGCCACGACGACCTCGAGGCGGTGAACACGGCGGACGCACCCGACAATGTCGCGCCGGTCGATGCCGCCGGCGCCGCGGTCGAGGACGGCCGCGTCAAGGCCGTGCTGGCGCCGCACTCCTACCACGTGATCCGGGTCGCGTTCGGCCGGCCGTAGCGGCGAACGCCCCGCCTTCCATCGCTCTCTCTCCCTGACTTGTCATCCCCGGGGCCCGACCCGGGGATTCTTTCTTCGCGTCCCGTCCGCGGTCAGCCCTTGATCCCGGCGCTCAGCGTGATCGCCTGAGTGACCCGGCGCTGGAAGATCAGGTAGATGATCGCCACCGGCAGTGCCGCCATCACCGCCGCGGCAAGGTCGCGGGCGTAGTACACGCCGAAGGCATCGTTGACCTGGGTGATGCCGACCGTGATCGTCATCTGGTCCTCGTGGTTGACGGCAAGGAACGGCCACAGGAAGGCGTTCCACGCCCCGATGAAGGTGATCACCGCCAGCGCCGTCGTCACACCCCAGTTCATCGGCAGGAAGATGCGGAACAGCATCTGGAAGTGGCTGGCGCCGTCGATGACGGCGGCCTCGCGGTATTCGGGCGGCACGGAATCGAAGAACTGCTTGTAGACGATCACCACCACCGGGTGGATCAGCTGCGGCACGACGATGCCGGCCCAGCTGTCGAGGAAGCCCGCGTCGGCCATCAGGATGTAGTGGTTCACGATCAGCGCCGGGATCGGCACCATGAAGCTGGCCAGGATCATCCACCACAGCAGCCGCCGGCCGGGGAAGCGCAGCTGGGAGATCGCATAGCCCGCCATCACCCCCATCAGGATCACGCCCAGGGTGACCGCCGCCGACGTCACCAGCGAGTTCAGGTACCAGATGCCCATGTTGGTCTGGGTGATGACGTGGACATAGGCTTCCAGCGTGAAGGTGTCGGGCCACAGCTCCACATAGGGCCGCACCACCTCCTGCTCCGGCTTCAGCGTCGTCACCGCCGACCAGTAGAGCGGGAACGCCCAGATCACCGCGCAGACCATCGTCAGCAGGGTCAGCGCCAGGCCGGCCTTGTCGAAATAGCGCACGCGCCGCGCCTGGATCTCGGTCATCGCGCCGGCGGCGCCGGAGGGGGCGTGCGCCGTCATCGCCCGCCCCGCGCCCGCAGCGATTGGTACTGCAGCACCGACACCACGACGATCAGCACGAACAGCGCCAGCGCGACCGTGGCGGCATAGCCGCCGCGGTTGTGCACGAACGCCTGCTCGTAGATGTACTGCACCAGCACCATCGTGGTGTTGGTCCGGCCGCCCTGGGCGAACAGATAGACCTGGTCGAAGATCTTCAGCTGCAGGATCAGCTGGATGGTCATCACCAGCGCCGTCACCGGCCAGATCAGCGGCCAGGTGATGCGGCGGAAGTTGACCCAGCGGTCGGCACCGTCCAGCGACGCCGCCTCGTACAGCTCCTTCGGGATGTTCCGCAGCCCGGCCAGGAACAGCAGGATCGAGAAGCCGCAGGTCCACCAGATCGTGACCAGGCCGACCGCGGGCATGAACCATTCGTAGCGCCGCCACACCGCCACCGGCTCGCCGACGATGGGCTCCAGCACATACTGCGCGATCCCGAACTGCAGGTCGAACACCCATTGCCAGATGCGGTAGACCACCGAGACCGGCAGGATGTAGGGCAGGAAGAACGCGGCCAGGATGCCGCTCTGCAGCCAGCCCTTGAGCCGGCTGACCATCAGCGCGATACCCAGCGCGGTCAGCGTGCCGGGGATGACCGTCAGCAGCACGAAATACAGCGTGTTCCAGATCGCCGTGCCGAAGGTGCGGTCGCCGGTCAGCCGGTCGTAGTTCTTGAAGTCGTTCCACTCGCCGGCGCCGATCAGCGGCGCGTCGGTGAAGCTCAGCCAGGCCATCTGCAGCGACGGATAGATGAACATCCAGCCGTACACGCACACGAACGGCCCGACCAGCAGCAGGGCCACCCAGCCCTCGCTTCGCCGCGTATTCGCCATACCTCGTCCCGGCGCCATCGCGGATACCGGGCCGGCCCCGTGTCGCAGGGCCGGCCCGGACGGTCCCGTCCTGCCTATTCGAGGAAGTCCAGCTCGTCCTTCATCAGGCCGACCGCTTCCTCGGCGTCCATCTCACCGTTGACGCTGGCGGTGAAACTGTTGCCCGCGGCGTCGAACATCGGCGAGGCGACGCCGGCATAGATCGACTTCGGGTCGTAGATCAGGTTCTGGGTCACCACGGCATAGGTCGCGTTCGGCTCCATCGCCTGGTACTCGGCCGAGTCCGTCACCGCCTTCAGCGCCGGGATGTGGCCGGCGGTCGCCCAGAACAGACCGTGGTTCAGCATCCACGAGATCACCGTCAGCACGGCCTCGCGCTTCTCCGGCGCCATCTCCTTGCCCTGGTTGTGCGGAATGGCGAAGGCATGGGAGTCGGCGTAGGTCGACGGGTGGTCGAAGAACACCGGCAGCTCGATCGCGCCCCACTCGAACAGCTCGCCCTTGTCGTACAGGTCGGCCATCGTCGGCACTTCCCAGACGCCGTTGATGTGCATCGCCGCCTCGCCCGAGGTGAACAGCGCGATCGCCGCCGGATATTCGGTATAGGCCGGCACATAGCCGTCGCCGCACCAGTCGGAGACGACGCGCAGCGCGTCCACCAGCTTCTCGTAGTTGTCGCCGGCCAGCCACTCGCCGTCGGTCAGCATCTCGCCGTCCTGCTGGCCCAGCAGCGAATAGATCGTGCGGAACTGGAAGTTGCCGCCGGCGGTGAAGGTCGACATGCCCCAGGTGGTGCCGCCGTCCTGCAGCGCCTTCAGCGCCGCGGTGAAATTCTCGATGCCGTCCAGGCCCTGCGGCAGGCCGTCGTCGCCGATCAGCCCGGCCGCCGCCAGCTTCTCCCGGTTGTAGTACAGCACGATCGGGTGCGTATCGAACGGCACGGCATACTGCTTGCCGTCCAAGTGCACGGCGTCCCAGGTTGCCGCGGCGAAGTCGCCCTCGCCGAGGCCCATCGCCGCCATGTCCTCGGGGGTGATCTCCTCGAGAATGTCGTTCGACACCGCCAGCGGGATGCGCGAGGTGTGATAGGTCATCATGTCGGGGCCTTCGCCCACCGCGGTCGCGGTCTGTACCTTCGAATAGTACGGCACGCCCCATTCCAGCGTGGTCGCCTCGATGGTGATCTCGCCGGCATGTTCCTGGTTGAACTGGTCGATCAGCGTCTTCATCCGTACGCCGTCGCCGCCGCCCAGGAAGTCCCACCAGATCACCGTCTGCTCGGCATTGGCATAGGCCGTCCCGGCAAGCAGCGTCGCAGCCGCCAATGCCGTCGTCTTCAAGAGACCGCTCATCATGATCCTCCCGTCGAGTTTGCATCCGCCAGCTTGCGCCGGTCTGCGCGTTGAACGCCCAGCAGCCGCGGCAACGGCCGCGATGCAGCGCCGTCGAAACCTAGCGCGGAACTCGGAAAGGGATCAATCCCTGCGATCTATATCGACTTTCTTGGTATTGAAGAAGGCGCGGGCGCCGCTGCGGCACCAGCCTCAGTCCGGCTCCAGTCCCGCCGCCAGCCGGTTCAGCCGACGGGCGCGCTGCACCTGGCGCGCATGGTCGGGATGGTTGGCGTCCAGGAACGCGGCCATGAACCCCTTGTCGCGCTGCAGCGTCTCCAGCTCGCGCCGCGCCTCGTCGGCCGACATCGCGAAGCCGCCGTCGTGGCCGCCGCCGGCGAAGCCGTCCTCGCCCAGCGCGGCCCCGACGTCGGCCATCATCGCCAGTGCCGCCGGCCGCCCGGCCAGTCCCTCCAGCTCCGCCATCCCGTCCGCGCCCTCCAACCCGCGGGCGAAGCGGGCCAGCGCGCGCGCCGCGTCGGCCCGTCGCCGGTCATAGTCGCCGCCCCAGCGCGCCCGCAGCGCCGTCTCCGCGTCGCGGTCGGCCGTCTGCCGCGCGCCGGCATGGGCGGCCAGCGCCGCGTCCAGCCGCCCCCGCCACCAGCCGGTCAGCCGCTGCGCCTGCGCCTGGCTCAGCCCGGCGTCGTGCGCCAGCGCCCGGAACTCCGCCACCGCGTCGTCCGTCCCCATGTCGTCGGGCATGTCCAGCGCATAGCCGTCCGGGCTCTCCGGACAGCCGAGCCGCGCATGCACCGCCCGCCAGCCGTCGGCATCGTCGTCGCGCGCCGGCAGCACCAGCGCGCGGCCGGCCCGGTCTGCACCCATCAGCCGCTCGAGCTGGCGATAGCTCTCCAGCGCCGCCGCCGGCCCGTCCCAGCGCTTCGCCGCCGCCAGTGCGCGCAGCTCCTCCGGCAGCCCGTCCAGCCAGCCGTTCTCGGTCATGTCGTCCTCCAGCTTTTCCGTCGGGTCCGCCTCACCCGCCCGCGCCCACGCGGTGCAAGGGCGAGGGCCGCCCTATTCCTCCTCGCGCAGCAGGCGCGCCATCAGCCGGGCATAGCCGTCCTCGTCCAGCGCGATCAGCGCGGCGATGCGGTTGAACACCTCGCGCCGGCCCTCGCCCAGCGCGCTCGCATGCGGGTCGCCGCGCACGAAGGTGGTGGCGAAGGCGCGGCAGAAGCGGGCGAGGTCGGCCAGCACCGCCTCGCCGTCGGGCCCGTCGAACACCCGGCGATACAGCGCCTGGCGCCGTTTCAGCTCACTTCGGGTCAGCCACATGCGTCCCTCCCGTCATCGCCGACTGCACCTGCCGCGCCACGGCCGCGGTCGCGGCCGGCACCGGCGGCGGCGCCGCGCCCGGCATCGCCGCGCCCGCCAGCGCCTGGCCCAGCGCCTGCCCCAGGGCGGTGCCCTGCGCCGCGGCGGTGCCCTGCGCCGCGGCCGGCGCCGCCGGCACCTGCGGGTCCGGCACGACGCCGGCGGCCTGCGCCGCCGCCCGCGCCTCTGGCCGTTTCAGCACGCGCTGCGGCACGCCGTGCGCCTCCAGCGCCAGCTCGGCGACCGCGTCCACGTCGAACGCCTCGATCAGTTCCGGCCGCGCCCGCAGGAACGGCGCGATCGTCTCCATCGCCCGCGCCAGCCCGGTCATGTCCTCGGCCCGCTGCGCCCGCATCAGCGGGCTGTCGTAGACGATGGCGATCTCCGCCTCCGCTACCGCCGGCGGCGCCGGCGGCAGCGCGCCGCGGCGGCTCAGGATGTCGATCTCGCGGGCGATCATCGGGCCCAGCAGCTCGGTCTGCTGCCGGCCCACCGCCGGCGCGATCATCTGGCCCTTCTCCTGCAGCCGGATCAGCGCCTCGGTCGCCGTCATGTTCGGCGCCTCGGTCAGCACCTGGAACAGCGTCACCAGGAAGGCGTCGTTGATGGTGCCGCGCCAGCGCTCCAGCATGTCCAGCCCGATGTCGACCCGGGCGCCGGCGTTGAACGGGATCGCCAGCGGCCGGCCGTCCTTCGACACCGCGCCGACGTTGATCGCGTTGGGCAGCACGCTGAACCGGCCGAGCGCGCCGTCGTCGTGCACCAGGATCGGCGGGTCGACCTGGCGGTGCGCGGCGCGGATGATGGTCTTCGCCGCCTCGTTCAGCATCTTGATGTCCGGCAGCACCGCCATCGCCGGCGACCGGCCGTAGACCTCGCCCGGCGCGGTGACGTAGCGGCCGACCAGATAGGGCATGGTGCGGAAGCCGCCCTCGCGCAGGATGTGGTCGCCCTCCAGCGTCATCGTCACCGCGGCATAGGGCATGTGGCGCCAGCCCTCGCGCGCCGGGTCGCGGTCGCGCCGCGGGAACACCGCGTGCAGCAGGTCCACCTTCGCGCCCGCCTCGTCGTCGGCCCGCCGGCGCATCGCCTCGGGCAGCGCCGCCCGGCCATAGGCCTGCACCGCCTGGCGCGGGCTCAGCGCGAACTTGCGGAACACGGTGTCGATGCGGCCGAAGGCATCCTCGGCAACATAGAGCTCGCCCAGGTGGATGGCGCGGTAGCGCAGGCCCCCGCCGCCCTCCGCGGTGGCCGGATCCTCGCCGACGAACAGGGCGCCTGTGCCGAACGCGCCCAGCGCCATGTAGACCTCGTGCTGCTGGCTGGCATAGTTGGCGCGCGGCAGGTAGCGGGCGGCGAACAGCGCGCGCTCCACCGCTTCCAGCCAGGTGCGTACCGCCGGCCGGCGGTCGAGCTCCTCGTCGGCCACGCGCAGCCGGTGCCAGCGCTGGCCGCGCGGCGTCAGCATCGATTCCATCGCGGCGGCGAAGCGCTCCAGCGCCAGCGGCGCGGTCGAATCGAAGATCTTGTCGCTGCGCTTGGCGCCCGGCGTGCGGCTGCCGACGAAATCGGCCTGGCGCGGCAGCACCCGCTCGGCGATTTCCTGCCAGTGCGCCTCCCAGCCGCGCCGCGCCGCCGCCAGCGCCTCGAACCGCCGCCGGATATCCTTCGGATCCATCGGTTCCGCCTTTCGCTGCATGGTGAACGACCGGGCATCGCGCCGCCGCCGCGCGCGGCCCGGCCAGCCGGGCTTCTCCCGCCGGCGCCGCGCTTGCGGTCTCATTTGTTCTGGACAGCCGCGACGAGACCACTTACGATTACTCGTATCGTCCAAACTTCTACTTATACGTGTATTTCATTACAGGGAGGCCAGGATGGTGTTCGGGCTGTTCAAATCGAAACAGAAGCGCCGCGAACCGCCGGTGCAGGACGCGATCAAAGCGGCAACCGACGCGCTGCGCCGCCTCGATGAGCGCCAGCTGGCCGCCGTCGCGCTGCAAATCGCGGCCACCCGCCTCGCCCAATTGGAGCTCATGCACAATGCCGTTGCCGAGCATCCGGACCTCGCCGGGATCGAAGCCGCGATCGCCGGCTCCGATGCGCACGTGCGCGCCGTCTGGTACGCACCGCTGACCGCACCGGTGGAAAGCGTGGCGATTGCGGCCGCGCGCTACGCCAACATCGCCCAGGATGCCGAGATCGCACTTGCGACCGCGCCGGCGGCCGACCCGCAGGGCGTGGCCGACGTCACCGCCTTGATTGCTGCATACCGGTTGCTTGCCGCGACCTGGCTGGCCGCCCTGTTCCCGGAGCATCACAGGGAGGCGCTGGACCTCTGGCGCATGCTCTCCAGCGGCTTCCCGCATGTCGAGCCACTGGTCGACGAGTTGCTGGCCCGCACCGACCGGCCGCCGCGACCCGAATGGTGCGAACGCTACCGGCAAACGACCGCCGACGGCCCGGACGGCCCCGAATACCGGCGCATCCCGGACGGCTTCAAACCGTCGCTGTTCTGACTCCGCCGGCGCACGCCCGCCGACGCAAGCTGCCACCCGCCTTTGTGCTGTCACGCCCGGCCCCGACCCGGGCAACGCCCGCCGCACGACGCCGCTGCCCGACAGGATGGCCGGGACAAGTCCAGCATGACTGCACGGTGAACAGGCGCGGTGTGGTCCCCTACTCCCCCAGCAGCGCCTTCTTCTTCACCGGTGCCGGCGCGGTCACGCCCTCGGCGCCGGTGCGGATGGTCGAGGCGCGGCCGGCGGCGAGCCGGCGCCGCTGCCGTTCCTCATAGGCCGCCTGCCGCACCGCCGCATCGTCCCGCGTCGGCGGCGGCGGCAGCGGCGCCGGCGTCTTCGGTCCCAGAAATGCCCCCATGGTCGGTCTCCCTAAGCTCTGAACGTCCTCGTAGCCCGGATGGAGCGCAGCGCAATCCGGGTCGTTCCCGCCGGCCGCGGCCCGGCTGCAACCGGCACGCCCGCCGGCCCGCCGCGCTCACCCGAAGATGTCGTACCCCGCCTCGGCCGTGCGCGCCGGCGCCCGTTCGCCCTCGACCCGGGCGAAGCGCAGGCACATCAGTGCGTAGCGGCTGGCGCTCATCAGGTCGTCCTGCTCCTTGACCACCCGGCCGTCCCTGCGGTGGTAGAGCCGGAACTCGGCGAACCAGTCGGCCAGGTGGTCGAACACCTTCAGCCGCCCGGTCTGCATCCGCTCCAGCATCGCCATCAGCCCGGCCTCCAGCCCGGCGGAGCCGTCGGCGAAGCGGGCATGGTCGTCGAGCATGGCCAGCCCCTGCGTCCGATAGGCCTCGGCCAGCGCTGTGCCCGACTGCATGTCGTGCTGCAGCCCGTCATGCGGCCAGGCCCAGGCCAGGCCGCGGCCCCAGGCGCGCAGCGCGGCGGCATGGATCACCGGCGTCTCGCGCCGCACCCGATAGCAGTGGGTCACCCAGGCGCAGTCGGCGTCGCGGTCCCAGGCGATGCGCACCGCCGCGGTCGGGTGGTCCCAGCCGAAATCGAGCCCGCCGATCGCCGGCCAGTGCCGCGGGCAGGCGAAGGCCGGCGCCGCCAGCGCTTCCTCCGCCACCGGAAACACCCGGCCGGAGCCGAGCTGCGGAATGCCCTGCGTGCGCGCCTCGCGCTCGTGCGGCGGATAGCCGGCGACGATCGCCGCGCGCTGGGCAGCCGACAGGTGGGCCGCGTCGGCGATGGTCATCCGGGTGACGTGGCGGCTCATCGGCACGGGTTCCCTTCCCGGCCGACGCGTACCCCCGCCCGTCGCGGTGGCCGCCCCGAGCCCGGCCATGCCGCCGGCGCGGGAGCGGCCGAAGACGAGACTGTCATGCCGGGGCTCGCCCCGGTCCGCCGCCGCCGTCCGGCAGCGTGCCAACCGTATGCCCGGCCGCGCCCTCCTCGGCCAGGAACATCCGCACCACCGCGCTCATGCCCAGCAGCGGCGTGAAGGTCACCAGCGTCATCCCGCCGGTGGCGTTGGTGC
Organism: Alphaproteobacteria bacterium; assembly: GCA_041396705.1. NCBI lineage: Bacteria > Pseudomonadati > Pseudomonadota > Alphaproteobacteria > Alphaproteobacteria bacterium. The sequence continues at coordinate 69,868 of JAWKYB010000002.1, forward strand.
GGGTCAGGCCCTCGACATAGATGTCCATCGGCGGCTCCTCGTCGAACCAGACCAGGTCCAGGGTCTCGCCCTGCCATTTCTCGCGGCCCTTCTCGTAGGACTTGAACGCCAGCACCGACTGGCCGCCACTGGCGTGCGCCACCACCACGTGGTCCAGCGCATCGGCCGGCGCGCGGGCCAGCGCGGTGGCGGCGATCGCCGCGCCGGGAATGGCGCCGCTGCCCCAGTCCGCGCGCAGCTGCGGCGGGCCGACCAGCACGCGCTGCGGGTTGTCGCGGGTCGATTCCGCCGTCACCCCCGCCGCCCAGGCGCGGATCGGCCGGTCGAACCGCCGACCCGGCCACCCGTCGGGATAGCGTCCGGTCAGGTGCATCGCCGTCTCGAACGCGCCGGCCCAGGTCTTGCCCAGCTGGTTGCCGGCCATGAACAGCCGCTCGCGGTGGTCGCGGCCGGCGGCGTGGAATTCCAGTTGCTTCGGGTAGGGCCGATAGGCCGCCAGCCGGTTCGCCCCGGCCCGCCGGCGCAGCTCCGCCCGCGCCGCCACCAGCGCGGCGCCGAGCTGGCCGCGCAGCGCGGACGGCGCCGGTTCCGACGCCGGCAGGCCTTCGCGGTCCTCGCTCATCCTGTCCCCTTGCTGCAGGGCGCTGCCGGCTGCGGCACCGGGGCGCGGCGCCTGTGCTCTCAGAGGTCGGCTGCACCGTCATCGTCCGGCCCGTCCGCCTGCGCCGCGTCCGCACGCGGTGCCCCGCCCAACAGCGCCCGCGCCTCGCACTCCAGCGCGGCCAGGTGCTGCGCCAGCTCGGCGTCGGTCATTTCCGCCAGCGGCTTGGCATCCGCCGGCCGCCGTTCGGCCAGCAGGCCGTTGATACGGGCGATGGCGACCGTGGCCGAGATCGCTGCCGCGGCCGAGCCCTTGCGATAGGCCAGACGCCGGTCGGCATCCAGCATCCGGGTCAGGGCCGCGCGCCGCGCGGCGGCGTCGTCCTGCGCGGCGATCGCCGCACCGGCGCAGGCCGTCTCGGCATCCGCGCCGCCACCCTCGCCGGCAGCGCCGGCCGCCTCGCCCGCCTCCAGGCCGGCCACACCGTCAATCCGCGCGTCAGCGTCCGTGCCAGTCGCCTTGACGCCTCCCGCGCCACCGGCCTTGCGGATCGCCTTGCCGGCCGGCGCAACAAGGGCCGCGCCAGACGCCTCGGCATCGTCCGCGTCGACTGCCCCGACGCCCGCCTCGCCGGCCGCCACGCCGACGCCCGGGTCAGACGCCGCATCGCCCGGCTGCGCGACCGCCACGCCGGCGCGCAGCAGCGCGATCAGCCCCAGCATGCGCGGGTTCGCCAGGTTGGCCGCCGTCCGCCGCCGCGCCTGTTCCGGCCGGTAGCCCGCGGCCACTGCCGCCGCGGCCGGCGTCGCGCCCTTCGCCAGCGCCGCGGCGAACAGATGCTGCTTGTCGCTCAGAGCGGCCATGGCGGTTCCGTCGGCATGCGGGATTGCGAACTGGCGATCGAAGGCCGCCCGCCGGCCCGCCGAAACCAGGCCACGTCAGGCCAGGCTAAGCCAGGTCAGGCCACGTCAGGCTAGGCCAGGTCAGGCCAGGTCAGGCCAGGTCAGGCTCGGCTAGGCCAGGTCAGGCTAGGCCAGGTCAGGCCAGGCCGGCTGTCCGGGAGGCTCGAGCCTTCACGCCGCCGCGGCCAGGGCTCTCCAAGGCAGCAAAAACCAAGAGCCCAAGAGCCCAAGAGCCCAAGAGCCCAAGAGCCCAAGAGCCCAAGAGCCCAAGAGCCCAAGAGCCCAAGAGCCCAAGAGCCCGCATGGAGAGCGGGGCGGCCGACAAGGCGCAGCGTCGCGGCGGCGCATGTCCGATCCTGGCAAACTCTACCGGATCAAGGCGCGGCTGTCAAGAACAAAAAGCGAACTCACAGCCCATCCCCGACGCCCGGTCGGCAGCGGGCCTACAGCCCGTAGTGGTCCGCCAGCACGCCGAGCCCGCGCCGCAGGATCTCCAGCCGGGTCTTGTCGCCGACCGCCTGGCCCAGGCAGCAGGCGTCGATCACCTCGCTTGACGCGATCGGCCCGACGGCGCGGATCGCGGCCTGCCAGGCGCGATAGGCGTCGATCCGGCCCGGCGCCGGCTCGGCGGCGGCGCCGAAACGGCGGCCGCCGCGCACCGCGCTGTCATAGGCCCGGGTCACCCGCGGCTCCAGCCCGGCCCGCGTCCAGGTCTCGCGCAGCCGGCAGCCGGCGTCGTAGCGCCGGGCGTTCTCCGCCGGCGTGCCCGGCGCCAGTTCGCCGCGGGCGTGATAGCGGTCCAGCGCGAACGGCGTGCGCACCTGGTGCGCGACGACGCCGGCCTGCTCGGTCGGCACCGCAATCACCGCATCGTGGCGCATCCGCTCCGGCGTCGGGCAGACGCTGGTCAGCATGGCAACGGTCTTGCGCCGGGCTCGCGGCATGGCTGGCTCCTGTGATGCGAGAATTCGGGATCGGAACGGCGCTGCGCGTCGGGCGCCGCCTCGGCGACGGCTTCCGGCGCGTCCGCATAGCGGCGCCCGGCGTATAGCCGCGCCCACCGGCGCGGGTCGTCTCCGGCGATCGGCGCCGACTGGGGCACGTGGATCCCGCAGGCATTGCGTCTCCGCATCGGCAACCCCCATCCGAAGCGCCTCGGCCTGTGCCGGGCGATTGCAAGAGTTCTTCTTTTGTTCTATTCTGGCAGCGCCGCCGGCCCGGCGGGAACCGCAGCCGTCGGACTTGCCGGGAGACCGGCGGCGCGACCTGCGGACGCAACCGACGGTAGCGCAACCATAGCCGTTCGGGCCTTGCCTTGTCAATGCGATTTTCGCAATATCGATGCATGAGCACGGTCGATCCGGAGTCGCCGCCCGGCCCCGCCGACGGGCCCGCAGCCGCATCGGCAGCGTCCGACCCGGATGGCTGGTCGGCCTGGATGCGGCGCGGACTGGCGCGCCCCGGCCGCACCCAGCGCGGACTGGCGCTGGCGCTCGGCGTCGATGCCTCGGCGGTGTCGCGGCTGCTGCACGGCCAGCGCCGGTTGCGGGCGCACGAGATCGCGGTGGCGGCCCGCTATCTCGGCCTCGACCCGGTCGGTGCGCTGGCTGCCCCGCCGCCAGCCGACGCGCCGGCCGCACCGGCGCCGGGCTGGCTGCCGCTGCTCGGGGTCACCGCCGGCAGCGCGCCCGCCGTCGACCCCGACCTGTTCCTGCTCAACGAGGCTGCCCCGGTCGACCGGGTGCGCCGGCCCGACGGGCTGATCGCCCGCCCGCGCGCCTTCGCGCTGCAGGTGATCGGCGGCTCGATGGCGCCGCGCTACGAGCCCGGCGACCTGGTCGCGGTCGATCCCGACCAGCGCGCGGAGATCGGCAGCGACGTGGTCGTGGTGCTGGCCGATGCGGCTGCTGATGGCGCCGGGGAAGGTAGGCGCCGGCTGCTGCTGAAGCGGCTGGTCCGCCGCGGCCGCGCCACGGTGGTGCTCGCCCAGTTCAGCCCGGCCCGCGACGACATCCGCCTGCCGGCCGAGTCCGTCGCTGCGCTGTGGCCGGTGCTGCCGCTCCGGGCCGTGCTCGGGCTCTGACGCGCGGCCGGGCCGGCCGGTACCGGCCGCGCCATTGCCGGCGGCGGCGGCGAGGGGCTATTGCTGCCCGTCATGGCCATGCGCTCCAGCGACATCGCCGCGAGTCCCGGCCGGCCGGCCGGCCGCGCCGTCATACGCCATGCCGCCGCCGCCGCGCCCTGTGCCCTGCTGGCGCTGCTGGCGGTCTATGCCGCGATCCGGCTGGCGATCGCGCCGGCGCCGACGCCGCTCGACCTGCCGTTCTGGGCGCTCGCGCCCGGCCTCGCCGCCGCCGCGCTGGCCCGCCCGGCCGCGCTGCGCCCGCTGGCTCGCGGGCTGTGGCTCGGCGGCGTGCTGTCGCCGCCGCTGGTCGCCGCCGCCCTGCTCGTCGCCGTCTGGGGCCTCGGCCTCGACCTGCCGCGGACCCTGGCCTGGGGCCACGCCCTCGCGCTGGCCGGCCTCGGCGCCGGCGCCGCCCGGCTCGCCCTGGCCGGCACCCGGCCGGCGTCCGCGGCGGCCGCGCACCGCTTCGGCCTCGGCACCGCCGCCGCCGTCCTCGTCTTCGCGGCGCTGATCGCCGTCGCCTATCTCGAACCGTCGAACCGGCTCAGCGTGCACGGCGTCTTCCACGGCAACCACATCGGCCAGATCGCCGCCGGGCTGGTGCCGCCGGACAACCCGGCCTTCGCCGGCCGCCCGGCGCTGAACTACTGGGCCTACCACCTGCTCTATGCCTTCCTGGCCGAGGCGTCGGGCCGGCCCTACACCACCGTCAGCGCCTTCTGCCAGGTGGTCTGCTTCGCGCTGTTCGTCGCCGGCATGCGCCTCTCCGTCGCCGCCTTCGTCGAGCGCCAGCGGACCGCGGCGACCCTGCTCGCCGGCTTCGGCCTCAACCTCCTCGGCCCGGTCACGCTGGCGCTCGCCGCCGCGGGCCACCTCGGCGACGGCGCCTGGTGGACGCTCGGCAACGTGCTCGGCGGGCTCGGCGGGCCGCTGCTGTCGCCGCAGGTCCACGCCGGCATCTTCGTCAAGTTCCTGTCGTTCAACGGCTTCGTCTTCGGGCTCGCCGGCTATGCCGCCCTGCTCGCCTTCGCCGCCCGCGGCCAGCCCGGCCGCGCCGCCGCGGCCCTGCTCGCCATGGTCCTGCTGCACCCGCAGACCGCGCTGTTCGCGGCCGCCACCGTCGGCGCCGGCTGGCTGTGGCGCCTGCTCGCCTGGGACCCGCGTGCCGGCAGCCTCGGCGCCGCCGTCCGCGCCATGCCGGTCCGCCGGACCGTGACGGTCGTCGCCGCCTTGGTGCTGCCGTTCGTCGCCGCCCTGCCCTACATCCTCAGCTTCGCCGGGTCCGGCGCCGAGGCCGGCATCGTCGCGATCGCGCCCAACGCCTTCTCCGCCGTCAACTTCCCGCTGCTCTACCTCGTGCCGCTGCCGTTGGCGCTGATCGGCTTCGTGCGCGGCTGGCGCCGGCCGACCCAGGCGCTGCGCTTCCTGCAGGCCGGCTTCGTTGTGGCGCTGCTGCTGGCGCTGCTGGTGGCGATGCCATGGAACGCCCAGTACAAGTATCTCTACCTCGCCTGCCCGTTCGTCTGGCTACTGGCGATCCATGGCCTGCGCGGTCTGTTGCCGCCGCGCTGGTCGGACCGCGCCGTCGCGCTGTGTGCTGCCGCCACCCTGGCGACCATGGCCGCCATCGGTCTGGCCTGGGCGGCGCTGCCGTCCTGGTTCGCCGGCCGCGCCGCGACCGCGGCCGACGACCGGCTGGTCTTCGTCCAGGCCCAGGCCCAGTCCGCCGCGCTGGCCGTCGGCCGTGCGACGCTGCCGACGGACACGGTGGTGGTCGAGGACGCCGGCTACTGCGAGAACAGCTATGTCGGCGCCGTCGCCGGGCTGCGCAGCTATTTCGTGCCCTGCTACGTCTTCACCGCGTTCTATGCCGACAGGCCCGCGCGCGAGCAGCGGATCGCCGCCATCTTCGCCGACCCGCCGCGGCTCGACCTGCTCGCCGCGGTGGCGGCGGAGCTCCACGCCCCGGTCGCGCTGCTGGTCGCCCGCGACCAGCTCGGCGACCGCTTCGCCGCGGTGCGCGATGCCGCCCTTGCCGGCCCCGACCTGATGCCGGTCTACGAATCCGATGACGCGGCGCTGTTCCGCCTGCTTCCCGCGGACGCCGACACCCGGCCCTGAGCCGGCCACAGCCGCGGCGCCAGCGCGCACAGCGCGGCGCCGAGGCCGGTCGCCGCCAGCGGCGCCAGCCACGCTAAGATCCCCGCCCCGTCCAGCACCAGCCCGGCCGCGACCGCCGGCAGCGCCACCAGCACCGGGCCCAGCGCGCTGCCGAACAGCGAGCCGATCGCGACCAGTGCCGCGCCGCCGGCCAACGCCGCGACCGCGACGATTCCGTCGCCGGGCACGCCGCGGATCTGGCTCGCCGACCAGGCGGCGGCGGCCAGGGCGAGCACGACCCGCGCCGGGCGCAGTCGCGGGTCGGGGTCCAGTACCGTCGCCGCGGCCAGGCCCAGTCCGCCGAGCAGTCCGGTGAACGGCATCACCGCCAGCAACGGCACCAGCAGCGTCGCCCCCGCCGCGGCCAGCCCGCCCCAGGGTCGCCATACGCCGGCCGCCGCCCACAGCGCCAGCATCGCCGCCAACGGCCAGAACACTGCCGCAGCCGTCACCAGCAGCCACAGCGCCACGCCCAGGCAGGGCAGCGCGGCCGCCAGGTCCGCCGCGGCCCAGCGCGCGCCCGCCCGCGCCGCCGGCGGTGCCGACTGCTCCGGCAGGCCCAGCGCCAGGGCGGCGAAGCGCGCGCCGAGCGCGGCGTTGATGCGGTCGCCGCCGGCGGCGCCGCCCGCCCCGTATTCGTCGCCGCGGCGATAGAGCGCCACCTCGGACGCCGCGATCTCCAGCCGCCGTTGCTGCGCGCCGTCGCGCCACTGCGCGACGAAACCGTCGCCGGCCCGCGTCACCGTCAGCGACCGCGCCACCGCCCGCTGCCGCGCCGGGCCGGCTTCGTGCCGCCGCAGCCACAGGTGGCGCAACAGCAGGAAGCGCAGCGCCTTTTCCCGGTGCATCGCCGCCGGCCGCTCAGCCGGCGAGCCCGTGCTCTTCGAGCACCGTCGCCGCCAGTGCGGTCATCTCCGCCGCGCTCAGCCGGGCCAGCCGCGGGCGGCCGCCGCCGAAATAGGCGAAGCGGGCCAGCATCGGCCGCAGGAAGCGGGCGGAGATCGAGATCTCCGGATAGCTGCCGTACATGCAGCCGTCGCAGGCCGCGGTCACCGGTCGCACCGCCTCGGCGACCACGCCGGCGTGGAAAAGATCAGGGAAATCAGCTTCATGAACGCCGAAGCTGCGGGTTGCCTCGAAGTCGCAGCAGGTCTTCAGCGTGCCGTTCGGCGCCACCGCGAAATACAGATTGGGCGAATCGCACAGCCCGCCGTTGCGCCGCCGCCAGCGCACCGGCTCGCCGGCGACGAAGCGGGCGATGTCGTCCAGATATTCCTGCGAATCATAGACCGGATAGCCCGCGCGCTTCATCGCCGCTACCCGGTCGAGCAGCGTGCGCACCGCGGCCACCTGCTCCGGCGCGAAGGTGACGGCGCCGTCGTCGTCGAGGGTGCGGAAGCCGCGCGGCGCCTCCGGCCGCGCCGTGTGCACCGGCACCAGCGACACGCCCCAGCCGATCCGCGAGGCGAAATCGATCACCGGCGGGATATCGGTCAGGTTGCGCGGCATCAGCACCGTGCCGAAGAACGCGGTGCCGGTCTCGGGGAACAGTTCGTTGACCAGCGCGACGGTGTCGATCGCCCGCTGCCACGACCGCGCGAAGCCGCCGTTGATGCGGTCCTGCAGCGCCGGCCGCAGCGAATCGAGCGAGATGCTGATGTCGTGCGCGCCGGCTTCGACGCAGGCCTCGATCGCCTGCCGGCGGGCCAGCCCGTTGGTCTGCAGCCGCACGTGGATGCCCGCCTCGGCGAAGGCGCGCACGATCTCCGGCAGGTCGCGGCGGACGAACGGCTCGCCGCCGATCAGCAGCACGATGCAGACCCCGATCCGCGCCATGTTCGCCGCCATCGCCCGGATCTGGGTGATGTTCAGCTCGTCGCAGGCGCCGTCGGCATAGATGATGTTGCACTGTTCGCAGGCCAGGTTGCAGCGCGCGGTGACGTAATACTGGACATAGAGCGGGCTCTTCTTCAGCGCGATCGACCGCGCCAGCGCCACCTTCTGCTGCAGCGAGAAATAGCTCACCCTGCCTCCTCCGCCGCGCCGCCGACCCGCACCGCCGCCATCGCCGAGGTGCCGAGCGGCGGCGCCGCGCGGCAGGCGGTTTCCGCCCGCATCATAAGCCGCAGCGCCGCCTCGACGAACCGGTTCGGCGCACTCACGCCCTGCCGCACCAGCCGGGCGCGGTCCGCGGCGTCGGCCGGCCGCCGGCCCAGCACCAGCCGCCGCGCCGCCAGCGCCGGCAGCATCGCCGCGCCCCAGTAGCGCAGCACCGGCACCTCCGCCGGCCCCAGCGCCTCGGCGATCGCCGCGCGCAGGCTCGCGCGGGTATAGCGCCGGTGATGGCCGATCGCCGCGTCGAAGGCACTGTACAGCCCCGGCAGCGCCGGGACGTTCACCAACAGCAGCCCGGCCGGGCGCAGATGGGCCGCCGCCGCGGCCAGCAGCGCGGCCGGCCGCTCGACATGCTCGATCACGTCGAACAGCAGCACCGCGTCATAGGCACCGAGCAGGTCGGCGCGCCGTTCGGTCGCGTCATACAGCAGCGTCCGCCCGCGCCCCGGCACACAGGCCGCCAGCGCCGCCGCATTGACGTCGGCGATATCCACCGCGCACGGCAGCGCCGCCTCCAGCTGGGCGCGCAGCACCCCGTGGCCGCCGCCGACGTCCAGCACCCGCGCCGGCCGCGCGCCCAGCCGGTCCAGCACCTGCCGCAGCACCCGGAACCGCCACTGCATCCAGAAATGCCCAGGATCGACCGCCGCATACCAGCTGTCGTCGAACGACACCGCCCGTGCCGGCGAGAGGCGCTCGATGCCGGCTTCCTGCGCCACCGCGGACGGCCCGCTCAATCTTCGCTGCGCGCCGGGAACAGCCCCGGCATCCAGTATTCGGCCAGGCGCGCCGGGAATGCGAGCCGCAACGGTGCCCGCGACGAGTCGGCGGTCAGCACGCCGGCCCCGGTCAGCGCGGCGACCACACGCCGCGCATGCCGCTCGCCCGTGCCGACGATGCCGGGCACGTCGGCACGCGCCAGCGCGCCGCGGAACAGCACGCTCTCGACCACTGCCGGCGCTTGCGACGGCAAGCTGCCGGCCCGCACCTCCTGCTGTGCCCATGCCAGGATGCGGCCATGCAGGCGGCCGGGCTGCATCAGGTTCTCCATGAAGTCGATCTGGTCCACGCATGTGCCGAGGAAATAGCCGGTGAAGGCCGCCAGCGCCGCCTCGCTCAGGGTGCCGCGGCCGTCCAGATCGTTGCGGCGCGGCAGGTCGCAGGCGGCCAGATGCCCTTTGTAACGCTCGACGCTGCACGCCAGTCCGCGCGCCACCGACCACACCGCGCCGGTATCCAGCGTGTCCAGCAGCATCGCGTGCGACAGCAGCCGCGCGACGCGGCCGTTCCCGTCCATGAACGGGTGGATCCACAGCAGGCGGTGATGGGCCGCCGCGATGGCCAGGATCGAATCCGCCCGCCCCAGCCGCGCATAGGCCTGCTCGAACCTTTCCAGGAAACGCGGCACCGCACCGGGACTGACCGCGACATGGCGCCCGACCGCGACGTCGCGGCTGCGCAGTTCGCCGCCCGAAACCCGCACGCGCTCGGCGCTGGCTTCGTCGGCGACCCACAGCAGATCGTCGGGCAGTTGCACGCAGAACCGCTCGTGGATCGCGCGGATCGCCGCGACGCCGACCGGCGGGCAGTCCAGTCCGCCATCGTCGATCCAGCGCTGAACGGCGATGTGCGCCCTGGCTTCCAGCTGCAGGTCGCGCTGCTCCGGATCGGCGCTGTAGTCGCCGGCGAGCGCAAGCTCGATCTCCACCGGGTGGGTGCGATGCCCCTCGATCAGGTTGCTGTAGTAGCAGTTCATCGCGCGGACGAGGTCGGCGAGCGCCCCGACCAGGCCCGGGGGAAGGCTGCGCCGGAAGCCGGCGGAGCGGTGCACCAGTTCGACGACCAGATCATTCAGCGGTCCCCGATGTCGCGATGACTCGTCGATCGTCATCGGCTCCATCGTCGCGACCGTCTCGCCGCGATCGACGCCCGCCACCACGTCCGCTTTAATGACCGCTTGCATTCTACGACAAAACAATATTTCTCAATGAATTGCAGTAGAAATCTGCAACAATCTCACCGCTCGGATGTCCGCTTCCGAGTCCGGAACGCTTGCCTCCTTGCGCGCGCTCAGTCGCCGCCGATCCGCTCCATCACCACATAGGCCGGGCGGCGCTTGGCCTCGATGTAGCCGCGGCCGACATAGGCACTGAGTACGTAGAGGCACAGGAACAGCAGGAAGAACGACACGCTGCAGAACACGGTCAGCAGCAGCACCGCCGCCAGCGTCGCGTCGAGCCCGTCGGCGGTCAGCAGGTAGACCAGGCTGCCGGCGCCGATCGCCAGCGACAGCGCGAAGAACAGGATCGACAGCAGCTGGGCGATCCGCAGCGGCCGGATCGAGCTGGTGGCGATACCGTCGGTGGCCAGCTTGTAGAGCGCGCGCCAGCCGTATTTCGGCCGGCCGGCGGCCCGCGCCGCCCGTTCGTAGGGATGCGGCTCCTGCCGGAAGCCGACCCAGGCGCGGATGCCGCGTACGAAGCGCAGCGTTTCCGGCAGCGCGTTGATCGCGTCGACCGCGCGCCGGTCCATCACGCAGAAATCGCCGGCATCGGCCGGCACCAGCCCCTCGGTCAGATAGCGGATCAGGCCGTAGAACAGGCGGTAGCCGGCCCGCTTGACCAGGTTCTCCTTGCGCTGCCGGCGCACGCCGTAGACCACGTCGGCGCCGGCGCGCCAGCGCGCCAGCATGGCCGGCAGCTCCGCCGGCGGGTCCTGCAGGTCGGCATCGATCACGCCGACCACGTCGGCGCGCGCATGGGCCAGGCCGGCGGTCACCGCGGCCTGGTGGCCGAAATTGCGGCTGAACCGGATCAGTTCGCCGGGGAAGCCGGCGCCGATCGCCTCGGCCAGCAGCCGTGCGGTCGCATCGGTGCTGCCGTCGTCGACGAACAGCACATGCAGCCGCGCCACCCCGGCCGCGGCCAACGCCGCCGGCGTCAGCGTCGCCCGCAGCGCGTCCAGCAGCGCCGGCAGCGCCGCCTGCTCGTTGAACACCGGGATCACCAGCGCGAAGACCGCCTGGTCGGGGCGGACCGGGGCGCCGCCGGCCGTCGCTGCGGTCGTTGTCACCGCCGCCCTCAGAACGGCCCGGTGAACGACGGGTCGGGCACGTCGCGCCGGTCCTCGGGTGCGATCCCGTCCCACGGATCGGCGCCGCACAGCCCCAGCGTCGTCCGCACCGCGGCGGCGATGTGCTCGGGTCCCGGATAATAGTAGTTGGCGAGCGCCCGGCTGGTCGGCGCCGGCAGGTCGGGCAGCGTCACCCGTTCCGGCGGGCTTTTCAGCGCGCCCCAGCGCCGCTCGCACACCCGCGCGACGATCTCGCCGGCAAAGCCGGCATGGCGGCTGGCGTGGTCGCAGACCACCAGCCGCCCGGTCTTCGCCACCGAATCCAGCACCGGGCGGTCGTCGAGCGGGTTCAGCGTGCGCAGGTCGACGATCTCCGCCTCGATGCCCTCGGCCGCCAGCCGGTCCGCCGCCTTCCTCGCCTCCAGCGTCATGTAGGAGGCGGCGACGACGGTGACGTCGCGGCCGGGCCGCAGCACCGCCGACCGGCCCAGCGGCACGCGATAGGGCCCCTCCGGCACCGGCCCGGTGATGCCGTGCAGCCAGCGATGCTCGATGAACAGCACCGGCGCATCGTCCTCGACGGCGGCGATCAGCAGGCCCTTGGCATCGTGCGGCGTCGCCGGCATCGCCACCTTCAGCCCCGGCACGTGGGCGAACCAGGCGTGCAGGCTCTGCGAATGCTGCGGCCCCTGGCCCCAGCCGCGGCCGACGATCAGCCGCACCACCAGCGGCACGGTCGCCTGGCCGCCGAACATGTAGTGCCACTTGGCGGCCTGGTTGACGATCTGGTCGATCGCCAGCATGGCGAATTCCAGCCGCATGTGGGTCATCACCGGCCGCATGCCGGTCAGCGCCGTTCCGATCGCCACGCCGGTCATCGCGTTCTCGGAGATCGGCATGTCGCGGACCCGCTCGGCGCCATGGCGTTCGGCCAGCCCGCGGGTGGTGCCGAAGATGCCGACCGGGTCCGGCACGCCCAGCCCCATGACATAGACGCGCGGATCGGCGGCGAGGCACAGGTCCAGCGCCTCGCGGATCGCGCCGCCGTAGCTCAGTTGCCGCGCCGCGGTCATGCGCGGCGCGCCAGCGGCGTCGATGCCGGCTCGGGTGCCGGCGGGTAGAGGTCGCGATGCAGCGCAGCCCGCTCCGGGAACGGGCTCGCCTTGGCGAAGGCGACGGCGGCCTCGATCTCGGCCGCGAGCGTGTCCCGGAGGGCGCCCAGCGCCGCCGCGGTCAGCCGGCCGTCCGCCATCAGCCGCTGCTGCTGGATCGCGACCGGGTCGCGCGCCGCCCAGGCCTCGTACTCGCCGGCGGGGCGGAAGCCGAGCCGGGTGTCGGCCAGCGGCCCGCAATGCTCCAGCATGCGGTAGGTGGCGAAGCGCAGGAATGCCGGGCCGTTGCCGGCCCGCGCATGGGCGATCGCCGGCGCGGTCAGCGCGTGCACCGCCTCGACGTCCTGGCCGTCGCCCTCCGCCGCATAGGCACCGTGCGCGCGGGCGAGGCCGGCCAGCGTGCGGCCCGCCGGCTGCCGCGCCGCCAGCCCGGTGTTGACCGAATAGAGGTTGTCCTCGCAGACGAACAGCACCGCCAGCCGGTGCAGCACGGCATAGTTCAGGCTCTCATGGAACACGCCGGTCTCCGCCGCGCCCTCGCCGAAGAACACCGTCGCCAGCCTGGCGACGCCCTGCATGCGGGTGCCCAGCGCGGCGCCGACGGCGATCGGGATGGTCGCGCCGACGATCGGCACGCAGCCGAGGAAGCCGGCGGCGCGGTCGATCAGGTGCATCGACCCGCCCTTGCCGCCGGCGCACCCGGTCGCCTTGCCATGGAGCTCGGCCAGCATCGCCTTCAGGTCGCCGCCCTTGCCGAGATAATGGGCGTGGCTGCGATGCGCGCTCATCGCCAGCTCGTCGCGCGCCACGTGCGCCAGCACCCCGGCGGCCACCGCCTCCTGGCCGATGCTGAAATGGGTCGGGCAGCGCATGTCCTGCTCGGGATAGAGCGCGGCGATCCGTTCCTCGACCATGCGCATGCGCAGCAGGGACCGGAACAGGGTGAGCCCGATGTCGTCGGTGGTCATGCCCGGATTCCGCCTCCCCGGTCGCGCGCCGCCGGTTGCAGGTAACAGATCGCTCCCGCCGCTGGCAATGGCGCGGCCCGGCGGCGCAAAGTGGGTTCCCGCCGCGCCGCCGATGCTGGTACCAACGCGGCCAGGATGACCATGGCGAACAGCAACCGGCCGCCGCCCGCGGCCGCCGCCCGGCCGGCCGGGCGGCTGGGCCGTGCCCGCCGCTGCCTGGCCGATTCGCGGCGCCGGCTGCGCGACCTCGACGCCATCGGCGACGGCACCTTCCTCGCCTTCTACGACTTCAGCTACGCGCCCTACGCGCTGGGCGACGCCATGACCTTCCAGGCTAAGGCGATGTGCGGCGCGATCGACGCCGGCTGCGATTCGATCCGGCTCTGCCTGGTCGCCGACCCGAACCGGCCGGCCTGCCCGCTGCAGCCGCACATCACCGCCGGCAACTACCTCGACCATCTCAACCGGCTCTACCCGGCCTTCCTGTGCACCCCGCCGGCCGACCGGGTGCACGTGTTCCGCAGCCGCCAGGCCTTCGACCTGTTCGTGCTGCATGCGCGGCGCCGCGGCACGCCGTCCTGGCCCGCGCTCGGCAGCCATTTCGAGCGCCGGCTCGACTTCATCTCCCATGCCGAGATCGACGCCTTTTTCGCCCGTCACGGCCACGTGCCTAGGCTGGCAGCGCCGCGCGGCCATGGCACCGAGGCCCTGCTGGCCGCGGCGGGGTGCGGCCGCTATGTGGTCGCCGTCAACGTCCGCCAGAGCCGGATGACCGCCCGCCCGGCCGACTTCCACCGCGATTCGCCGGCGGCGCCGTGGCACCGTCTGTTCGCCCATGCCGCGGCGCGCCACCCCGAGGTCCTGTTCGCCTGCCTCGGCGGCTTCGGCGAATGGGACCGCGCCCTCGCCGCCCACACAAACGTCGTCGTCCCGCGGGCCATGGGCCTGCAGTTGGCCGACGAGCTGGCGCTGCTGTTCGGCGCCGACCTGTTCATGGGCTCGTCCAGCGGCTTCGCCGCCGCGGCCACCTTCAGCGACGTGCCCTATGCCATCACCAACATGGAACACCGCTTCGCCGCCTATAACGGCCTGGCGGTCGGCGCGCCGCGCTATGCCTTCGGCCTGCCCGGCCAGCGGATCGGCTGGGAGGTCGAGACCGACGACCTGCTGATCGGGCTGTTCGAGGAGGCCCATGCGCGCGGCCCGCGACCACGGGCGGATGTCGCCCCGACGGCAGCGTCCGGCCGCGGCGCGCCCGCGCTGGCCGCGGTGGCGCCATGAGCCGGCCGGCCGGAAAGGCGGCGGCGCGCCGCCTGCTGCGCCCGCTGGCCGTCGCCGGGCGGTCCGCCCTCGGCCTGGTCCGGATCGGCCAGGCCGGCCTGTCCGGCCTGCTGCTGGCCCTGCTGCACCCGATGCGCACCGTGCGCTGGCTCCGTCCGAGGCTGGCCCGGGCCGGCGGCGGCGGCGTCGCCCGCGGGGCCGTGCGCATGGTACGGCGGATCGACCGCTTCCCGTTCACCCTGCTCGACACCGCGATCAACGCCCACCGCCGCGCCTGGCGGCTGCAGACCGGCAACCAGGCGGGCGCGGTGGCGGTCGCGCGCACCGCGGGCGGGCCGGACGCGCCCCGCGACTTCCTGATCGCCCAGGCGCGGCAGTGCGCCGCCGCCCGCAGCGCCGGCCGCTCCGCGGTCGACCAGATCCTGCTGCTGGACGGCGACGCCGCGCCGGCCGCCGATTTCCTCACCCTGTTCGCCCTCAACCCGCTCGGCCGCGACTTCGCCACCTATCGCGACCGCGACCGGCTGCAGGCAGAGCTGCCCTTCGCCGCGACCGGCGCGGTGCCGGTCGAGGACATCGACGCCACCGGCGCGGCCGCCGCGGTCGCGCATTTCGTCGACGGCGGCGGCGCCGCGCTGGAGCTGCCTTCCGGCATCGCCCAGGCCCACGCCACCGTTCAGCTGCTCGGCGTCGACGCCACGCTGGTCGCCTGCAGCCTGCCGCCGCCCGCCGACGGCCCGGACGCCTTCGCCAGGGACTGGGCGCCGTTCTTCGCCGCCCTGCAGCGGCTCGTTCCGGACGCACAGTGCGTGCTGCTCGGCGACTGGCCATGGCCGCAGCCGCCTGATTTCGGCCTCGCCGTCCCGCCGCGGCTCGCGGTGCGCTACGGGCTCGACCGCCTCGGCCGGATGGCGCTGGCCCGCCAGGCCGACCTGTTCGTCGGCCGCTACGACGCCTATGCCGCCGCGGTCGCCGGCATCGCGACTCCGGCGCTGGTGCTATACGACGGCGATCCGGCGCAGGCCGGCGCGACGCTCAGGCCGCGCCCGCACCAGTGGCTGGTCGGCGCGCCGTGCACGCCCGACGCGCTGGTCGCGGCGCTGGCCGCGTTCCGGGCCGGCGACGCGCCGGGGGCGCGGCAACGGGTGGGAGGGACTGCACAGTGACCGACGCGCCGTCCTCGCACGCCCGCACCTTCCTCGACGAGGCCGCCCGCATTGCCGCCGCACTCGACGCCGGCAGGATCGAGGCGCTGGCCGCCCGGCTGGCGCACCTGCGCCAGGCCGGCGGACGCCTGTTCGTGCTCGGCGTCGGCGGCAGCGCCGCCAATTGCGGCCATGCGGTCAACGACTTCCGCAAGCTGTGCGCGATCGAGGCCTATGCGCCGACCGACAATGTCGCCGAGCTGACCGCCCGGACCAACGACGAGGGCTGGGACACGGTGTTCGCGGCGTGGCTCCGGGTCAGCCGGCTGGCCGCGCGCGACGCGCTGCTGGTGCTGTCGGTCGGCGGCGGCGACCGCGAACGCAACGTCAGCGCCAACCTGATCGCGGCCATCGAGCTGGCGCGCGAGCGCGGCGCGGCGGTGTTCGGCATCGTCGGCCGCGCCGACGGCTACCGCCCGCACCGCCGACGTCGCCGTGGTGATCCCGGCACCGGTACCGGCCAGGGTCACGCCCCATTCCGAGGCGTTCCAGGCCGTGGTCTGGCACTGCCTGGTCTCGCATCCGGCGCTGCAGGTCCAGGCCACCACCTGGGAAGGGCTCACCGCCGGCACCGTCGTGCCCGCCGGCCGATGAGGCGGGCGGTCTTCCTCGACCGCGACGGCACCATCAACCGCGCCATCGTCCGCGACGGCCGGCCCTATCCCCCGCCCGACCTCGCCGCACTGGAGATCCTGCCCGGCGCCGCCGACGCGGTGCGGCGGCTGCACACCGCCGGCTTCCTCACCGTCATCGTCACCAACCAGCCCGACGTGGCCCGCGGCCTGCAGTCGCGCGCAACCGTGGCGGCGATCCACGCCGCGATCCGTGCCGCGATGCCGATCACCGCGATCCGCGCCTGCTATGCCGAGGAGGGCAAGGACGGCGGCCGCTACAAGCCGGCGCCGGGCATGCTGCTGGAGGCTGCGGCCAGCTTCGGCATCGCGCTGGCCGACAGCTTCATGGTCGGCGACCGCTGGCGCGATGTCGGCGCGGGAGCGGCGGCCGGATGCTTTACGATCCTGATCGAATCGGACTACACAGAACCCGTGCGCTGCCGCCCGGATGCGGTGGTCGCGTCGCTGGCCGCGGCGGCCGACCTGATCCTGGCGGGCCGTCCGCCGGACCGATCGGCACAGGGAAGCTAATGCAGTCGAGCCCCCCCGAACTGCGCATAAGGATCTTCGCCGACGGCGCCGACCTTGCCGGCATCGCGGATCTCGCCCGCGACCCGCGGATCGCCGGCTTCACCACCAATCCGACGCTGATGCGCCAGGCCGGCGTGCGCGACTATGCCCGCTTCGCCCGCGACGTGCTGGCGCTGGTGCCCGACCGGCCGGTGTCGTTCGAGGTGATCGCCGACGACCTCGACGGCATCGAGCGGCAGGCGCTGACCATCGCCGGCTGGGGCGCCAACGCCTGGGTCAAGGTGCCGGTCACCACCACCGCCGGCACGCCCTGCGCGCCGGTCGTGCGCCGGCTGGCGCTGCGCGGCGTGCGCGTCAACGTCACCGCCATCCTGACGCTGGCCCAGGTCCGCGCGCTGACCGAGGCGATGCCGGAGGACGCGCCCGCGATCTTCTCGGTGTTCGCCGGGCGCATCGCCGACACCGGTCGCGACCCGGTGCCGCTGATGCGCGCGGCGCTGGCCGTGATGGCGGCCCGGCCGCGGACCGAGTTGTTGTGGGCGAGCCCGCGCGAGGTGCTGAACGTCTATCAGGCCGACGCCGCCGGCTGCCACATCATCACCTGCACCGCCGACCTGCTGCGCAAGCTGGCGCTGCGCGGGCGCGACCTCGCCGCCTATTCGCTGGAGACGGTCGCCATGTTCCGCCGCGACGCGCTGGCCGCCGGCTATGCGGTGCCGGCGGACGCGGCGTTCGCGGTGGCCCACGCCACTGCGGCGGAATAGGGCTGCGGCGGAGCCGGCACGGATGGGCGACAAGGGGCGCGTCTTCGTCACCGGCGGCGCCGGCTATGTCGGCAACGCGCTGGTGCCGCGGCTGCTGGCCGAGGGCTACCGGGTCACGGTCTACGACCTGATGCTGTTCGGCGCGCAGACCCTGCCGCACGCCGACCCCAACCTCGCCGTCGTCGCCGGCGACATCCGCGACACCGCCCATGTCGGCGCGGCGATGGCCGGCCACGACGCCGTGCTGCACCTCGCCTGCATCTCCAACGACGCCAGTTTCGAGCTCGACGAGCGCCTGTCGACCACCATCAACTACGACTGCTTCGAGCCGCTGGTGCTGGCGGCGAAGACGGCCGGCGTGCGCCGCTTCGTCTATGCCTCGTCCAGCTCGGTCTACGGCGTTTCCGACGCGCCGCAGGTGACCGAGGACCATCCGCTGGTCCCGCTGACGCTCTACAATAAATTCAAAGGATTATGCGAACCTCTTCTGTTCAAATATCAAGGTAAAGGCTTCGACTGCGTCACCATCCGCCCGGCCACGGTGTGCGGCTACAGCCCGCGCTGCCGGCTCGACCTCACCGTCAACATCCTGACCAACCACGCCGTCAACGCCGGCCGGATCACGGTGTTCGGCGGCGCCCAGAAGCGGCCCAACCTGCACATCGCCGACATGGTCGACGCCTATCTGTTGATGCTGGCGGCCCCGGCCGAGCGTATCCGCGGCCAGATCTTCAACATCGGCCAGCAGAACCTGACCGTGAGCCGGATCGCCGAGGTGGTTCGCGACGCGGTGGGCGCGGCGTTCCCGGACCGCCCGCCGCTGGCGATCGCGCGCACCGAAAGCAGCGACAACCGCTCCTACCACATCAACTCCGACAAGATCACCAACGTTCTGGGATTCAAGCCGAAACGCGGCATCGAGGACGCGGTCCGCGACCTCTGCCACGCCTTCCGCGCCGGCCTGCTGCCCGACAGCATGACCAACGACTGGTACTACAACGTGCGCTACCTCAGGCGCGCAATGCCGCCTGACCGGGGCGGCGTCATGTGGCGGCGGCGCGGCCCGCGATCGTGCGTCCTTCGAGACGGCGTCCTCCGGACGCCTCCTCAGGATGAGGAGCGCCGGTGCGGCCGCTCGGATCGGGACTCGAAAACAGGACATTGCCCGCTGAAACCAGAATCGAATCTTCCGCCGCCGATGCCACCCTTCCCCCATCCTCATCCTGAGGAGGCGCGCCATGCGCGCCGTCTCGAAGGACGCACCGCGCCCATGCGCCCGCCCGGGATCAGAGCGCGGTGAGCGCCGCCGCACCGGTCGCGGTGGTCACCGGCGGCGCCGGCTTCATCGGCAGCCACATGGTCGACCTGCTGCTGGCCGAGGGCTTCGCCGTCCGGGTGATCGACAACCTGTCGGGCGGGCGCGAGGCCAACCTGGCCGCCCATGCCGGCAACCCCGCGCTGGCCGCCGAGTGGCGCGACGTCCTCGACCTCGCCGCCGACGACCCGCTGTTCCGCGGCGCCGGCGCCGTGTTCCACTTCGCCGGCATCGGCGACATCGTGCCGTCGATCGAGCGGCCGGCCGACTACATGGCGGTCAACGTCCAGGGCACCGTGCGGGTGCTGGAGGCGGCGCGCGCCGCCGGCGTCGCCCGGCTGGTCTACGCCGCCTCGTCCTCCTGCTACGGGCTGGCCGACACGCCGACCGGCGAGGACCACCCGATCCGGCCGCAATATCCCTATGCGCTGAGCAAGTACCAGGGCGAGCAGGCCGCGCTGCACTGGCACCGCGTCTACGGCCTGCCGGTCAACGCGATCCGCATCTTCAACGCCTACGGCACCCGCGCGCGCACCTCCGGCGCCTATGGCGCGGTGTTCGGGGTGTTCCTGCGCCAGAAGCTGGCCGGCCGCCCGTTCACCGTGGTCGGCGACGGCAGCCAGCGCCGCGACTTCCTCTACGTCACCGACGTCGCCCGCGCCTTTCTCGCCGCTGCGCGCACCGAACGCGTCGGCCGGGTCTGGAACCTCGGCGCCGGCAACCCGCAGTCGGTCAACCGGCTGGTCGCGCTGCTCGGCGGCGATGTCGTCCACATCCCGAAGCGGCCGGGCGAGCCCGACGTGACCTGGGCCGACATCGGCCGCATCACCGCCGAGCTGGGCTGGCGGCCGCAGGTCGGCTTCGAGGAGGGCGTCGCCCGCATCCTCGCCGACATCGACTATTGGCGCGAGGCGCCGCTGTGGGACCCGGACAGCATCGCCGGCGCCACCGCCACCTGGTTCCGCCATCTCGGCGACGGGGCCGCCGCGTCGTGATCGACGAGCGCTACCGCCACAAGATCAAGACGCTCGACGAGCTGCGGGCGATCATCGGGTCGCGGCCGCGCGCGCGCCGGGTGGTGATGTGCCACGGCACCTTCGACCTGGTGCATCCCGGCCACATCCGCCACCTGCTCTACGCCCGCTCCAAGGGCGACGTGCTGGTCGCCAGCCTGACCTGCGACGCCCACGTCACCAAGGCCGACCACCGCCCCTATGTTCCGGAGGACCTGCGCGCGCTGAACCTGGCGGCGCTGGAGGCGGTGGACTATGTCATCGTCGACCCCAACCAGACCCCGCTGGCCAACCTGGCCGTGCTGCAGCCCGACCTGTTCGTCAAAGGCTTCGAGTACAACAAGGACGGCCTGCACCCGAAGACGGCCGAGGAGGTGCGGGTGGTCGAGGGCTATGGCGGCAGCGTGCTGTTCAGCCCCGGCGACATCGTCTTCTCGTCGTCGGCGATCATCGACCGGGCGCCGCCGAACCTGGCCTACGACAAGCTGGCGATGCTGCTGCGCGCCGAGGGCCTGGGCCTTGCCGACCTGCGCACGGCGCTGGACCGCCTAGGCGGCTGCCGCGTGCACGTGGTCGGCGACACCATCGTCGACGTGCTGACCCACACCTCGATGATCGGCGCCAACGCCAAGACGCCGACCATGAGCGTGCGCTACGAGGGCGAAAGCCGCTATGTCGGCGGCGCCGGCATCGTCGCCAAGCACCTGCGCGCCGCCGGCGCCGCGGTGCTGTTCTCCACCGTGCTCGGCGCCGACGAGCTGCAGGGCTTCGTGCTCGACGATCTCGAAGCGGCCGGGGTCGAGGTCGACGCGGTCGTCGACGACACCCGGCCGACGACGTCGAAGACCGCCATCGTCGCCGGCGGCTATCGCCTGCTCAAGATCGACCGGCTCGACAACCGCGCCATCTCGGCCGCCATCGTCGACCGGCTGGCCGGGCGCATCGCCGCTGCCGGCGCCGACGTGGTGGTGTTCTCCGACTTCCGCCACGGCCTGTTCAGCCCGCAGACCATCCCGGCGCTCAACGCCGCGATCCCCGCAGGCGCCTACAAGGTGGCCGACAGCCAGGTCGCCAGCCGCTGGGGCAACATCCTCGACTTCAAGGGCTTCGACCTGATCACGCCGAACGAGAAGGAGGCGCGCTTCGCCCTCGGCGACCAGGACACGGTGGTGCGCCCGCTCGGTTCGCGGCTCTACGACGCCGCCGGCTGCCGCACGCTGATCCTCAAGCTCGGCGCGCGCGGGCTGATCACCTTCCGCCGCCCGCTCGGCGAGGACGACGACCGCCGCACCTTCTTCGCCCTCGACAGCTTCGCCGCCAGCGCGGCCGACCCGGTCGGCGCCGGCGACGCGCTGCTGGCTATGCCGCGCTCGCCCTGCGCAGCGGCGCCGGCGAGGTCGCCGCGTCCGTGCTCGGCGCGCTCGCCGCCGCGGTCGAGTGCGAGCGCGAGGGCAACATCCCCGTCACCCCCGCCGACGTCGCCGCCAAGCTCGACGCCCTCGAAGCCGTTGCCTCTCCGCCATGACCACGCCGCCGCATCTCGCCGCCGCCTCAGCCGGCCCGGTCCCAGGCACGTCGCGTCGCGGATCGACCGCGCGCACCGCGGCCCGTGCGTCCTTCGAGACGGCGCCCTCCGGGCGCCTCCTCAGGATGAGGGGCGCCGGTGCGGTGGCGGACGGACATCACGGCGATGCGGGGTTGCGTGCGGTGCGTCCGGGCGCCGGTGCGGTGGCGGACGGACATCACGGCGATGCGGGGGTTGCGTGCGTGCGTCCGGGCGCCGGTGCCGGGCCGCAGGCGATGCGGCGGGCGTGGCGCGCTGTGCCGATCGACGCTGGGGGAATCCGGCTGGGCGATCCGATGCGGGACTCCATCCCAGGCCGCCGATGGCACCCCGCCGCCCCTCATCCTGAGGAGCGCGCCGCAGGCGCGCGTCTCGAAGGACGCACCCGGCCCGGTCCCGGGCAGATCGCGTCGCGGATCGACCGCGCGCACCGCGGCCGTGCGTCCTTCGAGACGGCGCCCTCCGGGCGCCTCCTCAGGATGACCGTACGGTGGCGGACGGACATCACGGCGATGCGGGAGGCTGCGGAGCGTCCGGGCGCCGGTGCGGCGGCGGACGGACATCACGGCGATGCGGGGGCTGCGTGCGGTGCGTCCGGGCGCCGGTGCAAGGGCCGCAGGCGATGCGTCCGGGTGCCGGTGCCGGGCCGCAGGCGATGCGGCGGGGCGTGGCGCGCTGTGCCGATCGACGCTGGGGGAATCCGGCTGGGCGATCCGATGCGGGACTCCATCCGGAGCCGCCGATGGCACGCCCTGCCGTTCCTCATCCTGAGGAGCGCGCCGCAGGCGCGCGTCTCGAAGGACGCACCCGGCCCGGTCCCGGGCACGTCGCGTCGCGGATCGACCGCACGCACCGCGGCCGGTGCGTCCTTCGAGACGGCGCCCTGCGGGCGCCTCCTCAGGATGAGGGCGCCGGTGCGGTGGCGGACGGACATCACGGCGATGCGGGGGTTGCGTGCGGTGCGTCCGGGCGCCGGTGCCGGGCCGCAGGCGATGCGGCGGGGCTCCGGTGCTGGGGCCGCAGGCGATGCGGCGGTGCAATGGCCAGCGGACGATGCGGTGGGGGCGGCGGGGCGGCGGCCGGACTTTGCAGAGACTTGTGCAGAATATGGTATAACGCATTGCCATATATTAAGAAAGTGCGCTTGCAGAAGCCAAATCCCTACCCCGTTCCGCATCCGGAAGCGCGTGCCGCAGGCGCACGTCGCGAAGGACGCACCACATTGACCGCCTCGCCGCCCCGGAGCGACTGATGCGCGTGGTGGTCGCCGGGCTGGGGGTACAGGGGCGCAAACGGATGGCGGCGGCGGCGGGCGACGTGGTCGCCACGGTCGACCCGGCCGGCAACGGCGCCGGCCACGACCGCCTCGACGCCGTCCCGCCGGAGACCTACGACGCGGTGCTGGCCTGTGTGCCCGATGCGGCCAAGCCGGCGCTGCTGGCACACGCGCTGTCCCGCGGCAAGCATGTGCTGGTCGAGAAGCCGCTGCTGGCGCCGCCGGCGGACCTCGCGCGGCTGCAGCGGCTGGCTGCCGACACCGGCGCGGTCTGCTACACCGCCTACAACCACCGCTTCGAACCGCATTTCGTGCGCATGGCCGAGACGATCCGCGCAGGCGCGCTCGGCCGGCTCTATGCGATCCGGCTGTTCTACGGCAACGGCACCGCGCGGCCGGTGCGCCAATCCGCCTGGCGCGACACCGGCAACGGGGTGATCGCCGACCTCGGCAGCCACCTGGTCGACACGCTGCTGTTCTGGCTCGGCGACGTCGACCTCGCGTTCCGGCCGGTGTTCGTCGGCCGGCACGAGAACCGCGCCCCCGACCACGCCATCCTGTTCAGCCCCGGCCCGCCGGCGATCACGCTGGAAATGTCGCTGGTCAGCTGGCGCAACCGCTTCTCCGCCGACGTCGACGGCGCGGACGGCAGCGCCCACATCGAGTCGCTGTGCAAGTGGGGGCCGGCGACCTTCACCCGTCGCAGCCGGGTGCTGCCCAGCGGCCGCCCGCCGGAGGAGGCAGTGACCCTGGTCGTCGACGACCCGACCTGGGCGGCGGAATACGCGCATTTCAAGGCGCTGTGCGCGGCCGGCGGCCCCGGCAACACCGGCAACGACATCCGCATCGCGCGCACGCTGGCGGCGGTGGCGACCGCGGCGGGCCTGGCCTGATGGCCGACCTCGCCTTTTGCGGCCTCAGCCACCTCGGCCTGGTCTCCGCCGTCGCCGCGGCCGCCAAGGGCGCCACGGTGCTGGCCTTCGATCCGGACGCTGCGCTGGTCGCGGCGATCGCCGCCGGCCGGCTGCCGGTGCACGAGCCCGGGCTCGACGCCGCCCTCGCCGCCCATCGCGGCCGCCTCGCCTTCACCGCCGACCCGGCCGCCCTCGCCGGCTGCCCGCTGGTCACCATCGCCGCCGACGTGCCGACCGACGCCGCCGGCGACAGCGACCTCGGGCCGATCGCGGCGCTGGTCGCGACGGTCGCGCCGCAGCTTGACGCCGCCGCGACGCTGGTGGTGCTCAGCCAGGTGCCGCCCGGCTATACCCGCGCGCTGCCGGCCCGCCCCGGCGGCCTGTTCTGCCAGGTCGAGACGCTGGTGTTCGGCCAGGCGCTGCAGCGGGCGCTGGCACCGGAGCGCATCGTCGTCGGCTGCGCCGACCCCGCCGCGCCGCTGCCCGACGCCTATCGCCGCTTCCTCGACCGCTTCGGCTGCCCGGTGCTGCCGATGGGCTACGAGAGCGCGGAGCTGGCCAAGATCGCGATCAACTGCCTGCTGGTCGCCCAGCTTTCCGCCGCCAACACCCTGGCCGGCCTGTGCGAGACCGTCGGCGCCGACTGGGGGGAGATCGCGCCGGCGCTGCGGCTCGACCGCCGCATCGGTCCGCACGCCTATCTCGCCCCCGGCCTCGGCATCGCCGGCGGCAACCTGGAACGCGACCTCGCCACCGTCCGCCGGCTGGCCGCGGCCGCCGGCAGCCACGACCGCGTGGTCGCCGCCTGGCAGGACGACAGCCGCCATCGCCGCGACTGGGCGCTGCGCCGGTTGCACGCGACGGTGCTGGCCGGCCGGCCGGACGCGCGCATCGGCATCTGGGGCCTCGCCTACAAGCCGGACACCCGCTCGACCAGGAATTCCGCCGCGCTGGCGCTGATCGTGGCGCTGGGCGCGACGCCGATGCGCTGCTTCGACCCGGTCGTCGCCCTGCCGCCGGGGCTGGCGTCCGGCGCGGCGCAGGCCGCCGATCCGCTCGACGCGGCCCGTGCGGCCGACGCCCTGGCGATCATGACGGCCTGGCCGCAGTTCGCCGGGGTCGACCTCGCGGCGCTGGCCGCTATCATGTCCGGGCGGGTGCTGATCGACCCCTACCGCATCGTCGACCACGCCGCCGCCGTCGCCGCCGGTTTCGAGCACCACCGCCTCGGTGCCGGCCAGCCGAGGACCCGAGACCGCCGATGACCGTCCGCATTCGCATCGCCGTCCACCGGCGCCATGCTTGAGCACCGACAGGCCGCACCGCGGCCGCCGCAGCGGGTCGTCGTGCTCGGCGGCAACGGCTTCCTCGGCAGCCGGCTGGTCGCCAGGCTGCGCGACGCCGGAGTCGAGACGCTGGCGCTCGGCACCGCCGATCTCGACCTGACCGCGGCCGACGCCGCGGCGCGGCTGTCGGCGCTGCTGCGCGAGGGCGACTCCGTCGCCATGCTGGCGGCACTGACCCCCGACCGCGGCCGCGACGCCGCCACCCTGGTCCGCAACGTGGCGATGGCCGAGACGCTGTGCCGCGCCGCTGCCGTCGTGCCGCCGGCGCACTTGGTCTATCTCAGCTCCGACGCCGTCTACCCGTTCGGCGAGGCGCTGGTCGACGAAACCAGCTGCGCGGCGGCGGCCGACATGTACGGCGCCATGCACCGGGCGCGCGAACTGATGCTGCAGGCCAGCATCGCGGCGCCGGTGGCGGTGCTGCGCGCGACCCTGCTCTACGGCGCCGGCGACCCGCACAACTCCTACGGCCCCAACCGCTTCCGGCGGATGGCGGCCGAGCAGGGCCGGATCACCCTGTTCGGCGCCGGCGAGGAGACCCGCGACCACGTCCATGTCGCCGACGCGGCGGCACTGGTCGCGCGCGTGCTGCACCACCGCAGCGCCGGCTTGCTCAACCTTGCCAGCGGCGTCTCGGTCAGCTTCGACGCCGCCGCCCGCGCGGTTGCCGCCACCGTCGACCCGCCGGTGCCGGTGGTGCACACGCCGCGGCAGGCGCCGGTCACCCACCGCCACTTCGACACCGCCGCCCTGCTCAAGGCCTTTCCCGGCTGCCGCTTCGCCGGACTGGCCGAGGGCCTGGCCCGGCCCGACTGAGCGGACGGACGCCGGCGATGGCCGAGGTCGACCTCCTGCGCCGCTATCCCAGGGCGCGCCGCAACATCGCCGCACGCAAGGCGGCGCAGGCGGCCAGCCGCGCCCGCGCCCGCCAGTTCGGCTTCGAATATTTCGACGGCAGTCGCGAGGAGGGCTATGGCGGCTACCGCTACGACGGCCGCTGGGTGCCGATTGCCGCCGACATCGTCGCCCATTTCGGGCTGAAGCCGGGCGACAGGGTGCTCGACGTCGGCTGCGCCAAGGCCTTCCTGGTCGCCGACCTTGCCGCCGCCTGCCCGGGGCTCGATGTCTACGGCCTCGACATCTCGCACTATGCGCTCAGCCACGCCCATCCCGGCACCGAGGGCCGGCTGGTGCGGGGCAGCGCCGCGCGGCTGCCCTTCGCCGACGGCGCCTTCGCCGCCGTGCTGGCGATCAACGTCATCCACAACCTGCCGCACGACGCCTGCGTTGCCGCGGTGCGCGAGATCGAGCGGCTGGCGCCGGGCCGCGGCTTCATCCAGGTCGACGCCTATCGCAGCGCGGCCGAGCGCGCGGTGTTCCTGGACTGGGTGCTGACCGCCGAAACCCACGGCACCCCCGAATTCTGGCGCGACCTGTTCGCGCAGGCCGGCTACACCGGCGACTATCACTGGACCATCCTGGACACCGACCCCGCCTGGTCGGTCACCGGCGACGCGGGCTGAACGGGGGAGCGGGAACATGGGCAGGCGCTATGTGGTGCTGGGCGGCGGCGGCTCGTTCGGGCTGCACTGCGCGCAGTACCTGCTCGACCACGCCGCGCCGGAGCGGGTGGTCGGCATCGGCCGCAACCCGCCGAAGCCGGAATGCTTCTCGCTCAACGTCGGCCGCGACGACCCGCGCTATGCCTATCGCGCCTACCATGTCTATTACGAGCAGGACCTGCTGCTGGAAGAGCTGGACCGGATCCGGCCGCAGGTGATCGTCAACTTCGCCGCCCAGGGCGAGGGCGCGGCCTCGTGGACGCACAGCTGGCGCTACTTCGAGACCAACGCGGTGGCGCTGGCCAAGCTGGTCGAGGCGCTGCAGGCCCGCGACTGGCTGGAGCGCTTCATCCACATCGGCACGTCCGAGCTCTACGGCTCGGTCGCCCACGCGGCGAAGGAGGACGATCCGATCCGGCCGACCAGCCCCTATGCGGCGTCGAAGGCGGCGTTCGACCTGCACCTGATCTCTGTCCAGCGCTTCGCCGGCTTTCCGATGAACATCCTGCGCCCGTCCAACGCCTACGGCCCCGGCCAGCAGCTGCACCGGGTGATCCCGAAGGCGATCCTGTTCGGGCTGACCGGACGCAAGCTGCCGCTGCATGGCGGCGGCCGGGCGGAGAAGTCGTACATCCACAGCCGCGACCTCGCCCGCGCCATCCACATGGTGGCGGAGCGGGCGCCGTTCGGCACGGTCTACAACGTCGGGCCCGAGCAGCCGACGTCGATCCGCCGCGTGGTCGAGCTGTGCGCCGAGGCGCTGGACATGCCGTTCGACGACCTGTGCGAGGTGACCGGCGACCGGCTCGGCCAGGATTCGCGCTACTGGCTGGACAGCGCCGCGATCCGGCGCGACGTCGGCTGGACGCCGCAGATCGGCTGGCAGGCGGGCCTGGCCGACACGGTGGCCTGGGTGCGCACCTATCGCGACGCGCTCGCCCGCCTGCCGACCGACTTCGCCATGCGGGCCTGAGCGGGCCGGCGCATGCAGGGTCCCGCCGTCACCGTCGTCATCCCGGTCTTCAACGGCGCTGCCACGCTCGGCGCCGCGCTCGACAGCGTGCTTGCGCAGAGCTTCGCCGACTTCGAGGCGATCGTGGTCGACGATGCCTCCACCGACGACCTCGCCGCGGTGCTGGCCGCCCGCCCCGACCCGCGGCTGCGGCTGCTGCGGCTGGAGGCCAACCGCGGCGCCGGCGGGGCGCGCAACGCCGGCATCGCCGAGGCACGCGGCCGGCTAGTCGCCTTCCTCGACGCCGACGATTTCTGGCACCCGGACAAGCTGGCCCGGCAGGTCCCGTTCCTCGACGGCCTGCCCGCCGACGCCGCCGTCGCCTGCACCGCCTTCGTCCTGCGCCGCGCCGCCACCGGCGTCGAGCGGATCCACCGCCCGGCCTACCGCGCCGACCAGCCGGCCCTGCCGATGCTGGCGTTCGGCTGCGACCTCAGCCCCGGCACCACCCTGCTCGCCCGGCGCGAGGCGTTCCCGGCCGTCGGCCCGTTCGACGAGCGGCTGCGCCGGCTGGAGGACTGGGACTGGCTGCTGCGCTATGCCGCCCGCGGCGCCATCGGCACCCTCGACGCGCCGCTCGCCACCGTCAACGTCACCGGCCCGCCGGACGGCGACCTCACCCTGGCCGCGCTCGACCTGCTGGAGCGCAAGTGGACCCACCACAGCCACAACCTGCTCGGCCCGCATGTGCGCCGGGTGCAGTCGTCGATCTGGGTCGAGCGCGCCGCCGTGCATTTCCGCCGCGGCGAACTGATCGCGCCGATCCGCTGCGTCGCGCGCTCGTTCCGGTATTACCCGCGGCGCAACTGGCGCTTCTTCCTGCGCATGGCCGGCCACCTACTGCGGCCGGGCCGGCGCTGACCGGCCGCGCGGCCTATGCCGTCTGGCGCGACGGGCTGAGCGCCTGCAGCCGGATCGCCCGGCCGGGACGCGCGCCGGTGGCGGTGCCGTCGCGCCATACCGCCCGGCCCGCCACCATCACCAGCGCGATGCCGGCGGCGGGCGAAACCGGCTGCTCCCAGGTGGCGGTGTCGGCGACGGTCGCCGGGTCGAACAGCACCAGGTCGGCGACCGCGCCGGGGCGCAGCACGCCGCGGTCGGTCAGTCCGAAGCGGGAGGCCGGCAGGCCGGTCATCTTGTGCACCGCCTGCTCCAGCGGGAACAGGCCGACGTCGCGGACATAGTGGCCGAGCACCCGCGGGAAGCAGCCCCACAGGCGCGGATGCGGGTGCACGTCGTGCGGCAGCCCGTCGGAGCCGATCATGGTCAGCGGGTGCGCCAGGATGCGGCGCACGTCGTCCTCGTCCATCATGAAGAAGATGCCGCCGGCCGGCAGCAGCGCCGCCACCGCCGCGTCGCGGTCGACCCCCATCTCGGCGGCGATGTCGTCGAGGTCGCGGCCGGCGCAGTCGGGCCGCGCCTCCGACCAGGTCACGATCACCCGCGCCGCGCCCATCACCCGGCCGGAGGCGAGCATGCTGGACCCGGCGACATAGGGGTACGCGTCCATTGCGATCGGCTGTGCCTTCGCCGCCCGCGCGATGGCGGCCAGCGTCTCGGTCGAGCGGCCGAAATTGGCCGGGCCGGCGCATTTGTGATGCGAGATCACCACCGGCACGTCCGCCGCCCGGCCGATACGGAAGGTCTCGTCGAGCGAATCGAGGATATGGTCGGACTCGTCGCGCATATGGGTGGTGTGGATGGCGCCCGCCGCCTTCAGCGCCCCGGCCAGGGCAATCACCTCCTCGGTCGGCGCAGCCGCGGCCGGCGGATAGAACAGGCCGGTGCTCAGCCCGATGGCGCCGGCAGCGAGCGAAGCCTCCAGCCGGCCGCGCATCACCGCGATCTCGCTTGCGCTGGCCGGCCGCTCCAGGCTGTCCATCGCGCCCACCCGCAACGAGGAATGACCGACCTGGGCCAGCACGTTGACTGCCGGCGGCGCCGCGTCGAGCGCGGCGAGATAGTCGGCGAACGCCGCGAAATAGCCGTCGGGCCGCGGGCAGACCAGGTCCATCGGCGCCGGCGGCCGGCGGTCGGTGGCCAGCGGCGCCAGGCTGACGCCGCAGTTGCCGACCACGACCGTGGTGACGCCCTGGCTGACCTTGCAGGCCATGCCCGGGTCGGCCAGCACCGCGCGGTCGTCGTGGGTGTGCACGTCGATGAAGCCGGGCGCCACCGCCATGCCGGCGGCGGCGATCTCGCTGCCGCCGCGCCACTGCGACAGGTCGCCGAGCGCCGCGATGCGGTCGTCGCGGACCGCGATGTCGCCGATCGCCGCCGGCGCAGCGGTGCCGTCGATCAGCCGCACGCCGCGGATCACCAGGTCGGCATGCCCGCTGTCGGGGCCGGGCGTCATTGCACGATCCCTTCCGTTCGCATCGCCGCGCCCCCTATTCCGCCGCCGGCTCGGTCTCGCGGAACGGCTGCGACTCCAGCACGCGGGCGCGCACCCATTCCGCCGCCGTGATCGGCGCATAGAGCGCCGGGTGCGCGCCGTCCTTGCAGGTCGGTATGCATTCGACCACCGCGTCGGGATTGGCGTTGACGAAGAACGGCACGCTCAGCCGGCCGCCGCCGCTGCGGTTGATCGCGCGGTGCGGGTTCGAGCGATAGATGTCGTTGGTCCAGCGCTGCATCAGGTTGGCGATGTTGATGACATAGGTGCCGGGGATCGGCGGCGCCGCCACCCAGGTGCCGTCCAGCGTGCGCACCTCCAGCCCGCCGGAGGCGTCCTGCCACAGGATGGTGAAGGCGTCGAAGTCGGTGTGCTCGCCGATGCCGATGCCCGACAGCGTGTCGGCCGGGTCGAAATCCGGCTGCGGCGGATAGTGCGACAGCCGCAGCCAGGCGGCGCAGCGGTCGAACTTGGGCAGGAAGTAGCGCTCCGGCAGCGCCAGCGCCAGGGCGAAGCCGCGCAGCATCACGTTGGTCAGGTCGAGCATGGCGGCGTAGTAGCGCTCGATGATCGGCCGCAGATCCGGCATGGCCGGCGGCCACTGGTTGGGACCGTAGAAGCCGGTGGCCAGCTCGGCCGCCGTCGCGCCGCGCCGCGGCTCGCGGCCGAAGTCGAGCGACCGTGCAGGTCGCGGCCGCGGCCGGGATTGTGCGCCTCGGACTGCAGCGGCACGTAGCCGCGGAAATGCTCCGACCGCTCGCTGGCGATCGCCATCTTGTCGTCCAGCGGCAGCGCGAAGAAGCGGCGCGCCGTCGCCTCCAGGTCGCCGACCAGCCGGTCCGGCACGCCGTGGTTGGTGACATAGAGGAAGCCGATCCCGCGGCAGGCGCGGTCGATCTCGCGCGCCACCGCCTGCCGGTCGGCTGGGTCCTCCGACCGCAGGCCGGCGATGTCGACCACCGGCACCTCGCGGGTGGACGCGCCGTCGACCGCGCCGGCCACCGCCGTCTGTGAGACCATCCGTCCCTCCCCTGTCTGCCGCGCCGCCGCGCGGGCGGCGCGCGTCACTCTATCGCCAGAACCCGTCGTGCGCCGCCTTGGCCTCGTCCTGCAGCATCGGCCCGACCACCGCGATCGCCCGCTGGCCGGAGCCGAGCACCACCCGGCACGGCAGCGTCGAGGTCGTGTTCTCCGGATGGTTGCCGGTGATCGCCAGCAGCTCCTCCTCGGTCATCGCATACACGACGCGGCCGACGCCCGCCCAATAGGCACTGCCCGCGCACATCGCGCAGGGCTCGCAGCTGGTGTACATCGTGGCACCGGCCAGCAGCTCGCGCGGCAGCCGGCGCGATGCCTCGCTCATCAGCACCAGCTCGGCATGGCGGGTGGCATCGCCCTCGCTGACCACCCGGTTCTCCGCCTCCGCGGCACCGAACCGGACGCGTCGGCCAGGATGGCGCCGAACGGGTGGTTGCCGTTGGCCCGCGACCGTCGCGACACCGCGATCGCCCGGCGCAGCAACGTCTCGTCCAGATGCGTCGGCCAACCGGTCATCACCGCCCCCGCCATTGTCTGCACCGCATGTTCTGCAATGCGCGGGCCGGACGCAACGGACACATGACCGCGCCCCGCGCCCGTCGGCGGTTGCATCGCCCCGGGCACTGGCATATCCGTTGCTTCGAGGGTCGCACGACGCACGGACGAAAGCAGGGGGAGACGACGATGGCGAAGTTCCTGACAACGGCCGGCCTGGCGACCGGCGCCATGCTGGCGGCGGGCGCCGCCGGCGCCCAGGTCACGCTGGACGGCGAGCCGAAGATCGCCTTCCTCTACTACTCGGCCACCAACGACGGCGGCTGGACCGAGGCGCTGGACCGCGGCCGGCTGAAGATGCAGGAGGCCCTGGGCCTCGAGGCCGCCTATATCGAGAATGTCGAGGAGACCACCGAGGCGGTGCGGCAGGCGGTCGATATCTACCTCAGCCGCGGCTACAACATCATCATCGGCACCAGTTACGGCTTCGGCGACGGGCTGAAGGAGGCGGCGGAGGCCAATCCCGGCGTCGCCTTCCTCAACGTCGCCGGCGAGACCGACGCGCCGAACCTGGAAACCTTCTACGCCCGCACCTACCAGCCCTGGTACCTGGCCGGCATGGCCGCCGGCGCGATGAGCGAGAGCGGCACCATCGGCATCGTCGCCGGCTTCCCGGTCTCGGTGGTCAACTGGGACGTCAACGCCTTTGCCCGCGGTGCGCAGGCGATGAACCCGGACGTCGCGGTCATCGTCACCTTCCTCAACAGCTGGTACGACCCGGTCAAGGAAGGCCAGGCGGCGGAGGCGATCCTGGAGCAGGGCGCCGACGTGATCGCGACCAACATGTCGTCGACCGCTGCGGTGGTGAAGGCGGAAGAGGCCGGCGCCGGGTCGATCGGCTTCCAGAACGACATGAGCGCGGCGGCGCCGACGAAGCACCTGACCTCGGTCGTGTTCAACTGGGAGACCTACTTCGTGCCGGTGGTCCAGCACATCACGGCGGGCAACTGGGTCAGCGGCGGCCTGCCGCTGGTCGGCCTGGAATACGGCACCGCCGACATCACCCCGCTGAATGACGCGGTGCCGGCCGAGGTGGCGGAGCGGATCATGGCGACGCGCGCCGCCTTCGCCGACGGCAGCGCCACCCCCTATGACGGCCCGGTGGTGGCCCAGGACGGCACCGAGATCGTGCCGGCCGGCCAGGCCCTGGACGACGACGGGCTCTGGGGCATGACCTACCTGGTGCAGGGCATCACCGGCTCGATCCCGGAATAGCCCGCACCGCCATGGCCGGCGCCCAGCCGATGGCCGCGGCAGCCGCGCCGGCCGCCAGCCCCACGGGCGCCGCGATCGCCATCGTCGACGCCTGGAAGGCCTTCGACGGCCGGCCGGCGCTGGCCGGCGCCGCCTTCGAGGCCGGCTATGGCGAGGTGCATGCGCTGCTCGGCGAGAACGGCGCCGGCAAGTCGACGCTGATGAACCTGGTCTGCGGCCTGTATGCGCCGGACGAGGGCCGGATCGAGATCGGCGGCCGGCCGTTCGCCGAGCCCGATCCGCGGGCGGCGGCGCGGCGCGGCGTCGGCATGGTCCACCAGCATTTCAAGCTGATCCCCCGCTTCACAGCGGCGGAGAACATCCTGGTCGCCTGCGGGCCGGCGCTGGGCCTGCGCAACCGGCGCGAGGCGGCGGCGCGGCTGACCGAGACCGCCGCCACGCTCGGCTTCGCCGTCGACGTCGCCACGCCGGTGGCCGCGCTGTCCACCGCCGAGCGCCAGCGGATCGAAATCCTGCGCCTGCTGCTGCTCGACGCCCGCATCCCGATCCTCGACGAGCCGACCGCGGTGCTGACCGACGACGAGGCCGAGGCGGTGCTGCGGCTGATGCGCCGGCTGGCCGCCGACGGCCGCGCCGTCGTGCTGATCACCCACCGGCTGCGCGAGGTGCAGGGCCATGCCGACCGCGTGACCGTGATGCGGGCCGGCCGCACGGTGCTGGCCGGCGCCCCCTGTTCCGCCCACGACCGGGCCAGCCTGGCCGCGCTGATGGTCGGCGGCGGCGCCGCGCCGGCCGATGTGCTCGACGTCGCGGCCGAGGACGACCGTGCCGGCGCCGCCGTGGCCGAGGCGCCGGCACGGGCCGTGCGGCTGGCGGCCCGCGGCCTGCGCGTGCTGCGCCACGATGGCGGCGTCGCCGTCGACGGCATCGACATCGACCTGCGCGCCGGCGAGATCGTCGGCATCGCCGGAGTGGGCGGCAACGGCCAGGACGCGCTGGTCGAGGCGCTGTACGGCCTGCGCCCGGTCGCCGGCGGCACGCTGGATCTCGACGGCCGGCCGCTGGCCCATGCGCCGATCGCCGCCCGCCGCGCGATGGGCCTCCGGATCGTGCCGGCCGACCGCAACGACTTCGCACTGATCCCCGGCTTCCGCGCCTATGAGAACCTGGCGCTGACCGAGGTGCCGGCCGGCGGCTACGGCTTCTGGACCGGCCTGCGCCGCGGCCGGATGGCCGCCGAGGCGGCGCGCGCGATGGCGGCGCGGGCCATCGTCGGCGGCGGGCCGCGCACGCCGTCGCGCCTGCTGTCCGGCGGCAATGCGCAGAAGCTGCTGCTGGCCCGCGAGCTTGCCGCCCACGGCGCCATCGCACCCAACGTGCTGATCGCCCATTCGCCGACCCGCGGGCTCGACGTCGCCGCCTGCGCCGCCGTGCACCAGGCGCTGTTCGACCTGTGCGCGGCCGGCGGCGCCTGCCTGCTGGTCAGCGAGGACCTGGACGAGGTGATGGCGATCGCCGACCGCATCGGCGTGCTGTCGCGCGGGCGGCTGGCCGGCCCCTATCCGCGAGCGGAGATCGGCCGCGGCCGGATCGGCGACCTGATGCTGGGCCACGCCTGACCATGTTCGACCGGCTGACGCTGACCGCTCGCCAGCGGATATCGCCCCTGCGCCAGGGCGCGGTGCTGGCCGCCGGCATCCTGCTCGGCCTCGCCATCGCCGCCGCCGTGCTGGCGCTCAACGGCGTCGGCCCTTCGGCCATCGTCGACGAGTTCGTGCTCTACGTCTTCACCACAGAAAGCGGGCTGGCCCAGGCGCTGACCCGCGCGGTGGCGCTGTGCCTGGTCGGCCTCGGCGCGGTGTTCGCGCTGAAGCTGCGCTTCTGGAACATCGGCGTCGACGGCCAGGCCTGGGTCGGCGCCATCGCCGCCAGCTGGATCGCCATCGACGACATCGGGCCGCCGGGCATAAGGCTGGCGCTGATGCTGGCGGCCGGCGCGCTGGCCGGCGCGCTGTGGATCGGCCTGCCCGCGCTGCTCAAGCTCAGGCTCGGCGTCAGCGAGGTGGTGTCGACCCTGATGCTGACCTATGTCGCCTTCCAGGCGGCGGAGCAGCTGCTCTACGGCCCCTGGCGCGACCCCGATACCGGCTTCCCGGTCTCGCCCGCCTTCGACGAGGGGATCGAACGGCTGGGCCAGGTCGGGCTCGGCCACCTGCACGCCGGCGTCTGGATCGCGCTCGCCGCCGCCGTCGCCGCGGTCGCGCTGCTGCAGGGCAGCCGGTTCGGCTTCTATGCCGCCGCGGTCGGCCACAACCCGCGCGCCGCCCGCGCCGCCGGGATGCCGCTGACCTGGACGCTGGCGATCGGCGTCGGCTGCTCCGGGCTGCTCGCCGGGCTGGCCGGCGCCACCGTCGTCGCCGGCCAGGAATACCACCTGACCCGCTACATCGCCGGCGACTTCACCTTCAGCGCGATCCTGATCGCGCTGCTGGCCCGGCTGAGCCCGCTGGCGGTGCTGCCGGTCGGGCTGGTGCTGGCCGGCATCTACGTCTCCGGCGACGCGCTGAAGGCGTTCTACCAGCTGCCGCTCGCCGTCATCCAGGTGATCGAGGCGGTGATCCTGCTCAGCGTCGTGCTGCTCGACTTCTTCGCCCGCTACCAGCTGCACCTGGCGCCGCGTCCGGCCGCCGCCGCATTCGCCGCACCGGCGACGCCCGCAGCGTCCTCCCCCGCTACGGCGGAAGACTGAGGAGGGAGCATGGCTGAAACGGCTGCAACCGCACGCACTGCCGGCAAGCGGCCACTTGCACGCAGATCATGGCGGGGGCCGGGACCGTCGCGCCGGCGGGCGTCATGGGTTGCGGGCAACGGTCGGTTCGACTTGGCGGTGCCGCACCGCCCGGTCATGGCGAAGATAGGCTGACGCCATGGAGTTCGTCGTCAACTGGCTGGCCGCCACACCGGGGCATGCGACGCCGCTGCTGCTGGCCGCGCTCGGCCTGATCCTCAACGAGCGCGCCGGCGTGCTCAACCTCGGCGCCGAGGGCATGATGCTGTGCGGCGCCATGGCCGGGGCGATCGCGGCGTTGGGCGGCGGCGGCGCCTGGGCCGGACTGGCGGCCGCCGCCGGCGGCGGGATGCTGCTGGCGTTGGCGTTCGGCGTCGCGGTCGTCGTGTTCCGCACCGAGCAGGTGGTGACCGGGCTGATCATGGTGGCGCTCGGCGCCGGCCTGACCGGGCTGATCGGCCGCGACTTCACCAACCAGACCCTGCCCGGCCTGCCGGCGCTGGCGCTGCGCCAGGACGCGATGGTCTGGCTGACCCTGGCGCTGACCGCCGCGCTGTGGTGGTGGTTCGCGCGGTCGCGCGCCGGCCTCCGGCTCACCGCCGTCGGCGAGGACCCGGCGGCGGCCGACGCCATGGGCATCGGCGTGCAGGGCACCCGCCTCGCCGCCATTCTCGGCGGCGGCGCGCTGTGCGGGCTGGCCGGCGGCTATCTCGCCATCGTCAGCAGCCAGGTGTGGACCGAGGGTATGACCCAGGGCCGCGGCTGGATCGCGGTCGGGCTGGTCATCTTCGCGCGCTGGCGTCCGCCGCTGGCGCTGGCCGGCGCGCTGCTGTTCGGCGCCATCGAGGCGGCGATTCCGCGCATGCAGGCGGTCGGCGGCGACGTGCCGGTGTATCTGATGACCATGCTGCCCTATCTCGCCACGCTGGCGGTGCTGGTGCTGGCCGGGCTGCGCCGCCGCCGCAGCGACGAGCCCGCCGCGCTCGGCCGCCCCTATCTGCGCCAGGACCGCCATGACTGACCCAGACATCGACATCGACATCGAAGCGCTGCGCGGCTGGATCGGCCGCAGCATCGTCGCTTCGGACACCATCGACCCCTGGCACGCCGCGGCGATGCACGCCGCACTCGACCGCGACGGGCCGGCGCCGGCGCCGGGCCGCCCGCTGCCGGCGGGCTGGCACTGGCTGTTCTTCCGCGAGGCGGCACCGGCGCGCAGCCTCGACCGCGACGGCCACGCCGCACGCGGCGACTTCCTGCCGCCGGTGCCGCTGCCGCGGCGGATGTGGGCCGGCGGCCGCATCGCCTGGCATGCGCCGCTGCCGGTCGGCGCCGCCGCGACCCGGCGCACAGCGATCCAGGACGTCGCGCTGAAGCGGGGCACCAGCGGGCCGCTGGTGTTCGTCACCGTCGCGCACGAGATCGCGGTCGACGGCGCGCCGGTGCTGCGCGAGGAGCACGACATCGTCTATCGCGGCCGCGGCGAGGCGCCGCCGGCCGCACCCGCGCCGGCCGCGCCGGCCGCACCGTGGCAGCGCACGCTGGCGCCGGACCCGGTGCTGCTGTTCCGCTATTCGGCGCTGACCTTCAACGGCCACCGCATCCACTACGACATCGACTATTGCCGCGACGTCGAGGGCTATCCGGGGCTGGTGGTGCACGGGCCGCTGACCGCCACGCTGCTGATGGCGATCGCCGCCGACAACGCCGGCGGCCGCCCGCTCGCCGCCTTCGCCTTCCGTGCCCGCGCGCCGCTGTTCTGCGGCGAGACGCTGGCATTGTCGGGCGGGCTCGACGATGATCGCGCCGGCGCCTTCAGGGTCGCGGCGCACGGGCCGGCCGGCCGGCTGGTGATGACCGCCGAGGGACGGCTTGCAGAGCAGTGAGGGGGAACGGATGAGCGGCATCGAGGGTCTGGAGCGGCGGACGGCCGCCGATGTGGGGCGGGCGATCGCGGGCGGGCTCGACCCGGTGGCGGTGGCCGAGTTCTTCCTGGAGCGGATCGCGGCCTCGCCGGACCAGGCCGTGTTCCTGCACGTCGCCGCTGCGCGGGCCCGGCGCGAGGCAGAGGCCAGCCGCCGCCGCCACGCCGAGGGCCGCCCGCTCGGCCCGCTCGACGGCGTGCCGATCTCGTGGAAGGACCTGGTCGACGTCGCCGGCACGCCGACCACCGCCGCGTCCGCCCTGCGCCGCGACATCGCCCCGGCAACGGCCGACGCCGCCGCCGTTGCCAACGCCACGGCGGCCGGCATGGTCAACCTGGGCAAGGTCAACCTGACCGAGTTCGCCTACTCCGGCCTCGGCCTCAACCCGCATTACGGCACGCCGATCAACCCGCACGACCCGGAGACGCCGCGCGCGCCCGGCGGCTCGTCCTCCGGTTCCGCGGTCAGCGTCGCGCGCGGGCTGGTGCCGATCTCGGTCGGCTCCGACACCGGCGGCTCGGTGCGCATCCCGGCCGCGTTCAACGGGCTGGTCGGCTGCAAGTCGTCGGAAGGCCGCATTCCCAAGACCGGCGTGGTCGCGCTGTCGCCGACGCTGGACACGCTCGGCCTGCTCGCCCGCTCGGTCGAGGACTGCATCCTGGCGGACGCCGCGCTGCGCGGCGTGACGCCGCCGTCGCTGCCGGTTCCCGACGTCGCGGCCCTGCGCTTCGTGCTGGCGCCGAACGTGGTCATGGACGGGGTCGAAGACGCGGTCGCCGACAACCTGGAAAAGGCGGTGTCGCGGCTGTCGGCCGCCGGGGCCAGGATCGAGCGGCGCACGCTGCCGATGTTCGACGCCATGGTGGCGACCACCGCGGCGCACGGCTCGCTGACCGCGGCCGAGGCCTACTGGGTGCACCGCGACCTGGTCGACGGCCCGGACGTCGGGCGCATCGACCGCCGCGTGGTCGCCCGCATCATGGGCGGCAAGAAGATGTCGGCGCACGACCTCGTCGCCGTCCAGCAGGCGCGCATCGCGCAGATCGCCGCGCTGGAGGCCGCCCTCGACGGGGCGTTGCTGGTGGTGCCGACCACGCCGCACGTGGCGCCGGAGATCGCCCCGCTGGAGGCCGACGACGACCTGTTCCACAAGGTCAACCTGAAGACCCTGCGCAACACCATGCTGGGCAATTTCCTCGCCACGCCGGGGCTGGCGCTGCCGACCGGCACCGACGGCCACGGCATGCCGACCAGCATGCTGGTGTCCGCAACCGCCGGCCAGGACGAACGCCTGCTCGCCGCCGGCATCGCGATCGAGCGCTGCCTGGCCGGCTGACCGGCGCCGCGCGGGCACACCGGTTTGCGCGACGCCGATCGGGGCTGCGTTTGAACGACGGCAGCTCCGCGGGTAGGTACGGGCGGCGGCGGCAAATCCTGCGGCGCACCGGGTAAGAAACCACATCGGCCGGCGGTGGCGCGTCGGCCGTAAATTCGCCGCCTTTGCCGGCCAGGCTGTGCAATGAACGACGGCGGCTCCGGTCCCAGCAACGGACTTGGAGCCAAGACGATGATCTACGATCTTCCGGCGACCACCCTGGTCGTCGCCGCCCTTTCGGTTCTGGCCGCCGGGTGCCAGGCGCACCGCGACCACGACAACAACCCGCCGGGCCCACTCGGCGGTGTCGGCACCAACTGGGAGAACCCGCCCGGCCCCGCCGGCGGCCCCGGCACCTCGCCCGACCGCTGACACGGGCCGGCAACTGTGCGGGACCGCGCCGGACGCGGGGGTCCGGCCCGGGCCGGGCGGGGGCCGTCGGCTCAGCCGGCCTTGACCTCGATCTTCTTCTCGGGCTTCCGCGCCTCGGGCTTCTTCGGCAGCATCACGGTCAGCACGCCCTTGTCGAAGCGGGCCGCGATCTTGTCGGCGTCGACGCCCTCAGGCACCCGGAAGCTGCGCTCGAACGAACCGTAGCGCCGCTCCTTGAGATAGAAGTTCTTGTCCTTCTGCTCGGACTCCTCCTTCTTCTCGCCCCTGATGGTCAGGCTGCCGTTGGACAGCTTCACCTCGATGTCCTTCTCGGCCATGCCCGGCAGCTCGGCATTGACCTCGTAGCCGTCGTCCTTCTCGACCACGTCGACCGCGGGCGCCGCGCCGAGGCCCGCGCCGGTGCGGCGGAACGGCTCGATGTCGAAGAAGGAGCGCGGAAAGCGCCAGCCGCCGCTGCCGAAGTCCTCGAACAGCCGGTCGACCTCGCGGCGCAGGCTCTCGAACGGGTGCCGGCCTTCCGGCACCGGCTCGGCGGCCTTGGATTCGCTCGCGACGGGAACGTTCTTTGATTTCTCAGCCATCGTGCACATCCCCCATAGCTGGAAAAAGGGCGACGGCCGCACCCTATGGCGTTGGCGCACGGGGCGGGTTGACGCCGATCAACGGTCGCCCGGGTCCCCGGACACGCCCTTCGCCCGCCGACCATGTCCGTTGACCGCCGCCGCGCCCATTGCCAAGCTTCGGTCGCGCGATCCCGTCCGGGCGGTTCATGGCTGTGCAAGACAGTCCGACCGGGCGGGACGCTGGCGATGGCCGCGTCCCGTCGCGGCCGGTTCTCGGGTCGGGGCAATGCAGCAGGCCCATGGAAGCGAACGCCGCAGGGCGCCGTCGACCGCCGCCGCCGCATCGCGGCCGGACGGCCTGAACCGGGGCGAGTTGCTGGCGCTGCTCGCCTTCATCGAGGAAACGCGCGCGTCGGCGGAGAGCTGCCTGCACGTTCCCGCGCCGGACCCGGTCTGGCGCGTGGTGCTGCATCTGGTCCGGCGCCACCTTGACGGCAAGCTGGTTACGATCACCAGCCTGGCCGCAATCGCAGGCGTTCCTTACACCACGGCGCTGCGCACGATCCGGCGGCTGGTGGCCGCCGGGCTGATCGTCCAGCAGCCCCGCTCGCGCAGCGGGCGCAGCTTTGCGCTGCACCCCAGCAAGGCCTTGCTGGACCATGTCGAATCCTTCGCGCGCCGTATCAAGGGGCTGGTGGGCGAAGCCATCGGGATCGACACGGGGGCGCCCGACGAGAACGGGTTCTACTTCGGCCGGGCCTATTCCGCGGCCGGCATCATTCCGCCGCCGACGGCGAATGCGGCGGCGGCCGTCAAGACGGGCATTCTGCGATTCTCGGTCTATCCGGATCCGGTGTTCCTGATCATCGACGAGATGCAGGACCGGTTGCGCGGCCTGACCGGTGTGGCGTGGGAGATCGAGAAGTTCAAGATCGACCGGCTGCGCGAATGCACGCTGGCGAACGCCGTCCTCCCGGTGTCGGAAATCGACGTGCTTGCGGTCGATTTTCCGTGGATGGGCGAGTATGTCGGCGCCGGCGTCCTGCTGCCGCTCGACGACCTGATCGCGCGCAGCCGCCTCAACCGGCTCGACTTCCATCCCGCGGCCTGGGAAGCCGGCTCCTATGGCGGCCGGCAATACGGCATCCCCATCCAGCCGACCGCGGAACTGCTCTGGTACCGCAGAGACCTGCTCGAACGGCGCGGACTGCCGTCGCCGACGGACGTCGACGGCGTGCTGCGCGCCGCCCGCGCCCTGCACCGCCCGGCGATCGGGCTCAACGGCATCGTCTTCAGTGCGGCGCGGGCCACGCCTCTGGCCAACACGTTCATCCACCTGATGGGCGCATTCGGCCGGCCGCCGTTCAACCTGCGCCGGATCGGCACCTATTTCGACGTCACCCACATCGAGGGCGAGGATCTGCGGCCAACCTTCGACAGCGAGGAAGGACGCAATGCCGCCACCTATCTGAAGGAGCTGTCGGCCTATTCGCCGCCCGGCCTGCTGGCCATGGATTGGGACGACTGCGCGACGGCCTTCGCCGAGGGCCAAGTCGCTATGTGCTACAACTGGTCGTGCCGCGCCAGCGCGATCGGCCGGGTTGCCGGCTCGCCAGCGGCGGGCAACACGTCCTTCTTGCCCCATCCCGCCGGCCGGCCGGGGCTGTCGCGCTCGCCCATCGGCGGGTCGGTGCTGGCGATTCCGGCCAACATCGATCCGGCCCGGATCGATGCCGCCTGGACGGTGATCGAGAAACTGACCGCGCCGGCGACGATGAAGCTCTATGTCCAGCACGGCTGCACGGTCAGTGCCCGTTTCAGCGTCAGCGCCGATCCCGAGGTCGTGGCCGCCAGCCCGGTGATCGCGGTGGTCGACCGGCTGGCGCAGACCGGCCAGCTGCAGATCTGGCAGCGCCCGCCGGTGCCGGAATTCTCCGACACTATCCGGGTGGTCGGAACGGAGATGCACGCCATGCTGCGCGGCGATCAGAGCCCGCAGGACAGCATCCGGCGGGTCCAGCATCAGGTCGACAGTCTTATGCGACAGCACGGACATTATTGAAATAGAATGGAAAGTTCATTTCGGATATCTGCACTGTTCTGCCACCGCGCAAGTTTTGCGAGCCTGTCACGCACAATCTGAACCGGGCCGACTTCGAGCCCGGACACGGTGATGCCGCGCGCCGAATGGCGCCCGGCGCCGGGCGTGCCCTGGGGCATTGCCGCGGTCGTTCCCAACTGGGGAGGAGACGACATCATGACGGCGAACAAGACGGTGACGGGCCTGCGGGCGCTGATGGTCGGCGCGGCGTCGGCCGCCGTGCTGTGCGCATTCGGCGCAACGGCACAGGCCGAAGGCGTGCTGAACGGCCAGACCATCCGCATCATCGGCATCAGCGATCCCGTGTTCCAGGTGATGCAGAAGATCCACGGCCAGCTGGAGGAGATGGCCGGCGGCACGATCGAGCTCGACGTGCGGCCGTTCGACGTGCTGCGCCAGCAGATCCTGCTGAACGCCGACAACTCGGAATCGGCCTATGACATCGTTGCCATCGACCTGCCGCAGTTCGGCGAATACAAGGGCTTTCTCCGCGACCTCAGCCCGATGATCGAAGCCAGCGGCATGGACATGTCCGACTTCTATCCGGCCGCGGCCGAGGGCGCCGTCCACGACGGCCGGACGCTCGGCATCTCGATCCAGCCGCATCCGGAGATCCTGGCATACCGGACCGACCTGTTCGAGGCCGCGGGATTGGCGCCGCCGGAGACCACCGCCGACGTCCTCGCCGCCGCCAAGGCGCTGCACGGCTCGCGCGACGGCCTGGCCGGCATCTGCTGGAACGCAGCGCGCGGAACCGCGCTGGGCCAGACCTTCATCCAGGTGCTCGGCGCGCACGGCCACCCGCCGATCCATCTGACCGAGACCAGCCCGCAGCACTTCGACATCGGCGCCATCACGGCCGAGAACATGCATCCGTGGCTCGACGACGCGGCGGCGCAGGAGACCGCACAGTACCTGGTCGACCTGATGCCCTACTCGCCGCCGGGCATCCTTAACATGGCATGGGACGAGCGGGTGCGCGTCTTCGCCCAGGGCGGCTGCGCGATGACCTATATCTGGTCGGGCCGGTCGGCGATCTACGAGCTCGACCCCGAGGCCGAGGCCCGCGGCAATGTCGCCTACCTGCCCCACCCGCGCGGCGCCAGCGGTCGCAACGTCTCGACGCTGGGCGGCTGGTACGTCGGCATTCCGACCAACGTGCCGGAGGACCGGGTCGAGCTGGCCTGGAAGGTCATCGAGTGGCTGACCAGCCCGGAGATGATGACGCTGTACACCGAGAACGGCGACTGCGTGTCGCCGCGGTTCAGCGTGGCCGCGGACCCGGAGGTCGTCGCCCGTTGTCCGTCGATCGCCGCCGTCGACCAGATGGCGCGCAACGACCAGATCGCCGCCTGGCAGCGCCCGCCAGTGCCGGAACTGCAGGCGATCGTCGACGTGCTCGGCTCGGAGATGCACGAAATGATCTCCGGCGACAAGACGCCGGCCGAGGCGATCGAGGAATCGCAGAGCCAGGTCGACCGCATCATGATGCGGGCCGGCTACTACTGAGCCGCTGACCCGCTCGGCCCAACCGTTGAGCGACGCCGGTCCGGCTCTCGTGGCCGGGCCGGCGCGCGTGCGACCGGATCCCCGATGAAGCTGACCTCCGACGCGCGGCGCACGGCTTGGATGCTGATCAGCCCGGCCGTTGTCGTCCTGCTGCTGATCAACCTGTTCCCGATCGTCTTCGCCGTCTACATCAGCCTGCACCAGTGGCAACTCGGCGGCGGCAAGGCGCCGCGCTACGACGGCTTGTTCAACTACGAGGACCTGCTGTTCTACGACGACCGCTTCTGGAACAGCATCGTCGTCTCGCTGGTCTTCGTCACCGTCGCCGTCGCGGTCGAATTCGTGCTCGGCTTCCTGCTGGCCTTCCTGTTCAGCGCGAAGGTCCGCGGCCTCGGCACCCTGCGCAAGATCTACATCCTGCCGATCATGGTCATGCCGATGGTGGCCGGCCTGGTCTGGTTCTACATGTTCAACGAGAATTTCGGGGTGGTGAACTGGCTGGTCACCCTGTTCGGCTCGGAACGGCTCGGCTTCCTCACCGACAACGCGCTGGCGATGGTCAGCCTGGTGATCGCCGACATGTGGCAATGGACGCCGTTCGTCATGCTGGTGCTGTTCGCCGCCATCCAGTCGCTGCCGGAATATGTCTACGAGGCCGCCAAGATGGACGGGCTCGACCGGTGGCAGACCTTCTGGCGCGTCACCGTGCCGTTGCTGCGGCCGGCGATGATCATCGTGGTGCTGATCCGCTTCGTCGATGCCTTCCGCATGGTCGAGCTCGTGTTCATGATGACCCAGGGCGGCCCCGGCGGCCGCACCGAGGTGATGCCCTGGTACCTCTACACCACCGGTTTCCGGTCGATGCAGCTCGGCTACGCCGCGGCGATGGCGGTGCTGATGATCGTGCTGATCACGATCCTGACCCAGTTGTTCGTCCGCCGCCTCGGCTATCGCGAGGCCTGAGCGATGGCCGACGCAACGATCGTCACACCGGCTGCGCGGCGGGGCTTTCCGGTCCGCAACGCCGCGGTGCTGATGGCCGCCTGCGCCGCCGTCGGCTTCAGCCTGCTGCCGCTCTACATCATCCTCACCACCGCGCTCAAATCCGAGAACGCGATCTTCGCCTGGCCGCCGGACTGGCTGTTCGAGCCGACGCTCGACAACTTCTACAGCGCCTTCTTCGTCTTCGGCGGGCGCAGCGCCGCGCTGTTCATCCTGAACAGCGTGGTGATCACCGCCGCCAGCACGCTGGTCGCCGTCACCCTCGGGGCGATGGCCGCCTACGGCCTTGCCCGCTTCCGCTTCGCCGCCAACAAGCACCTGGCCTTCTACATCCTGTCGACGCGGTTCGCGCCGCCGGTGGCCTTCATCGTGCCGATCTACCTGATGGTGAACGGGGTCGGCCTGATCGACAGCCACATCGCGCTGATCCTGATCTACGCCAGCATGAACC
The DNA here is from genome assembly GCA_041396705.1 of Alphaproteobacteria bacterium. NCBI lineage: Bacteria > Pseudomonadati > Pseudomonadota > Alphaproteobacteria > Alphaproteobacteria bacterium. The sequence continues at coordinate 114,630 of JAWKYB010000002.1, forward strand.
TGTCCTTCGTCGTCTGGATCCTGCGCGGATTCTTCCTGGAGATCCCGATCGAGATGGAGGAGGCCGCGCTGGTCGACGGCTACACGCGCTGGCAGATCTTCTGGCGGGTCGCCCTGCCGCTGGTCCGGCCCGGGCTGGCGGCGACCGCCATCCTGTCGGCGATCTTCGCCTGGAACGAGTTCCTGTTCGCGTCGGTCCTCACCCAGACCGGCGCGGCCACCCTGCCGGTCTACCTGGCCGGCTTCTCCGCCTCGATGGGCCTGGCCTGGGGCGAATTCATGGCGGTCGGGTTCTTCGCCATCCTGCCGATCATGATCTTCACCATCGTCCTGCAGCGCCACCTGGTGCGCGGGCTGACCTTCGGCGCCGTGCGCTGACCATGGCCGAGGTCGCGTTCAGCCACGTCGAGAAGGTCTACCCGGACGGTACCCAGGCCGTGTTCGACCTCGAGCTCACGCTGGCCGACCGCGAGCTGCTGTGCGTGCTCGGCCCGTCCGGATGCGGCAAGTCTTCCACCCTGCGCATGCTCGCCGGCCTGGAAACGGTGACCCGCGGCGAGATCCGGATCGACGGCGCCCGCATCAACGAGGTCCCGCCGCAGCGGCGCGACATCGCCATGGTGTTCGAGAACTACGCGCTCTATCCGCATCTCAACGTGTTCGACAATCTGGCGATGCCGCTGCGCGCCCAGGGCGTCGAGCGGGCGGCGATCCGCAGCCGGGTCCAGGCCGTGGCCGAGACGCTGCAGATCACCGACCAGCTGCGCAAGCGGCCGTCGCAGCTCAGCGGCGGTCAGCGCCAGCGCGTCGGCCTCGGCCGCGCGATCGTGCGCACGCCGCGCATCTTCCTGATGGACGAGCCGCTGGGCCATCTGGAGGCGTATCTGCGGGTGCAGCTGCGTTCCGAGCTGCGCCGGCTGCACGAGCGCCTCGGCGCCACCACCTTCTACATCACCCATGACCAGGAGGAGGCGGCCGCCATCTCGGATCGGATCGCGGTGATGAGCGAGGGCCGGCTGCAGCAGACCGGCAGCCTGCTGGAGCTGCTCGACAACCCGGCGAACCGCTTCGTCGCGGAGTTCATCGGCAACCTGCCGATCAACATCCTGCCCGCCGCGTTGCGCGGCGGCGCCGGCAGCGTGGCCGTCGCGGTCGATGGCGCCAGCGTGGCGCTGCCGGCCGCGAAGGCGGCGATGCTGGCCGAGGCCGCGGCGGACACGGCCGCAGGCCTCGAACTGGGTATCCGCCCGGTCGACATGCGCCTGCACCGCCAGCCCGGACCGGACCGGATCGCCGCCACCGTGGCCGTGCTCGAACCGCAGGGCGACACCACCGTGGTGATCGCCGACGGCCCGGGCGGACGCATCAGTGCGGTCGCGGCCGACGACGACGTGCCGGCCGTCGGCACGGCGGTCTTCGCCGCGCTGGACGCCGACCGCATCCACCTGTTCGGTGCCGACGGCCGCAACCTGCTGGCTCGGACGGGCTGACGGCGATGACCGAAATCCGCTTCGAGAAGGTCGGCAAGAGCTTCGGCACCGTGCACGTGTTCAGCGACATCGACCTGACCTGCCCGGCGCACGCCTATCTGTGCCTGCTCGGTCCGTCCGGCTGCGGCAAGACCACGCTGATGCGGCTGGTGGCCGGGCTGGAGGCGCCCGATGCCGGCGACATCTACATCGGCGGCAGGCGCGTGAACGACCTCGCGCCCGCGGCGCGCAATGTCGGTTTGGCGTTCCAGAACTATGCGCTCTATCCCCATCTCTCGGTGGCGGAGAACCTGGCCTTTCCGCTGCGCGCGCCGATCCGGCGCAAGGACTTCAGCCCGGAAGAGGTCGCGCGGCGGGTCGACGAGGTGGCCGCGCTGCTGCGGATCGAGTGGCTGATGAAGCGGTCGGTCAACGCGCTGTCCGGCGGCCAGCAGCAGCGGGTCGCGCTCGGCCGCGCGCTGGTGCGCAAGCCGCCGGTGCTGCTGCTCGACGAGCCGATCACCCATCTCGACGCGCGGTTGCGCTATGAGATGCGTGCCGAGCTGAAGACACTGCACCGCCGGATCGGCACGACGACCATCCATGTCACCCACGACCAGAGCGAGGCGCTGGCCGTCTCCGACCTGATCGCGGTGATGAACGAGGGCCGGATCGAGCAGCTCGGTTCGCCGCAGGAGGTCTACCGCAATCCGCGCACCGCCTTCGTCGCCGGCTTCGTGGGCGATCCGCCGATGAGCGTGATCGAGGCCGAGCTGGTCGACGGAAGCGCGGTCAGTCTCGGCGGCCAGATCCTGCCGCTGCCCGCCCGGGTTGCCGGAGCACTGGCCGGCAATCGCGCGCCGGCCGTCAGGCTGGGCCTTCGGCCGGCGCAGGTGTCGCTCTGCCCCGACGACGCACCGGGCGCGGTGGCCGCGACCGTCTACGGACATGAGATGATCGGACGGAGCCTGCAGCTGATGCTGCAGATCGGCACTGCGATCGTGCGCTACCGCACCGAGGACGTCCGGCCCTGCGCGGTCGGCGACCGAGTTCGCTGCCGCCTCGATCTCAACGACGTCAGGCTGTTCTCGGCAGACACCGGCGCAGCCCTCGCAGCGCCGAAGGGCGACTGACGGCGGCTCGCGCGGTGAATGCGACCTGCCGTCGGGGCCGCCCTCGCGACAGCGACCGGGGCGGGCACGTTCTTGATTTGTCCGACGGCGCGGCGCAGGTTCTACCTTTGTCCTGTGTGATTGGGATTTTTTGACGAAAAGGCCGAATATGCCATTGGCCGCTGCCGGCGGCGGCCGGAGTGCGCTTCAGATCGCCAGATACTGCAGGCGCAGGTCCTCGTCGTCGAGGACGTCGCGGGCGGCGCCGTCGAACACCACCTCGCCCATGTCGAGGATGATCGCGCGGTCGGCCAGGTGCAGCGCGGCGATCGCGTTCTGCTCGACGATCAGGATGGTGAAGCCGAGGCCCTTGATCTCCTCCAGGATGCGCTCGATCTCGTGCACGATCACCGGGGCCAGGCCCTCATAGGGCTCGTCGAGCAGCAGCAGCTTGAGGTCGCGGGCCAGCGCGCGGGCCACCGCCAGCATCTGCTGCTCGCCGCCCGACATGGTGACCGCCTCCTGCCGCCGGCGCTCGGCCAGCCGCGGGAAATGCTGGTAGATGCGCTCGATCGACCAGCCGACCGGCGCGGCGATCTGGGCCAGCTTCAGGTTCTCCTCGACCGTCAGGCCGGGAATGATGCGCCGGTCCTCCGGCACAAGTCCGACGCCGAGGCGGGCCGCCTGGAACGCGTTCATCCGGTGCAGCGGCTGGCCGTCCAGCCAGATCTCGCCCTCCTTCAGCTCCGGGTTGGCCAGCCGGGCGATGGTGCGCAGGGTCGAGGTCTTGCCGGCGCCGTTGCGCCCGAGCAGGGCGACGATCTCGTGCTGGTTGATGTCGAAGCCGACGCCCTGGACGATATAGCTCTCGCCGTAGAAGGCCTTCATGCCGCGGCAGGAGAAATAGGCCCGCCCGCCCGCAGCGGGACCGGCGGCGGTGCGCCCGGCTTCGGCGACGTCGCTCATAGATGCGCCCCCCCGAGATAGGCTTCCTGCACCTTGGCGTCGCCCTTGATCGCCTCCGGCGGCCCCTCGGCGATCACCCGCCCCTGCGCCAGCACGGTGATCTTGTGCGCCAGCGAAAACACCACGTGCATGTCGTGCTCGATCACCACCTTGGTCACGCCGCGCTCGCCGATCTTCTTCAGCAGGTCGATGGTGGCATTGGTGTCGGCCCGCGACATGCCGGCGGTCGGCTCGTCGAGCAGCAGCAGTTTCGGGTTCTGCACCAGGCACATCGCCAGCTCCAGCCGGCGCTTGTCGCCGCGCGACAGCGTGCCGGCGTGGTCGTCCTTCTTGTCGCCCAGCCCGACGTCCTCCAGCATCGCCTCGGCCTGGTCGCGGATCTCGGCCTCGCCGTCGATCCGCCGCCAGCCGTGCAGGCTGAAGGCGCCGTAGCGCTTGGCGATCGCCGGGATCTTGACGTTTTCCAGCACGCTGAGGTCGCCGAAGATCTCCGGCGTCTGGAACACCCGCGCCACCCCGGCCTGGTTGATCCGGTGCGGCGCGATGCCGAGCAGCGAGTGACCGTCGCACATGACGATGCCGGTGTCGGGCTTGAGCCGGCCGACGAAGCAGTTCAGCAGCGTCGACTTGCCGGCGCCGTTGGGCCCGATGATGGCGTGGACGGTGCCGCGCTCGACGTTGAGGTTGACGTCGCTCAGCGCCTGCAGCCCGCGAAAATGCTTGCTGACGCCGCGCACCTCGAGGAAGGACATCGCCCCGGCCTCCCCTATTCCGCCGGCTGCCGGCCGGCGGTGGCGCCGTCCTTGGCGCGGCCGCCTTCGACCGCCGCAGGCGCCGATCGCGACCGCGACGCGCGCCGGCTGATGCGGCGGATGCCCTCGACCAGCCCGCCCGGCCAGAAGATCACGATCAGCATGAACAGCACGCCCAGCGTCAGCTGCCAGCCCTCGCCGACGAACAGGCCGATCACGCCGACCACCACCGATTCCACGCCGTCGGGCAGGAACGCGAAGGTGTCGTGCAGCAGCTGATCGTTGAACTGCGAGAAGATGTTCTGCGAGTACTTGATGATGCCGGCGCCCAGCACCGGGCCGACCAGCGTGCCGCTGCCGCCGAGGATGGTCATCAGCACCACCTCGCCCGACGCGGTCCACTGCATGCGCTCGGCGCCGGCCAGCGGGTCGGTCACCGCCAGCAGCGAGCCGGCCAGCCCGGCATACATGCCGGAGATGACGAAGGCGGCGAGCGTGTAGGGCCGGGTGTCGAAGCCGGTGTAGCGCATCCGGTTCTGGTTCGACTTGATCGCGCGCAGCGCCATGCCGAACGGCGAGCGGGTGATGCGCATGGCCACGTAATAGGCCAGGATCAGCATCGCCGCGCAGAAGTAGAAGCCCTCGTACCCGTTCATCGGCAGGCCGAACAGGTTGGTCGAAGGCAGGCCCTCGCCGGCCTCGACGAACATGGCGTCGATCACCCGCGGGTCCTCGCGCGTCAGCTGCAGCCCGGTCTCGCCGTTGGTGATCGGCGTCAGCACCGAATAGGCGAGGTTGTAGCACATCTGCGCGAACGCCAGCGTCAGGATCGAGAAGTAGATCCCGGTGCGGCGCAGGCTGACATAGCCGATCACCGCGGCGAACAGGCCGGCCAGCACCACCGCGAAGATCACCGCCGGGATGACGTTCATGGTCAGAAGCTTGAACGACCACACCGCGGTGTAGGAGCCGACGCCGAGGAAGGCGGCGTGACCGAAGGAGAGATAGCCGGTCAGCCCGAACAGGATGTTGAAGCCGACCGCGAAGATGCCGAAGATCGCGAACTTCTGCAGCAGGTCGGGATAGGCCGCGCCGATCGGCATCAGCCACAGCGGCATCGCCAGCACGGCGACCGCGAAGATCAGGAACCACAGGTGGTCCCGGCGCGAGGCGCTGCCGCCCATGGCTCAGCTCTCCATCATGCCCCGCCGCCCCATCAGGCCGCGCGGGCGCACCAGCAGGATGACCACCGCCACCAGGTAGATCACGATCTGGTCGATGCCGGGGAAGATCGCCTTGACCTCGTTCATCGAGGCGAAGGACTGCAGGATGCCGAGCAGGAAGCCGGCGACCACGGCGCCGGCCAGCGAGCCCATGCCGCCGGCCACCACCACCACGAAGGACAGCACCAGGAAGTCCATGCCCATGTGGTAGTCGGGCGACAGGATCGGCGTGTACATCGAGCCGGCCAGGCCTGCGACGATGGCGGCGATGCCGAACACGATGGTGAAGCGGCGGTCGATGTCGATGCCGAGCAGGCCGACGGTCTCGCGATCCTGCATGCCGGCACGCACCACCATGCCGAAGGTGGTGAAGCGCAGGAAGGCGAAGACGGCGCCGATCACCGCCAGCGAGAAGGCGAGGTAGACCAGTCGCCACCAGGGATAGACCACGTGGCTGCCCAGCCCGACCCACTCGCCGACGGCGGCGCTACCCGACAGCGCGTCCGGGGCCGGCGTCGGAATCGGGTTGGCGCCGAAGAAGGCCTTGATGATCTCCTGCAGCACGATGGCCAGGCCGAAGGTGACCAGGATCTGCTCGGCGTGCGGGCGCTTGTAGAAGTGCTTGATCAGGCCGCGTTCCATCACCAGGCCGAACAGCAGCATCAGCGGCACGGTCAGCAGCAGCGAGATCGGCACGGCGAGGTCGATGATGGTGTCGCCGGCGTCGCCGAACCACAGCCGCATATAGGGCTCTTCCTTGAACGCGGCGAAGGCGGTGATGCTCTCGTCCTTGATCTGCTTCGACAGGGTCAGCAGCTTGGCCACCGTCACCGTGCAGAATGCGCCGAGCATGAACAGGGCGCCGTGGGCGAAGTTGACCACGCCCAGGGTGCCGAAGATCAGGGTGAGCCCGAGGGCGATCAGCGCATAGGCGCCGCCCTTGTCGAGGCCGTTCAGGATCTGCAGGACGATGGCGTCCATCGGTCAGCGATACCCCACCCGTTCAGCGCTGGCCTGGCAGCGAAACCGGACCGGCGGCGGCGGAGGAGAGGAGAACCGCCGCCGATCCGTTTCGTCGGCCGGACGGCTCAGACCTCGTAGGGCCCGAGCTCGCCGCCGAAGATCGAGGAGTCGTACTCGACCTGGGCCCGCGGGACGATCTGCACGACCTCCAGCAGGTCGAACTGGCTGGTCGGGTTCTCGTTGCCGCGCACGACCAGCACGTCCTTGAAGCACTGGTGGTCCTCGCCGCGATACAGCGTCGGCCCGTTGCCCATGCCGTCGAAGTTGAAGTCCTCCAGCGCCCGGATCACCTCGGGCGGATAGAAGGTGCCGGCCATCTCGCACGCATTGGCATAGAGCAGCGCCTGCACGTAGCAGGTGTGCGCGGCCTGCGACGGCGGGAAGCCGTATTCCTGGCCGAACGACGAAACGAAGGCCTGCGAGCCGGCGTCCTGCAGCGACCAGTGCCAGTTGGTGGTGCCGAGGATGCCCTTGATCGCCTCGCCGGCGCCCTGCGCCATCAGGCGCGAATACAAAGGCACCACGATCTCGAAGTTCTTGCCGTTGACCTGCATGTCGCGCAGCCCGAACTGCACGGCCTGGGTCAGCGAGTTGACCATGTCCTTGCCGTAGTGGTTCAGGATCAGCACGTCGGCGCCGCTGTTCAGCACCGGCGTGATGTACTGCGAGAAGTCGCCGGCGCCCAGCGGGGTGCGCACCGTCTCCACCGTCTGCCAGCCCAGCGCCTCTGTCGCCGCCTTGATCGACTCCTCCTGGGTCCAGCCCCAGGTATAGTCGGCGGTCAGGTGATAGGCGCGGCGATCGTTGCCCATCTCGGCCTCGAGCACCGGGCCGAGCGCCTGGCCCGACATGTAGGCGTTGAAGAAGTGCCGGAAGCCGTAGCGGCGGCGGTCCTTGCCGGTGGTGTCGTTGGAGTGGGTCAGGCCGCACATGAAGACGACGCCCATCTCCTGCGCCAGGCTCTGCACCGCGACAGCGACCGCCGACGACGAGCCGCCGGAGAACATGATCACGCCGTCGGCCTCGATCATGCGCTTGGCCGAGGCCCGGGCCTCGTCGGCCTTGGTCTGGGTGTCGCCGGTGACGAACTCGACCCGCTTGCCGAGCACGCCGTTGCCGGTCAGCGACAGCGGCTGCATCGTGTTCAGCAGGCCGCCGTCGCCCTCGCCGTTCAGGTGCTTGACCGCAAGCTGGTAGGCGCGCAGTTCGTCGGCGCCCTCGTCGGCATAGGCACCGGTCTGCGGCACGTTGAAGCCGAAGGTGACGGTCGGGCTGTCCCCGGGGTTGTTGCGGAACTCCTGCGCCCACGCGCCGCGCGTGAACACCGTCGGCGCCATGCCGGCGCCGACCAGGCCCGCGCCGGCCTTCAGCACCCGGCGGCGGTTCCAGTGACCCTTGTTTGCAGACATGAAGTCCTCCCTTGCTGTTGCCCGGCGTGCCCGCGGCACGCGCCCGCGCTGCGGACTCCGGGTGGTTCTTCTTGTCGGCACCCTAGGACCGGTTCATGACAGTCCTCAACAACCGGTTGATACCATTGTGATTTTTTGTCAATATATCAGAGACGTGAAGTGCGATCTGTAAAAGAGTGAAAATTCCTCCAGACTCGCGGGTGGGTCATGGCGCGGATTCCGATCGGTTACCGCCTGCGTGAGCGCCGGCGGGCGCTGGGCATGACCCAGACCGAGCTGGCACAGGCGGTCGGCATCTCGCCCAGCTACGCCAACCTGATCGAGCACGACCGCCGCCAGATCGGCGGCGCGCTGCTGGCCAACCTCGCCCGCGTGCTCGGCCTCGACCTCGACAGCCTGACCGGGGCGCAGGAGGCGCGGCTGATCCAGGCGCTGGGCGAGCTGGCCGGCGACCCGGCGCTGCGCGGGCTCGACCTGCCGCCGGGCGATGCCGCCGACCTGGTCGCCCGTCACCCGGCCTGGAGCCGGGCGCTGCTGACCCTCTATCGCAGCCTGGTCGACACCCGCGGCCAGGTCGCGGCGCTGACCGAGCGGCTGAGCCAGGATTCGGTGCTGATGGACATCGGCCACCAGATCCTCACCCACATCACCTCGATCCGCTCCTCGGCGGAGATCCTGGAGGAGTTCACCGACCTCGACGATGCGCGCCGGCGCCAGTTCCTGGCGGTGGTCGCCGGCGAGAGCACGCGGCTCGCCGCCGCCGCGCAGGCGCTGTTCGCCTTCTTCAAGGACGCCAGCGCCGATGCACGCACCTCCTCGCCGATGGAGGAGGTCGACGACTTCATCATCGACAACCGCAACTACTTTCCCGCCCTGGAAGAGGCGGCCGCGGCGCTGCGCCGGCGGCTCGACGCGCCGGAACGGCTGGAGACGGCGGCGCTGGCCGCGCACCTGGAAGGCCGCCACGGCATCGCCTGCCGCACCGTCGCCGCCGGCGGAGCGGACGAGGCGGCGTCGGCCGCCGCCTGCCGCTACGACCGGGCGGGTGCGGTCATGCTGATCCCAGAGGGGCTGCCGGCGATGACGGTGCGCTTCCAGCTCGCCCACCTGGTCGCCGAGCTGGAGGCGGCAGACGCCATCGCTGCACAGGTGGCGGGCGCGCGCCTGAGCAGCGAGGAGGCGCGCCGCCGCGCCGAGCGGGCGCTGGCCTCCTATGTCGCCGGCGCCGTGCTGTTCCCCTACGAGGCGTTCCACGACGCCGCCACCCGCACCCGCTACGACATCGACGTGCTGGAGCACCGCTTCGGCGGCAGCTTCGAGCAGGTCTGCCACCGGCTGGTCACTCTGCGCCGGCAGGACCTCAGCGGCGTGCCGTTCGCCTTCATGCGCGCGGACCCCGCCGGCAACGTCACCAAGCGCTTCAGCATCCCCGGGCTCAGCCTGCCGCGCTATGGCACCGCCTGTCCGCTGTGGGCGATCTACCGCGCGCTGCAGGCACCCAACCAGACGGTGGCGCAGATGGCGTGCATGCCCGACGACAGCGCCTTCCTGTTCATCGCGCGCGCCATCGTCAAGCGGCCGCCCGCGCACCGGCGGCCGGGCACCGCGTTCAGCGTGATGATCTGCTGCGAGGCGCTGTATGCCGACCGCATCGTCTACGGCGACGGGCTCGACCCCGGCCGCCCGTCGCTGCTGACCCCGGTCGGCACCACCTGCCGGCTGTGCCCGCGCGACGACTGCGCCCAGCGCGCCTATCCGCGCGTTCTCGCCCCGGCATGAAACGGCCGGCGTTGCGGGCATGGCCAATCTGACCTACGCTTCACGCAACAAATTGGGGAGCGGCGCCCGCGAAGGCGCCGCCGGTTGGGGGAGTGAGCCGTGTGGGATCGTCGATCCTGATCGTCGAGGACGAGCCTTTTATCGTCGAATCCCTGCGCTTCCTGCTGGAGCGCGAGGGCCACACGGTGCAGGCAGTGAGGGACGGCGCCGCCGCGATCGCGGCGATCGACCGGGCGCGGCCGGACCTGATCGTGCTCGACGTCATGCTGCCCAAGCGCAACGGTTTCGAGATCCTGAAATGGGTGCGCGGCCATCGCACAGTCAGTGACGTCCCCGTGCTGATCCTGACCGCCAAGGGCCAGGACGCCGACCGCAGGAAGGCGGAGGAGTTCGGCGTGGACGCCTTCGTCACCAAGCCGTTCTCAAACCGCGACGTCATCCGCCAGGTCACCGACCTGCTCGCCGCCGGCCGGGCGCAGGCGGCGGCGCACTAGGCCAGCGGCGGATGCCGGCCGGATGACCAGGTTCACCCGCGCCAAGGAGGCGGCCTTCGTCGTCCCGCTGTTCGGGTTGTTCCTGCTGCTGCCGCCGATCCTGGCGCTGTTCGACACCGACAGCACCCTGTTCGGCATTCCGGTGCTGCACGTCTATGTCTTCGCGGTGTGGTTCGGCCTGGTCGCCGCCGGCTGGTGGCTGTCGCGCCGGCTCGCCGCCGGCGAGGCCGATGCGACAGGCGGCGACACGGCCGACAAGGGCCGGCCGGCCGACGGCCCGGACTGAGCGCCGTGCTCGACACCGGGCTCGTCCTCTTCACCGCGCTGTCCTATGTGGCGCTGCTGTTCGTGCTCGCCTTCCTCAGCGACCGCCGCGCCAAGGCCGGCCAGCGCGGCCTGCTCGGCTCGCCCGCGGTCTACACCCTGTCGATCGCGGTCTACTGCACCTCGTGGACCTTCTACGGCGCGGTCGGCTCTGCCGCGCGCAACGGGCTGGAGTTCGCGGCGATCTACCTGGGCCCGACCCTGGTGTTCATCGGCTGGTGGTTCCTGCTGCGCAAGCTGGTGCGGATCAGCAAGACCCACCGCATCACCTCGATCGCCGACTTCGTCTCCTCGCGCTACGGCAAGAGCACCTCGCTGTCGGTGCTGGTCACCCTGATCGCGGTGATCGGCACCACGCCCTATATCGCGCTGCAGCTGAAGGCGGTCACCATCAGCTTCGGCGTGGTCGCCCAGGCGGCCGGCAGCGTCGACCCCGACGGCTTCGCCGGCCCGCTGTTCGACACCGCCTTCTGGGTCGCCGTCGCCATGGCGGCATTCACCATCCTGTTCGGCACCCGCAATGTCGACGCCGACGAGCATCACCCCGGCGTCGTCGCCGCCATCGCCTTCGAATCCCTGGTCAAGCTGATGGCGCTGGTCGCCGTCGGCCTGTTCGTGGTGTTCGGGCTCGGCGGGGTCGGGCTGGCCGGCGTGATCGACGGCGCTGCGCTGGGCCGGGCGATGGACCAGCTGGTCCACCTGCCCGACGGCTTCGCGCCGCGCTGGATCACCATCACCTTCCTGTCGGCGACCGCGATCCTGTGCCTGCCGCGCCAGTTCCAGGTGACGGTGGTGGAGATCTCCAACGAGCGCCACCTCTACACCGCCTCCTGGCTGTTCCCGCTGTATCTGCTGCTGATCAGCCTGTTCATCATCCCGATCGCCGCGGCCGGGCTGATCACCCAGCCGGCCGGCGCCAATCCCGACCTGTTCGTGCTGACGGTGCCGATGTCGGAGGGGCAGAACGGACTGGCGCTGTTCGCCTTCATCGGCGGCTTCTCGTCGGCCACCTCGATGGTGATCGTGGCCTGCATCGCGCTGTCGATCATGATCTCCAACCACATCGTCATCCCGGTGCTGCTGCGGGTGCCCGGGCTGTCGGCCAGCCCGCGCTGGAACGTGAAGACGCTGCTGCTGGCCAGCCGGCGGATCAGCATCGTGCTGATCCTGCTGCTCGGCTGGCTCTACTACCGGATCAGCGCCCAGTCCGACGCGCTCGCCTCGATCGGGCTGATCTCCTTCGCCGGCGTCGCCCAGTTCCTGCCGGCGATGCTGGGCGGGCTGTTCTGGCGCGGCGGCACCGCGCGCGGCGCCATCGCCGGGCTCAGCGCCGGCTTCCTGCTGTGGGCCTACACCCTGCTGGTGCCCAGCCTGGAGCGCTCCGGCTGGGCCTTCGCCGGACTGATCGAGCACGGCCCTTGGAACGTCGCCCTGCTGCGGCCGGAGGCGCTGTTCGGCGCCGAGGGCTGGGACCCGCTGGTCCACGCGCTGTTCTGGTGCCTCAGCGCCAACGTGTTCTTCTACGTGGCGGTGTCGCTGCTCAGCGAGGCCAAGCCGCTGGAGCGCCTGCAGGGCACGCTGTTCGTCGACGTGTTCCGCAACCCGCCGGGCAGCGAACCGCGGGTGTGGCAGCGCTCGGCCGCGGTCGAGGACCTCTACATGCTGGCCCAGCGCATCATCGGGCCGGAGCAGGCGGTGCGCATCTTCCAGGACTATGCCCGCGGCCAGGGTGGCGGCGACAGCCTGCCCGACCCCGACCCCGAATTCATCGCCTTCGTCGAGCGCCAGCTCGCCGGCTCGATCGGCGCCGCCTCGGCGCGGGCGATGGTGTCGCGGGTGGCGACGGGCGAGACCATCAGCCTGGACCAGGTGATGAAGATCCTCGACGAGACCCAGCAGCTGATCGAGTACAGCCGCCGGCTGGAGGAGAAGTCGCGCGAGCTGGAACTGACCGCCGAGCAGCTGCGCAACGCCAACGAGCAGCTGAAGCGGCTGGACATCATGAAGGACGACTTCCTCAGCCGGGTCAGCCACGAGGTGCGCACGCCGATGACCTCGATCCGCTCCTTCTCCGAGATCCTGCTGGAGCTGAAGGATCTGGACAGCGAGCAGGCGCGCCGCTTCCTCGACATCATCGTCAACGAGAGCCAGCGGCTGACCCGCCTGCTCGACGAGATCCTCGACCTGAGCCGGCTGGAGAATGCCGACGTGCCGTGGCCGGTGCAGGTGTTCGACCCCGACGCGGTGCTGGCCGACGCCGTCGCCACCATGTCCGGCCTGGCCGAGCGCGCGGCCACCCGGATCGAGACGGCGCCGCCCGGCCGCGCCGCCCTGGTCCGCGCCGACCGCGACCGGCTGAAGCAGGTGTTCATCAACCTGCTGTCCAATGCGATCAAGTACAACGACGCCGCCGACCCGCGCGTCTCCGTGCGCAGCGAGGTGCGCGACGGCCGCTACCAGGTGCACATCGCCGACAACGGGCCCGGCATCGCCGAGGCCGACCAGGCGGTGATCTTCTCCAAGTTCGCGCGCGGCTGGGACGCCGGCGAGCGCAGCTCCGGCGGCAGCGGGCTGGGGCTGGCCATCGCCCGCCAGATCGTCCAGCAGTTCGGCGGGCGGATCTGGGTGGTGTCGACCAAGGGTGCCGGCGCCACCTTCTCGGTCAGCCTGCCGCTGGTGCGGGCCGAGGCGCGCGGCGAGACCCAGGCGGCATAGGGCGGCGCCGGCCCCCGGCGCAATCCGCGAGACAACGCCCCCGCCCGGGTATAATGTAGCAGCCGCATCTGCACATCTGCCGAGGGTCCGGCGGTGCGTCGCGGTTCCGTGCTCGCTTTCGCGTTCATCGCCGTGGGGCTCGTCGCCGCGCGCGGGCAGGATGCCGCCGCGGACGACGCATCCGCAGCCGACTGCGACCGGCTGGCCGCGCTGCCGGGTACGGTGCCGGCGTCGCCGGCGTCGCCTTTGCCGACATCGATGCCGAAGCCGCCATGGCCGCCTGTGCGGCCGCGGTGCAGGCCCAGCCGGGCACCGCCCGCTTTGCCTTCCAGTATGCGCGCGCCCTGCACCGCGCCGGCCAGGCGCCGGCCGCCGCCCGACTGTACGAATGGGCGGCCGGCGACGGCTTCGCGCCGGCGCAATATGCGCTCGGCATCATGTTACAGACCGGCGACGGCGTGCCGGCCGACCCGGCGGCGGCGCGCCGCTGGCTGGACGCGGCGGCGGCCCAGGGCTATGCCGCGGACCCTGTCGTCGCGTCGGGCCCGCCGGCGGCCGCAACCCCCGTCGCCGCAGTCGCCGACCCGTCGCCGACCGACCTGCCGGACGGGCTGGAAGCGCTCGCGGACGCCCTCGACGGCGTGCGCCGCGACGCATCGCGCGATCGGTTCGACCTCGATGCGGTGCCGCTGCCGGCCGGCGCGCCGGTCGAGGCCGTCACCGCCTGGGTGGCCGACCAGACCGCGCTGGTGCCCTATCGCGGCAGCCTGCGCGGCGCCCGCGGCACGCTGATCGACCGGACCGGCAACAGCCTGGATCGCGCCCTGCTGCTGGCCGCGCTGCTGTCGGCCGCCGGCTACGAGGTCAGGCTGGCCCGTACCACGCTCGACGCCGCGACGGCCGCGGCGCTGCTCGACGCCTATGCCGCGCCGCCGGACGAGCCGGCGCCGGCGTTGTCCGCCGAAGCGCTCGCGCAACGCCTGACCGCGGCGGCCGGCGGTGCGGTGCCGGACCTGCCCGCGGCGCTGGCGCGCGCGGCAGCCGACGATCGTGCCGTCGCCGACGCCGTGCAGCGGCGTTCGGACGCGATGAGCCGCGACCTGCTCGCCCGGCTCGGCGACGTCGCGGTCGGGACCGCCGCCGCCGACCGCGCCGCCGCGATCGCGGCGTTGCAGGATCACTGGTGGGTCCAGGTCCGACGCACCGGCGGCCTGCTGCCCGGCTGGACCGACGCCGACCCATCGGCCGGCACGGTCGGGCATGTCGACGCGGCGGAAACGCTGTCACCGACCGATCTGCCGACAGCGCTGCAGCACGCGGTCGTGCTGCGCGTGGTGGTGGCGTTCTGGGTCGACGGCGGGCTGCGCGAGGAAACGGTGCTGGAGCACCGGCTGGTGCCGGCGGACCTGCTCGACCGGCCGGTGGTGCTGCGCCAACTGCCGGTCAGCGCGCTGCCGGCGTTCCGGGCGACGCCCGGTGCCGATGCCACCGAGACGGCGCTGGCGGCGGCAACGGAGGCCTGGGTCTGGCAACCGGAACTCAGCATCGGCGGCGAGGTGTTTGCCGACCGTCTGTTCACAACGGCCGGCACGGTGCTGCCGGCGAACGCCGACTCGCTGCGCGAACTCGGCCTCGGACCGACCCTGTTCGGCGACACCAACGCGGTCTCGCAGGATGCGGTCTCGATGCTGAGCGACGAGCCGGTTGCCGCCGAGCCCGTCGCGCCGGACGAGGCCAACGCGCCGGTGCGGGTCGCGGCCGAGTGGCTGGCGATCGAGATCGACGTGCCTGGCGCCGCGCCGGTGCTGCAGCGGCGCACGGTGTTCGACCTGCTCGGCCCGGTCGCACGTTCGGCGTCCCCGGTCCCTGCACCGACGCTCGACCGCGCCGAACGGCAGCGCCGGGCGCTGGCGCTGCTGCGCGAGGTCGACATCCAGATCGCCGGCGCCTCGACGCTGGCCGACTTCGTCCGCGGCGTGCTGGCCCGCGACATGGCGGCGCTGCTGCGCGCATTGGCGCCGGCGCTGCGGGACGGCGCGGAACCGACGGCGGAGCCGACCGTCGGCCTGCCGCGGATCCCGCTGCCGCTCTACCGCTACGCGGCGCTGCGCTTCGCCGGTACCGCCGCCCGGCCTTATCTCGACCGCCCCAACGTCTCGCTGCTGTGGACCGGCCTCGACGGCGAGCGGGCAGACGCGCTGCAGCCTTGGCAACAATACGACATCGTCGCCAACGACGTCGGCGTGGTGGCGGCCGACGGATTTGCGGCACGGCTGGCCCAGGGCGTGCGCGACTCCGTCACCGAGGACGAACTGGCCGGTACCGGGGTTCCCGGCAGCACCGCCTCGCTCTACGAGGCCGGCCTCGCCGCCGGACGGCCTTGGCTGCTGCTCGACCCCGCCGACCCCGGCGCAGTCGGCGGGCTGGCGCTGCCGGACGCGGCACGGGCCGCCATCGCCGCCGACCTTGCCGGCGGCGCCTACGTGGTGGCACCGCCCAGCCCGGTCGAGACGGACGCCGGGCCGAAGGTCGCATGGTGGCGGATCGATGCACGCAGCGGCACGACCCTGGGCATGACCCCGCACGGCGGTGCCGACATGGTCGAGAACGCCTTTCTGGTCGCCCAGGGCGTGCAGACCGGCCTGTGCTTCATGATGCTCGGCAGGGCCATTGCCGGCAACGACGCCGGCGGCGCCGCCGCCGGCATGGCCTGTGCCGCGGGCGGGGTCGGCGGCGCGGTGGCCGGCGGCATCGGCGGCGGCGTGATTGCCATGGTCACGGCGATGCTGGCCACCGGAATCCTGATCGGGACCGGCTAGCCGGCAGGCCTGGGGGGCAAGGTGACCGGAACAATGCGATCGCGACAACCGGCGTCCCTGTCGGGCGTCGTTTCCGGGCGGAACGCCGGCCTGCTGTGCCGGACCGCCGCCCTGGCGTGCGCCGCCATCGTGGCCGCATCGGCGGCGCGCGCCGACGAGAGCGCCGCGGACGCCTGCGACCGGCTGGCGGCGGAGCCCGGCGGCGTGGCGGGCGTGCCGGGCGTCGCGCTTGCGGACATCGACGCCGCGGCCGCGCTGGACGCATGCGCGCAGGCGCTGCGGGACTTCCCCGCCGAACCGCGCCTGGCCTACCAATATGCCCGCGCGCTGGGCGCAGCGGCGACGTGGAGGCGGCGGCGCGGCTCTATGCCTGGGCCGCCGACGACGGCCTGGCCGGCGCGGCCGAGGCGCTGGCGCGGGTACGGGCGGCGGCCGCCGCCGGCGCGGAGCCGGTCGGCGACGATGCGCTGGCCGCGGGCCTGGACCGCGTGGCCGAGGTCCTCGACGCGCTCGGCCGCGACGCCCCGCGCAGCCGCATCGACCCGGTGGCGGTGTTGCAGGCGGCAGGACCGTCGGTCGAGGCGCTGACCGGCTGGGTCGCCGACAACGTGGCGCTGGTCGGCTATCGCGGCAGCCTGCGCGGCGCCCGCGGCGCCTTGCTGGACCGCCACGCCAACAGCCTGGACCGCGCGCTGCTGCTGGCCGAGCTGCTCGGCATGGCCGGATACCAGGTGCGGCTGGCGCACGCGACGTTGGACGCCGCTTCCGCGGCCGCCCTGCGCGATGCCTCCGCCGTCGCCATCGCCGACGACCCGGCGCCGGACCGGGCCGCCACCGTTGCCCGGCTTGCCGAAGCTGCCGGCGACGCGCTGGCGCCGCTGGCCGAAACGGTGGCGCGCGAGACCGAGGGGCAACGCGCGCTGGCCGAGACGGTCGACCGGCGCAGCGACACCATCGCCGCCGATCTGCTGGCAGCACTGGGCGAGCGCGGGACCGGCGCCAGCGGCGACTTCGACGCGGCCCTCGCCGACCATTGGTGGGTCCAGGTCGCCGAGGGCGACGGCTGGGTCGACGCCGATCCGTCCGCAGCACTTGTCGCCGCACCGGCGGCGCAGGAGAGCTTCGCCGCCGACGCCCTGCCGGACGCGCTGCAGCACCGCGTCACCCTGCGGCTGGTGGTCGAGTTCTGGGAGCAGGGGCGCCTGCGCGAGCAGACGGTGATGACCGAGCCGCTGGTCCCGGCCGCGCTGATCGGCCGACCGGTGGTGCTGCGCCACATCCCGATGAGCGCGCCGCCGGCCGCGTCCGTGCTTTCGGACACCCCGGCGGATCTCGCGACGACGGCGCTTGCCGCCGCCGCCGACGCCTGGGTGTGGCAACCGGTGCTGACCGTCGGCGACGAGGCGCTGGAGGAGAACCTGTTCACCACCCGCGGCGAGGTGCTCCCGGCCGGCCCCGAGACGCTGCGTGGCCTGGGCATCGGCACCGGCATCTTCGGCGACCTCGGCGACCGCCTCGGCACCGTGTTCGACGAGCAGCCGGCCGAGCCGGCGTCGCCGCCCGACGAGGCGACCGCGCCGCTGCGGCTGACCGCGGAATGGCTGGAATTCACGGTCGAGGTGCCGGGCGCGCCGGCCGCGGTTCACCGCCGGCCGGTATTCGACCTGATCGGGCCCGCCGCGCGCGCCGCGGGCGTGCCGGCCGCGCCGGCCGTGGGTCCGGCCGAACGGCTGCAGCGGGCGCTCGGCATGATGCGCGAGGTCGACATTCTGGTGACCGGTGCGGCCCTGCCGGCCAGCTTCGTCCGCGCCACGATGGGCCGCGACGCCGCCGCGCTGCTGCGCGCGCTGCCCGCCCTGCTCGGCCAGGGCCCGGATGCGGCGGTGGCGCCGATGGACACCATCCCGCGCATCCAGCTGCCGCTGTACCGCCATGCGCTGCTGCGCCAGGACAGCCGCGCGGACGCGCAGCCGTACCTGGACCGGCCGAACATCGTGCTGGCCTGGAGCGGCTGGGCCGGGACCGGCAGGGACGACCTGCGCGCCACCCTGCTTTATGACATCGTCGAGAACGGCGTCGGCACGCCGGCCGGCGCCGACGGCTTCGCGGCCCGGCTCGCCCAGGGCGTGCGCGACACCGTCGCCGAGGACGCGCTGGCCGGGCCCGGCCCGACCGGCAACGCCGCCGCCCTGTTCGAGGCCGACATGGCCGCAGGCCAGGACTGGGTGGTCGTGCGGCCGGGCGATGCCGGCACGCTGCGTGGCCTGGCGCTGGCAGACGACGTGCGCACCGCCATCGCCGCGCAGACCGAGGCCGGCGCCGTCGTCCTCGCACCGCCGGCGCCGGTCGCCACGCTGGCGGGGCCGCAGGTCGCGTGGTGGCGGATCGACCCGGCGACCGGCACCACCCTCGGCATGAATCTCGCCGGCGGCGCGGCGATGACCGAGCGCGCGGTGCTGCTGGCGCAGGGCGTTCAGGTCGGCGGCTGCTTCGTCGCGCTGGGCATGGCGATCAGCGGCGGCATGGGCGGGGTCGCGGTGGGTGCGGCGCTGTGCATCGCCGGCGGGATCACCAGCGCCGTCGCCATTGTCGACGGCGCGGCGATGGCCGCGCTGATCGGCGCCTCGGTGGCGTTGGGCGGCACGGTCGCCGCCGCCGTTGCCGGCATATGAGACCACGACGCTCCGGCATGCAGCCGGGGCCGACAGCGGAGTTGCGAAAATCTTGAAGCAGGAAGTCAGGTCGCCCTTGCCCCGGCGCGCCACGGTCGCACGGTGCGTTCTTGCCGCGGCCTTCGTCGCCGCATCGGCCGCGCCGCTGGCCGCTGCGACACCGTCGGAGGACTGCGACCGGCTGGCCGCCGCGCCCGACCCGGCTGCGGGCGTGGCCGGGATCGCCCTCGAGGCCATCGACGCCGAAGCCGCGATCGCGGCCTGCGCCCAGGCGCTGCGCGACCATCCGGATTCGTCGCGGCTGGCCTTCCAGTACGGGCGCGCGCTGCAGCGCGACGGCCAGGCCGACGCGGCGGCGCAGCTCTATGCCTGGGCCGCCACCGACGGACTTGCCGACGCCCAATATGCGCTGGGCGTCATGCTGCAGACCGGCGACGGCGTCGCCGCAGACCCGGTCGCGGCCGCGCGCTGGCTGACGGCGGCCGCCGACCAGGGCTTTGCCCCTGCGGCCGAGGCGCTTGCCAGCCCGCCGCCTCCGGTGGCGACTGCCGCCGCGGATGCAGCCGATCCCGGCCTGGTCGCGCTGGCCGACGACCTCGACGGCCTGGCCGGTGCGCTCGATGCATTCGTCCGCGACGCGCCGCGGAGCCGCTTCGATCCGCTGGCAACGGTGCAGGCCGCCGGCCTCTCGGTCGACGCACTGACCGACTGGACCCGGCAGAACATCGTGCTGGTGCCCTATCGCGGCAGCCTGCGGGGCGCCCGCGGCACGCTGATGGACCGCCACGGCAACAGCCTCGACCGGGCGCTGCTGCTCGCCACGATGCTGGCGGACGCCGGCTACGAGGTGCGGCTGGCCCGCGCCGCCCTCTCGGCCGATGCCGCCGCGGCGCTGCGCGACGCTCCGGCGACGGCGGTCGCCGATGCCGCCGATCCGGCCGGCCGGGCGATCCTGGCCACCCAGATGACCGATGCGTCGGCAGACTTCGCGCAGGCGCTGGCCGCCGACGTGGCGGCGGCGCAGGAGCGCGCGCGCGCCGATGCCGCGACCATCGACAGCCGCAGCGCCCGCCTGGCCGATGCGGTGCTCGCCGCGCTTGGCGACGTGTCCGCCGGTGCCGATGCCGGCGCGGATGCCGAGGCCGTCGCCGCCTTGCAGGATCACTGGTGGGTGCAGGTCCGCGACGGCGACGGCTGGGTCGATGCCGATCCCTCCGCGCCGACCGTGGTCGCGCCGCCGCCGCACGAGACGATGGCGCCGGAGGCACTGCCCGACGAACTGCGCCATGCCGTCGCCCTGCGGCTGGTCGTCGAGATCTGGCAGGACGGGCAGCTGCACGAGGAGACCATTCTCGACCATCGCCTGGTCCCCGGCCTGCTCGACGGGCAGGCAATAACGCTGCGCCAGGCGCCCCTGGGCACCCCCCCGGCCCAGCGGCTGCTCGAGCAGCCCGACCCCGTCGCCGCGGTGCTGCAGGCCGCGGCCGACGCCTGGGTCTGGCAGCCGGAGCTGCGCATCGGCGACGAGCTGGTGACGGACCGGCTGTTCACCATGCGCGGCGAGGTGCTGCCCGCCGACCGCGCGACCATGCAGGCGCTCGGCATCGAGCCGACCATGTTCGGCGACTTCGAGCAGCGGGTCGGCGGCCTGTTCGACGACGATGCACCGGAGCCGCAGGCCGCGCCGGACGAAGCCAACGCGCCGGTCCGCATCACCGCCGAGTGGCTGGAGATCGCGGTGGAGCGGCCGGGGGCCGCCGCCGCGGTGCAGCGCCGCACCGTGTTCGACCTGCTCGGCCCGGACGCGCGCGCCAGCGGCGCCGCGCCCGACCTGTCCGCGGCCCAGCGCATGCGGCGCGCGCTGGGGCTGATGCGCGAGGTCGACGTCATGGTGCTCGGGGCGGCGCCGGCGCCCAGCGCGCTGCGGCACGACCTCGCCCGCGACAGCGCGGGGTTGCTGCGGGCCGTGGCTCCGCTGCTGCGGGAGTCTGACCCGACGGCGGCCGGGGCGGCGACCGACCTGCCGCGCATCCAGTTGCCGATGCTGCGCTTCGCCCTCAACCGGTTTGCGCCGTCTGGCGCCACACCCGATCTCTATCTCGACCGACCCAATGTCGTGCTCACCTGGCAGGGAATCGCCGGGACCGGCGCGGCCGACCTGACCGCGAGCCTGCTGTTCGACATCGTCGCCAACGACGTGGCGGTGTCCGGCGCGGACGCCTTTGCCAGCCGGGTCGCGCAGGGCGTGCGCGACACCGTGGTCGAGGACACGCTGGCCGGCGACGGCGCCATCGGCAATGCGGCGGCGCTGCACGAGGCCGACCTGGCCGCCGGCCGCGGCTGGCAGCGGCTCATTTCGCCCGATCCGGCCGCGCTGGCGGCCTTCGATCTGCCGCCGGAGGCAACGGCCGCGATCGCACGCGACCTGGCCGACGGTGCCGTCGTCCTGCTGCCGCCCGGCGCGACCGCGGGCCCGGCCGGGCCGCTGGCGGCCTGGTGGCGCGTCGACCCGGCCACCGGCACGACCCTGGGCATGAACCCGGCCGGCGGTGCGGTGATGACCGAAGAGGCCTTTCTGGTCTGGTTCCAGGGCATCCAGGTCGGCGGCTGCTTCGCACTGATGGCGCTGACGATCGCCGCCGGCATGCCCGGTGCCTATGCCGGCGCCGCCATCTGCGTGGCCGGCGGCATTACCGGCGCGGTCGCGGGTGGCATCGGTGGCTTCGTCCTGTCCGGTGCGAGTTCGCTGATCGGCGGCGTCGTCGCGGTGATTGCCGGCTGAACCGGCGGTCGACCACAGGGGCGGCCGCAGCGGCGCGCGCAGGCAGTGAGGGCGGACGGAATGCGGTGCAGGCGGGGGATCTGGTTGTTGCTGGCCGGGCTCGTGGTCCTGGCGGCGGATCGGGCGACGGCCGCCTGCATCGCCGAGGTCGAGCCCAACGACGCCATGGCCGACGCCCAGGCCGTCGCCGAAGCGTTCTGCGTGGCCGGTTCGGTCGACGGACCGGACCAGGACACCCTGCTGTGGCAGGTCGACGAGGCAGCCACCTGGCAGCTGTCGCTGCAGGGCCTGCCCGGCCAGCAGGCCCACCTGCAGCTGTTCGCCCTGTTCTTCGCCGACGACGGCACCACCGCGATCCAGGCCGAGACGCTGGCGGACATCGCCGCCGACGGCGCGGCGGAGACGCCGCCAGCGGTGCTGCTGCCCGGGCGCTACGGCGTCCTCGTATCCAGCGACACCGGCGCCCTGTTCTACCGGCTCAACGCCGTGGCGACGCCGGCGCCGCTGCCGCAGCCGGAGCCGCCGGGCGCGCAGGCCGGCGCCTTCGCGCTGACCGCCGCGGCAACCGCCCAGGTCGAGGTGCCGTGGACGCTCGATGCGGACGCCGCCGCCATGCGCTGGTCCTTGACGGCGACCGGCCCGCTCGGCGTGCCGCTGTTCGTCCAGCTGCGCGACGCAGACGGCCTGGTCCTGGTCAACGCGGTCGCGGCGGATGCCGCCGGCACGGTGCGCATCGCCGACCTCGGCCTCGCCGCCGGCGACTACACCATCGTCGCGCTCGGCGCGCCGGAGGGCTCGGCCCTGGCCATCGCCGCCGCGGCCGAGGGCGCCCGCGCGCCGGACCGCGAGGAGGAACCCAACGACGACGCCGACCGCGCCTTCCCGGTCGCGGCCGGCGTGGCGCTGGCCGGCCGGCTGATCGGCTCGATCGCGGCCGAGGACAGCGACTGCTTCGCCATCGCGGTCGACGCCGCCGGGGCCGGCCGGCGCTACGACATCGCGGCGCGCGCGCCGGACGGTGCCGGCCTGACCCTCGCCTTCGTCGGCGCCGACGGCATGCCGGCGCAGCAGCGCCGCGGCGACGGCGCCGTGCGCATCGCCGACGCCACGCTGGCCGAGGGGCGCCATGTCGTCTGCCTGTCCGGCAGCCTGCCGGTCGATGCCGGCTACGTGCTGACCGTCGCCGACCGCGGGGCCCCGGTGGCCGGCGCCGAGATCGAGCCGAACGACGACGCCGCCAATGCCGGCCGCCTCGCCGACGACGGCGCAGCATTCGGCACGCTGGACGGCGACGACGTCGACGCGTTCCGCTTCGCGGTCGACGGCGCGGCGCAGCTGTGGCTGGTCCAGGCGGCCGGCGAAGGGCTGCAGCGGCTGACGCTCTACGATTCCACCGCCACGCCGGTGGCGGAAGCGTCCGATCCGGACGGCACGGCCCTGCTGCGCATCGCCGACCTGCCGCTGGCGGCAGGCGACTATGTCGTCGAGGTCGCCGGCCGCGACGGCCGCTATCTGCTGCGGGCGACCGCGACCGGACCGGCCAACCGCACCACCGACCCCGACGCGGTGCCGGAGCAGGAGCCGAACGGGTCGGCGGTCGATGGCATGGCGCTGGCCGGGGGTCGCGCCGTCGAGGGCCGGCTCGCCGACGCCGCCGACATCGACGTCTACCGGCTGTCGCTGGCCAACGACACCCATGTGCGGCTGGCCATCGACCTGCCCGGCGCGGTCGGGCTGCAGGCGACGCTGAGCTGGGGCGAGACCGGCTTCGACCTCGGCAGCCTGGGCGCCTCCGCCACGGCGGACGAGACCCGCACGGTCTCCTGGGACGGCCTGCTGCCGGCCGGCGAAATCTATCTTGCGCTCAGCTCCTACGACGCGGCGGCGACGCCATATCGGCTGACCGCGGAGCAGGCCTCCTATTTCGCGTTGCCGGCAGACCTGGAGCCGAACGACCGCTGGTGGCAGGCCGCGCCGTTGCCGGCCGACGGCCGCATCGCCGGCACCCTCGGCGCGCAGGAGGGCGACTGGTACCGCCTGCCGCCGCTGGCCGCGGCGACCACGCTGTCGCTGACGCCCGATGCGCCGGGCGGCGCACTCGACCGCGCCTTCGTCCGCGTGGCGCAGGCGATCGACCTGCCCGGCAGCTGGCCGCCCGACGACGTGACGACCCTGGTCGCGCTGACCTTCGACGGCACCGCCTGGACCGCCGAGCTGCCCGCCGCCGACCGGCTGTTCCTGGCCATCGAGGCGGCGGAGGGGCCCTATGCCGGAACGGTGGCGCTGGCCGGCACCGCCGCGGCGGCAACGCCGCCCGACGTGCTGCGGGCCGAACTGACGCTGGACAGCGCCACCGTCGCCGCCTTCGTGCCGCAGGCGCAGTCCGTCGCCGGCTCCCTGCGCCTGGCCAACGCCGGCGGCAGCCCGCTGGACGTCACGCTGCACGCCCATCTCGGCGACAGCCAGTGGCGGCTGGCGCTGCCGCCCGGTCCGGTGGCGCTGGCGGCCGGCGCCGACGTCGCGCTGCCCGTCGCGCTGACCGTGGCGCCGCTCGCCGCCGACAACGGGCCGGTGCAGGTGGAAATCGCGGCCAGCGCCGACGGCACCGCCCCGGCGGTGGCCGGGGCGTCGATCGCGCCGGCCGTCGGCGCCGTC
The DNA here is from genome assembly GCA_041396705.1 of Alphaproteobacteria bacterium. Classification (NCBI taxonomy): domain Bacteria; kingdom Pseudomonadati; phylum Pseudomonadota; class Alphaproteobacteria; species Alphaproteobacteria bacterium. The sequence goes on from JAWKYB010000002.1 coordinate 138,823, forward strand.
GTCGTCGGTCCGCAGCGCGCCTGGCGGCTGCCGGACCCGCTGCTCGGCGGCGTCGATGTCGCCTGGGCGGCGCTCGGCGCCGTCACCGTCGACGGCCGGCCGGAAATGACCGACGGCTTCGTCAACGCGATCGGCACCGCGCAGATCGCCGGCTACGAGCTGGCCACGGTCCAGCCGACGGTCGACCTGGCCGGCGACGCGCCGGTGGACCTGATAGGCTTCGCCCTGGACCCCGGCAGCCTGCCGGTCGAGGACCGGCTGCGCGACTTCGCCATCGAAACCTCGCTGGACGGCGCGGCCTACACACAGGCGCTGCGCGGCACGCTGTCGCCGCGGCCGGGCTTGCAGGGCTTCGTGCTGCCGGCGCCGGTGGCCGCCCGCTTCGTCAGGCTGGTGCCGCTCAGCAACCAGGCACGCGGCTCCTATGTCACCCTGGCCGAGCTGCAGGCCATCGCCGCGCCCGACGCGTTGCCGTCCGACCTGGTCGGCGATGGCGGGCCCGACATTGCCCGGCCGGACCTGGGCGGCCACGTGGTCTGGCGGCTGCCGCAGGCCGACGACGGCGTCGACATCGCCGCCGATGCACCGGCGGATGCGGCCGCGGCGGAATGGGTGATCGGCTTCGCCCACGGCCGCGCCGCGCGGATTGCCGGCTTCGCCTGGCAGGACGACCCGGCGGCGCCGGCCGAGACGCTGGCCGGTGCCGTCGCCCTTGCCGCCTCGGCGGATTCGGCGACCGGGCCCTGGCAGGACATCGGCCGCTGGCCGCTGCCCGCCGCCGGACCGCTGCGGTTCGACGCGCCGGTCTGGGCCCGCTATCTCCGCGTCACCGCCTTTGCCGCCGCTGGCGCCACCCGCATGGCGTATCCGCAGCATGTCGCGGTCACCGAGGCGCCGGTCGGCGACGACTACCGCTCGATCCTCGGCAGCTGGGGCGACGACGGGGCCGCGGCCGCGTTCGAGTGGACTCATCCGGAGGCGATTGCGACCGGGCCGCTGCCGCCGGCGGCCGGACCGGGCCCACGCCCGCTGCCGTTCAACGAGACGCGGACCGGGCTGCTCGCCGGCGCCGATGCCCGCGACAGCTTCGTCGTCGACGTGCCCGACGGCATGGACCGACTGGCGCTGACCGTCGACGAGCCGTCGGGCGGCCGCGTCGGCATCGCGATGACCGCGGCCGACGGCAGCGCGGCAGCGCTGGAGCGCACCGAGGCCACGGCGCAGCACACCCGCTACGTCGCGCCGGTCGCACCCGGCGCCTACACGGTGACGCTGTTCCAGCCGCCGGCCGCGGTCGCCGTGCTGTGGGACACCAGCGGCAGCGTGCAGCAGCTGCAGCCGGTGATGCGGGCGGCGCTGGCCGACCTGATCAACCGGCTCGACCCGGCGCGCACCGCGCTGAACCTGTTCCCGTTCCGTGGCGAGGTGGCACCGCTGCTCGGCGACTTCACCGCCGACCGGCGGGCGCTGAACCGCGCGCTCGCCGCCTATGACTGGCTCGACAGCTCCAGCGACGTCGAGCTGGTGATGTCCGCCGCCACCGAGGCGCTGTTCCAGGCCGACGGCCGCCGCGCCGTCGTGCTGCTGACCGACGGCGAGAGCGAGCCGAGCCCGCTGGCCAGCGAGCTGTGGCAGCGGCTGGCGGCGCAGCGGCCCGCCGTCTACGGCCTGCTGATGCCGTCGATCGTGCCGGGTGAAGACCGCTGGCGGCCGGCCGGGCTGCTGCGCGACTGGACGCTCGCCACCGGTGGGTTCGACCTGGCCGTCGCCGCCTCGATCGGCGACTACCAGACGGCGTGGCGGCGCCTCGCCGCCGTGCTGGAGGCGCCGATGGCCTATGGCCTGACCGCCGGCATCCCGCCGGAACCGGGACCGGCCGAGACGGGGCGCGGCAGCATTGCGGTGGTCGCCGGCGACGACGGCACCGCGCTGTCGGCAGCGAGCTACGGAGCGGTGGAGGTGCTGCTCGACGTCTCCGGCAGCATGCTGCAGCGCACGCCGGACGGCCGGCGCATCGCTGTGGCCCAGGCCACCCTCGCCCGGCTGGCCGGCGAGATCGTGCCCGCCGGCGCGCCGTTCGCGCTGCGGCTGTTCGGTCAGGGCGCGGAGGGTAGCTGCGACACCACGCTGGCGGTGCCGCCCGGCCCGCTCGATCCTGTCGCCGCGCAGGCGGCCATCGCCGGGCTGCAGCCGGTCGACGGCGCGCGCACGCCGATCGCCCAGGCGCTGGCGCTGGTCGCCGAGGACCTGGCGGCCGCGACGCCGCCGCGGCTGGTGATCCTGGTCACCGACGGCGAGGAGACCTGCGACGGCGACCCCGCTGCCGAGATCGCACGCCTGGCCGAGGCCGGGATCGAGACACGCATCAACATCGTCGGCTTCGCCGTCGACGACGCCGGACTGGCCGACACCTTCCGCGCCTGGGCCGCCGCTTCGGGCGGCGTGTACCTGCAGGCCGAGGATTCCGCCAGCTTCGACCGGGCAATCGCCGATGCGATGCGGCCGCTGTGTGCGATCCGCGGCGCGGACGGAGCCGATGTCGCCACCGTCGCCGTCGGCGGCCCACCGGCGGAGGTGCCTGCCGGCCGTTACGCGGTGACCTGCGGCGAGGCCGAGCCGATTCCGGCCAGCGTAGCCGACGGCGAGGCCGCGACCGTGCGCCTGCCCTGAGCGGGCTGCACTACAGCGTCTTGTACATCACCGTGGTGGCGTCCAGCCGCTCGGCGAACGGGTCGCGGCAATAGCCGGGGATGGTGCCGGCCACCTGGTAGCCGAGCGCGGCGTAGAGCGGCTCGGCGGCGTCGCCGGTGCGGGTGTCGAGCACGAGCAGGCTGCGGCCGCGCGCCCGCGCCGCGTCCTCCAGCGCCAGCATCAGGGCGCGGGCGATGCCGCGGCGGCGCGCGTCGGGATGGACCAGCAGCTTGGAGACCTCGGCGCGGTGGCGGCCGTTGGCCGGGGTGTCGCAGCCGAGCTGGCCTGAGCCGACGATCCGGCCGCCTTCCTCCGCCACCAGCAGCACGCGGCTGCCGGCCTGCACCGCCGGCAGCACCTTGTCGCGCCAGAACGCCGCCGCTTCCGCGAGCGGGCACGGCATCACGAAGCCGATGCTGGCGCCGGCATGGACGCAGGCGTGCAGCAGGCCGGCCAGCGCGTCCAGCCGCGCGGCCGTCTGCTCGGCATCGAGAGCGCGGATGGCGAGCGAGGCGCGTCCCCTACCCGGCGAAGCGCGCCTCGGGCACGCCGCGGATGCCGAGGCCGGTGATGCGGAACAGGCTGCCGCGCAGCGGGCCGTCGCCGGGGAAGCGCGGCAGCGGCGGGCGGGCCATCGAGGTGACGTAGAGCTCGTCCATGTCGGGGCCGCCGAACATCACGCTGGTCACCTTCTTCACCGGCATGTCGATGCGGCGGTCGAGCGAGCCGTCGGGCGCATAGCGCAGCAGGTAGCCGGCATAGACCAGCGCGGTCCAGACGCAGCCCTCGGCGTCGACGGTGGCGCCGTCATAGGCGCCGTACTGGCCGGTCAGTTCGGCGCCGAGGTCCTTCACCCGGGTGAAGCAGCGCTTGTTCGACGGCGTGCCGCTGGCGGTGTCGTAGTCGTAGACCGAGATCTCGCCCGACCAGGTGTCGGTGAAATAGAAGGTGCGGCCGTCGGGGCTGAAGCACGGGCCGTTCGAGCAGATGATGCCGCCCTCCAGCTTGGTCACCGACAGGTCGGGGTCGAGGCGGTACAGCGCGCCGACGCCGTCGTCCTCGTTCATGTCCATCGAGCCGACCAGGAAGCGGCCCTGGCGGTCGACCTTGCCGTCGTTCAGCCGCGTGCTGGGCAGGTCGGCTTCAGGGTCGGCGATCGGCGTGCAGTCGCCGCTGTCGAAGTCGAGGGCATGCAGCCCGGTGCGCAGCGAGACGATGGCGCCGCCGCCCTTGCGCAGCGCCATCGAGCCGATCTTCTCCGGCACCTCCCAGGCGCGCACCTCCGAGCCGTCGGGCGCGCAGCGGAACACCTTGGCGCCGAAGCTGTCGATCCAGTACAGCCGCTGTTCGTCGACGTCCCACAGCGGCCCCTCGCCCAGCTCGGTCTTCACGTCGACCAGCACTTCGATGTTCATCGTTCTCCTCCCCGGTTGCCCCTTGCGGCAAAGGCTGACGCCGGCCGGCGCCTAGAAGCCAACCGCGTCGCCACCCTTCAGCGACAGCATCTCGCGCGCCTCGTCCGGCGTCGCCACCTCCAGCGACAGGCCTTCCAGCACGTGGCGGATCATGCGGACCTGCTGGGCGTTGGATTCGGCCAGCTTGCCGGGGCCGGCCCACAGCGAATCCTCCAGCCCGACGCGGACGTTGCTGCCCATGCTGGCGCCCATCGTCGCCAGCGGGATCTGGTGGCGGCCGGCGGCGAGGATCGACCAGTGATAGTCGTCGCCGAACAGCCGGTCGGCGGTCCGCTTCATGTGCATCAGGTCCTCGGGATGGGTGCCGATGCCGCCGAGGATGCCGAACACCGACTGGATGAACATCGGCGGCTTGACCAGCCCGCGGTCGCGGAAATGGGCCAGGTTGTACAGATGCGAGATGTCGTAGCACTCGAACTCGAAGCGGGTGCGGTTGCCGGAACAGGTGGTCAGCACCGTCTCGATGTCCTGAAAGGTGTTCTTGAACACCAGGTCGCGGCTGTTGACCAGGTGCTGGCGTTCCCAGTCGTGCTTGAACTCCTTGAAACGTTCCAGCATCGGGAACAGGCCGAAGTTCATCGAGCCCATGTTCAGCGAGGCGACCTCCGGCTGCAGCTCGGCCGCCGGACGCAGGCGCTCGGCCACGGTCATGGTCGGCGCGCCGCCGGTGGTCAGGTTGATCACCGCGTCGCAGGCCTGCTTGATCCGCGGCAGGAACTGCATGAACACCGCCGGGTCCTGGGTCGGCCGGCCGTCGTTGGGGTCGCGCGCGTGCAGGTGGATGATCGCCGCGCCGGCCTCGGCCGCGCCGATCGCGGCCTCGGCGATCTCGGTCGGCGTCACCGGCAGGGCGGCCGACATCGACGGCGTGTGGATCGCCCCCGTCACGGCGCAGGTGATGATGACCTTGCGTTTTGCTGCCATGTCGGCGGTCTCCTACTTCCCGTACTTGCTGTCCATCGCGCGCTTGTGGGCGACCAGGCCCATCAGCCGGCGGTCGCGCCACAGCGCGCGCTCGCCCAGCCTGTCGCGCGGCACCTTCTTCGCCCGCTCGGCCTGGATCGAGTCGGCCAGCGGGCCGACCCAGTCCACTCGCCTTGTCTGGCTGGGAAAGATGCCGGCGTAAAGCGGCTCGTAGCGCGCGGCATAGTCGGCCAGGCCGCCCGGCGCATTGAGGTCGATGGTCTCGAACGGGCCCATGAACGACCAGCGCAGCCCGATGCCGTCCTTCAGCGCGATGTCGACGTCCTCGGCGCCGACCACGCCGTCGGCGACCAGCCGGAACGCCTCGTGCAGCAGCGCGCCCTGCAGCCGGTTCATCACGAAGCCTTCGATCTCCTTGCCCATGACGATCGGCGCCTGGCCGACCCGGCGCATCAGCGCGGCGGTACGCTCCATCACCGCCCTGTCGGTCCACGGCGCCGGCACCAGCTCGACGGCCGGCACCACGAAGGGCGGATTGATCGGATGGGCGACCAGGCAGCGCCGGCCGCCGGCCAATCCCTCGGTGAAGCTGGACGGCAACAGGCCGGAGGTGGAACTGGCCAGCACGGTGTCGGGCCCCGCGGCCGCGTCCAGCCCGCGCCAGACCTCGCGCTTGATCTCGAGGATCTCGGGCGTGCTCTCCTGCACGTGGACCGCGCCGTCGACCGCATCCGCCAGGCCGGTCGCGGCCCGCATGCGCCCCCGCACCGAGGCCGCGTCGCCGCCGGCCAGCAGGTCCTGCGCCTCCAGGTCGGGCAGCAGCGCGTCGACCGCCTTCAGCGAGGCCGCGGCGGCGCCGTCGACGCTGTCGTACAGCACGACGTCGCATCCGGCGCGCGCGAACACGATGGCCCAGGCCCGGCCGATCAGGCCGCCGCCGACGAGACCGACCTTTTCGGCCATGACAGTTCTCCTCCCTACAGCGAGATCACGCCGGCGCAGACGCTGAGCGCCTGCCCGGTGATGTTGGCGCCGGCCGGCGAGCACAGGAACAGCGCCGTGTTGGCGATGTCGCGGGCGGTGACCATCTTCTTCATCGCCACCTTCGACAGGTTGCGCGTGCGCATCTCCTCGAAGCTGACGCCCTCCTCCGCCGCGCGGGCGGCGATCACCCGGTCGATGCGCGGGCCCTCGACGATGCCCGGCTGGATGCAGTTCACCCGGATGCCGTCCGGGCCCAGCTCGATCGCTAGGCTCTCGGTCATGCCGACGATCGCCCACTTGGTCGCCGAATAGGGCAGCCGCCGGGCGAAGCCCAGCCGCCCGGCAACCGACGACAGCGCGACGATCGAGGCGTCCGACGACCGCTTCAGCAGCGGCACCGCCCGGCGCAGGCAATAGAACTGGCCATTCAGGTTGATGTCGACCGTACGCCGCCAGTCGTCCGGGTCCATCGCCTCCACCGTGGTGGTCGGGCCGGCGATTCCGGCGTTGTTGATCAGCACGTCGAGCCCGCCGAGCTCGCGCTCGAGCTGGTCGAACATGGCGTCGACATCGGCCTGGTCGGCAACGTCGCAATGGGTCGTCAGCGCCGCGGGGTGCGCGGCCTTGAATGCCACCAGCGCCGCCTCGTCGATATCGCAGACGAACACGCGCGCGCCGTTGCGCAGGAAGCCCTCGGCGATCTCGCGGCCGATGCCGGCGGCGCCGGCGGTGACCAGCACGCGCAGGCCGGGGCGGGGGCGGAACTCGTCGGCGGGTTCGGTCATGTCCTGTCTCTTCGGTTAGCGGGCGCGCTCGCGCAGCACCAGCACGGCGGCCAGCACGACCAGCCCGAAAATGATGTCGCGGAACGCGACCGGCAGGGTGGTGCCGGCCAGCAGGGTCTGCAGCGCGACCAGCAGCAGCACGCCGCCGATCATGCCGACATAGGAGCCGCGGCCGCCGGTGATCAGCGTGCCGCCGACCACCACGACCGCGATCGACGGCAGCAGATAGTCGTCGCCCATGCCCAGGCTGGCCTGGCCGCTGAAGCCGGCCAGCATCACGCCGACCAGCGCCGAGCACAGGCCGCTCAGCATGTAGACGCCGACCATGGTGCGGCCGGTGTCGACCCCGGACAGGCGCGCCACCCGCAGGCTGTTGCCGACCGCGAACACCCGCCGGCCGAAGGCGGTGTGACCGAGCAGCAGGACGGCAAGGCCCACGAACAGCACCATGCTCAGCACCACCGGCGTCACGCCGATCGACTGGTCGGTCATGAACCAGCGCAGGCCCGGCGCGGCGAAGCCGTCCGGCGTGCCGTTGCTGTAGAGCAGCGCCAGCCCCTGCAGGATGCCGTTGGCGGCCAGCGTTGTGACGATCGGCGACAGCCCGAGCAGCACGACGCCGAGCCCGTTGAACAGGCCGGCGAGCAGCCCCGCGCCCAGCGCAGCCGCCAGCGCCAGCGGGATGTTGCCGTTGGTCCCGGCCATGATGCCGGCGGCGAGGATGCCGCACAGCCCGATGGTCCATGGCACCGACAGGTCGAGCCCGCCGGTCAGGATCACCGCGCCCTGGCCCAGCGCCAGCACCAGCATGAACGACGACAGCACCACCAGCGAGTTGTAGTAGCCCCAGCTGAACAGGGTGTCGCCATAGACCAGCTGGGTCGCGACCAGCACCACCGCGAAGCAGGCATAGGCCGGCCAGATGAAACGCAGGATGTGCCGGTTGCGGGCCAGCCAGCCCGGGGTCGCGGTGTCGGCCAAGGCCGCCGGCCGCGGCAGGGCCGGCGGGGTGCCGCGCGTCGACCTGGCGCGGCAGCACGCCGCGGCGCGCCGCGTCCAGCCGGCGCCACAGGTGGCGGACCGAGGAGAACAGCGGCGATGTGCGGTCCAGCGAGGCGGCGATCACCGCCAGCAGCAGGATCACGCCCTCGACGATGGTGGTGAACAGGGCGGAGACCGACAGCACGAAGATGATGCTGGCGACCACGGCCAGGATGTAGGCGCCGATGGCGGAGCCGACCAGGCTGCCGCGCCCGCCGCCCAGCCGGGTTCCGCCGATGACGATGGCGGCGAACATCGGCAGCAGCATCGGCCGGCCGACCAGCGGGTCGCCGGCGCCGATCTGGGCGGTGAAGAACACGCCGGCGGCGCCGTAGCACATGCCGGCCATGACATAGGCGGCCAGCTTGGTCAGCCGCACGCGCACCGGCCGCGGCGGCCGCGGCCTCGTCGCTGCCGACAGCATAGAGCGCGGTGCCGAGCCGCGAGCCGGCGACCAGGCGCCACAGCGCGATCGCCACCAGCACCACCAGCACCGGCGCCGGCAGCACGCCGGCGATCACGTCGCCGGTGAAGAAGATCGAGAACTCGAACGGCGTGAAGCCGCCGGGCTTGTCCATGATCAGCAGGGTCAGGCCCTGGACGATGAACATGGTCGACAGCGTCACCACGATCGGCTGTAGCCGGAGGAACGCGACCAGCACGCCGTTGACCAGCCCGACGCAGCCGCCGATGCCGACGCCGGCCAGCGCCAGCAGGACCATCGTCGTCGGATCGGCGGTCATGCCCATCTCGCTGGCCAGCGTGACGTTGACCAGCGAGATGACGGCGCCGGCCGACAGGTCGAAGCCGCCGGTCAGCACCACCAGCGTCTGTCCCATCGCCGCCAGCGCGCTGGCGGTGCCGGTGGCCGACACCAGCGACTGCGCGTCGAAATAGGTCAGGCCGTAGGCGGTGATCGCCTCGACCACCAGCAGCAGGCCGACGAAGACCAGCACGGCGACGCCGAGCCCGCGGTTGCGGTCCGCCCAGCGCCGCAGCGCGGCCTGGCCGCCGTGCGACGCGCCGGCTGCGGTCTCGGCGCTCACGCCGCCGCCTCGCTCGGCGCGGTCCCGCCGAGGGCGGCGCGCATGATCGCCTCCTCGGTGATGGCCTCGCCGGCCAGTTCGGCCACCATGCGGCCGCGATACATCACCAGCACCCGGTCGCACAGGTTGACCAGCTCGGCGATCTCGGTGGAATGGAACAGCACGGCGCCGCCGGCCTCGGCGAAGGCGCGGATCAGCACATAGAGCTCGTGCTTGGTGCCGATGTCGACGCCGCGGGTCGGGTCGAACATCATCAGGGTGGCGCTGCGCGCCAGCAGCCACTTGGCGATCGCCACCTTCTGCTGGTTGCCGCCGCTGAACGCGGCCAGCGGCGTGTAAAGCGCGCGCCGGTGCACCTGGACCAGGTCCAGCATCTCGTTGACCGCCGCCGCCTCGCGGCCGCGCTGGACGATGCCGAAGCGGGTGAAGCGGTCGACCACCGGCAGGCTGACGTTGACGCGGCCGTCCAGCTCCAGCAGCAGCGCCTCGGTCTTGCGCTCCTCCGGCACCAGGCTGATGCCGATGCTGGCACGCACCGCGTCCACCGGCGTGGTGATCGCGACCTCCTTGCCGTTGACGGCGATGCTGCCCGCGGTCGCCTCGGCCATGCCGAAGCAGGACAGGAACAGGTCCTGCTGGCCCATGCCCTGCAGCGCGGCGACGCCGAGCACCTCGCCCACCTGCAGGTCGAAGCTGGCGTCGCGCAGCTTGCCCATGGTGGCCAGGCCCCGCGCCGACAGTGCCGGCGGCAGGTCCGGCCGCACCGCCCGGCGCCGCTCCGGGAAGGTCGCGGCCAGCGAGCGGCCGATGATCATGCGGATCACCGCGTCGTCGTCGAGCTCGCCGACCGGCGCGGTGCCGACGTCCTTGCCGTTGCGCAGCACCGTCAGCGTGTCGCAGAAGCGCCGCACCTCGGGCATGCGGTGCGAGATGAACAGGATGGTGGTGCCGGCCGCCTTCTGCTCCGCGATCAGCCCGCCGAGCCAGTCGATGTCGCGGCCGGACAGGCTCGACGTCGGCTCGTCGAGCAGCAGGATGCGCGGCTGGCGGAAGATGGCGCGGGCAATCTCGATCTTCTGGCGGATCGACAAGTCGAGCCGCCGCACCTCCTCGCGCGGATGGACCTCGCCCAGGCCCAGGCGCTCCAGATGGGCGACCACCGCCGCTTCCGCCCGCCGCCGCCGCACCTGGCCCAGCAGGTTCACCGGCGCATAGGGCATCAGCATGTTCTCGGCCACCGTCAGCTCGGCGACCTGGGTCAGCTCCTGGAACGCCGTCTGCACCCCGGCCCTGGGCGCCGCGCGCGGCGCGCCGAACCGGGCCGGCCGGTCGAGGATGGCGAGCTCGCCGGCGTCGGGCCGCAGCAGGCCGCTCAGCATCTTGACGATGGTCGACTTGCCGGCGCCGTTCTCGCCCAGCAGCGCGTGCACCGCCCCTTCCGCCACCGCGAAGGAGACGTCGTCCAGCGCCACGGTGGCGCCGAACGCCTTGCGGATGTTGCGGACCGAGATCGCGGTCACCGGCGGGTCCCCCTGCGCCCGGCCCCTGCGGCAAACGGGGCGGCCGCGAGGGCCGCCCCGTGCGCGGAGCGTCGGCGCGCGCTCAGGCTGCGCCGATCAGTTCTCGGGCTGGCCGACCAGCGCCGCGGCAAGCCCGATCTCGGGCGTGTCGGGCGAATAGATCGACGCGAACCAGCCGGGGTTCGGCACCAGCGACGGCAGGAAGGCGTTGCAGCCGGCCGCCATCTCGTCCCAGGTCCCTTCCTGGCACAGCTGGATGGTCTCGTTGGTGACGATCGGCAGCGGCAGGACGGTCAGTTCCGGGATCTCGTTGCCGTCCAGCTTCGACACCGCCAGCTTCAGCGCCAGGCCGCCGGAATAGGGCGGCGAGGCATAGGAGATGCGCGGCGCGCCCAGCGGCGCATAGGGCGTGGACGCACCCTCGACCTCGGTGCCGAGCGGCAGCATCTGGATGCGGCCGCCGTTGGCGCCCTCGCCGGCGCAGGGCAGCAGCTGCTCGGGCGTGCGCCCGGCCTCCAGCTGCATCGCGTTGGCGGTGTAGCAGCCGACCTGCATCCACAGGCCGTCGATCGAGTCCCAGTCGTGGGTGGCCAGGATCTTCGACATCTCGGTGCGGGCGACCGCCTGGCTCCACATGCCGACCGCCTCGGCGATCACGTTGATGCCGGGGTGCTGGGCGAACACTTCCATCGCCGCCTGGGTGCGCAGCTGGTCGACCGAGGTGCCGGGCACGCCGGTGACCACCACGATGTCGCCTTCGCCGCCCAACTGCTCCACCAGCCATTCGGCGGTGACGCGGCCGGCCTCGAGCTGGTCGATCGACACGTTGTAGGCGCAGGGCTCGGTGATCTCCGCGTCATAGGCGATGATCAGCACGCCCTGATCGCAGGCGTTGCGCACCACGTTGTTCAGGGCGGTCGGCGAGATCGGGTAGACGACGATGGCGTCGGCGCCGGCCTGGACCATGGAGTTGATCTGCTGGATCTGGCGCTGGGCGTTCGGGCCGGCGACCTGGACCTCCAGATCGACCCGGTCGCGCATGCTGGCGTGGGCGGCCATCGCCTGCACCATGTTCGCCGCCTCGGCCTGCCAGTCGTTGCCGATATAGCTCATGCTCAGGAAGATCTTGTAGGGCTCCTGCGCCTGGCCTGCGCCGGCCAGCGCCAGGCTGCCGGCGACCCCCATCGCGGCCGCCGCCGCGAACTTGCGTCCCACTGTCATGCTGGTCTCCTCCCTCAGGAAACGGTTGCGGTTCGTTGGGCCGTAAGCCGCCCGCGCCCGCCTGCGCCGACGACCCTGCACCCCGCCAAGGACGGGGCCAAGCTCTTGATCAAATATCATAGATCGCGGATCATTGCAGGGTCAAGGCGCCGCGGCCCGGCCCGAGCCGCGGCTTGCCACCCGGCCGGACGGGCCGATATTTTGCCGCGGCGGCGCCCGCCGGCGCCCGCGCAAGCCAGGAACCGCGCATGACCAGCCAGCGTGCGATCAACCAGACCGGACTGCGTCCCATCGTCCGCGAGACGGTGACGGACCAGGTCTATGCGCGGCTTCGCGACGGCATCATGCGCGGCGAGCTTGCGCCCGGACAAAACGTCACCATCCACGGGCTCGCCGCCGACCTCGGCGTCAGCGCGATGCCGGTGCGCGAGGCGTTGCACCGGCTCAGCGCCACCCGCGCGCTGATGGTGCTGTCGGGCCGCTCGGTCGGCGTGCCGGAATTGAGCGCGGAACGGCTGGCCGACCTCAGGCGCGTGCGGCGCGAGATCGAGGGCATGGCCGCGGCCTGGGCGGCCGAGACCGCCGATCCGCACGCCATCGCGGAGCTGACCCGTTTCATCGACGCGATGTGGCGGGCCGAGCGGGAAACCGACCGGGCCGGCTATCTCGCCGCTAACCAGCAGTTCCATTTCCGCATCTATGCGATGTCCGGTTCGCCGACGATCATGCCGATCGTCGAGAGCCTGTGGCTGCAGATCGGGCCCTACCTCAACCTGCTGCACAACTCCGGCAACTTCGAGACCAGCAACCACATCCACGAGGCGGTGCGCGACGCGCTTGCGGCCGGCGACGCCGCCGCGGCGCGTGGCGGTCGCCAGCGACATCGACGTGGCCGCCGAGGCGCTGACCCCGCTGCTGCAGACCGCGCCGGAGGCCTGAACTCAGGCCTCGCCGACCGCGACGGGGTCGCACAGCACGGTGACATCCGGGTGGTCGCGCAGGACCGCGACCGGCCAGTCTTCCACCAGGCCGCCGCGGAACAGCGCGCCGAGCGGCTCCGCTTTGGTCGCGCCGTGGGCGATGACCAGGATGCGGCGCGCATCCATGATCGTGCCGAGGCCGATGGTGATCGCCCGGTCCGGCGGCGTCCGGCCGGCAGGCCAGTCGGCGGCGTTGGCGACCAGCGTATCCGGCGCCAGCGCGATCACCCGGGTGCGCGAGCCGCGCGGCGATCCCGGCTCGTTGAAGCCGATATGGCCGTTGCGGCCGACGCCGAGGACCATCAGGTCGATGCCGCCATACGCCGCGATCAGCCCCTCGTAGCGCGCCGCCTCCGCCGCCATGTCGCCGGCCTTGCCGTCCGGCGCGAAGCAGCGGCCGCGGTCGGCGTCGACGTGGTCGAGCAGCGCCTCCGCGATATAGGTGGCGAAACCGCCCGGATCGCCGGCGCCGAGACCGACATATTCGTCGAGGATGAAGATCGCCGCCTGGGCGAAGCTGACCTTGCCGGCGCGGCAGTCCGCGATCAGCCGGCGATAGACGGCAAGCGGCGTGCGGCCGGTCGGCAGGCACAGGCTGAGCCCGGGGTCCGCCCGGACTGCCGCGACGATCCTGTCTGCCGCCGCCTCGGCAACCGCATCCGCATCACGGCAAACGATCCTGTTCATTCCGCTCCTCTTCGCCAGCGCATCGGCCCGCTCAACCGCGATAGGCCGCCTCGATCCGTTCGCGCAGTTCCGCCACGAAGGCCGGGGTCAGGTCAACATCGTGGGCGATCGAATGCCACAGCCCGGCCTCGCGCACGAACCCGCGCAGGCCGAGCAGCGCCTCCGTCACCGTATCCCAGCCGATGCCCATCGCCTCCGGCCGGATGTCGACGCCGATGTTGACGATGGCCTTCAGCATCTCGTCGGTGCGGCTGTCGTGCATCATGCAGCCGACGACGATGCCCAGGCACACCGGCTGGCCGTGCAGGAACGCCTTATGGGTCAGCTTCTCCAGCGCGTAGAACACGAAATGGTCGACGCCCTCGATGTGGCGCGGACACCAGCCGGAACCGTGGTAGCTGGTGCCCCACTGCAGGCCGTCGACCAGTACCGCGAGGCCGGTCTCGTTCAGGTCCCGGATGTCGTCCTGGTGGCGCAGGATCGCCTCGGCCTTGGCCAGCGACTGCCGTGCCAGATGCTCGTCATAGGGCCACTTCGGCTCGCAGGCGCCGCGGTCCCAGGCGTATTTCCAGTCCAGCACGCCGGTGTGGAAGCACAGCACGTCGCAGATGCCGGAATGGTTCAGCCGGGCCGGCGCCTGCTGCAGGATGTCGTAGTCGAGGAACACGCATTCCGGCACCGCCCAGCCGACATAGCGCACGTCGCCGCCGATGCGCACGCCCGAGCGCTGGCCGAAGGCGGCGTTGACGCTGAGCGCGGTCGGCACGGTGAACAGCGGCCGGCGCAGCTTCCAGGAGAAGAACTTGGCCGCATCCAGCGCCTGGCCGCCGCCGAGACCGACGAAGGCCTCGAACCGCCTCAGCCCGTCCAGGGCCGCGATCAGGTCGTCCTGGGCGACGGAGCGGACCAGGTACGGCGCACAGTCGGCGTTGGCCAGCTGGTCGCGGAACATCGGCCACAGGTCTTCCATCGTCACCACCGCGAACGGGCTGTGCACGAAGTTGCCGAGCTCGCCGACCAGATTGCGGCCGAACACCGTGGGGAAGCCGTAGCTGAGCGGGACGCGGGTCGGGGCCGCGGCGGTCGAGGTCATCGGAATCTCCTTTCGATGGCGCGCACGGTCAGGCGCCGATGCGCAGACCGGTTTCCCGGTCGAAGACGAGCAGGTACTCGGCCGGCAGGCCGATGGCGACGGTGCCGCCGGCGACGATATGGGCGATGCCGGGCAGCGAGGCGACCAGGCTGCCGCCGGCCCAGTCCACGGTGACGTGGGTGGCCGGGCCGACCGGTTGGACCAGGCGGATGCGGCCTTCCAGCGGCCCGGCGCCCAGGCGGACATGTTCCGGCCGGATCGCGAGGTCGACGGCCTGGTCCCGGGTCACCGGCAGCGTCGGCGGCAGCGCGACCGCCGCGTCGCCGACCCGGCACAGCGGCCAGTCGCCGCCGTCCTCGATGCGGCCGGCGGCGAACTCGACCTGCGGGCTGCCGATGAAGCGCGCCACCGTGCGGCTGGCCGGCCTGGCATAGATCTCCTCCGGCGTCGCGATCTGCTCGATCCGTCCCTCGCTCATCACCGCGATCCGGTCGGAGATCGACATCGCCTCCTCCTGGTCGTGGGTGACGAACACCGAGGTCACGCCCAGCTTCTGGTGCAGCTCCTTGACCTCGGCCCGCATCCGCACCCGCAGCGCGGCATCCAGGTTGGAGAACGGCTCGTCGAACAGGAAGATGCGCGGCTCGCGCACCAGCGCGCGGCCGATGGCGACGCGCTGCTGCTGGCCGCCGGACAGCTGCGCCGGCAGCCGGGCCAGCACGTGCTGCAGCTCCAGCGATTCCGCCACCGCGGCGACCCGGCGGCGGATTTCCATCGTGCCGATGCCGCGCATGCGCAAGGTGAAGCCGATGTTCTGCGCCACCGTCATGTGCGGGTAGAGCGCGTAATTCTGGAACACCATGGCGACGTCGCGCTCGACCGGCGTGCGCTCGTTGACCCGCGCGCCGTCGATCAGGATGTCGCCGCCGGACGGGTCCTCCAGCCCGGCGATCAGGTTCAGGGTCGTGGTCTTGCCGCAGCCCGACGGGCCGAGCAGCGTGACGAAGGCGCCGCTCGCGATATCCAGGTCGACGTCGCGGCAGACCTGGGTCGCGCCGAACGCCTTCGAGATGTTGCGCAGTTCGAGGTGGGCCATGCGTCCTCTCAGCCCTTGATCAGGCCGTCGGTGAAGCCGCGCACGATGCGGTCCTTGAACACCACCGCGAGCAGGATGATGGGGGCGATGCCGAGCAGGGCCGCGGCCATCATCTGGCCGAAGGCGGTCTGGTACTGGCCGGCGAACTGCGAGATCACCAGCGGCACCGTCTGAGCGTCCTGCCGGGTCAGCACCAGGGCGAAGAAGAACTCGTTCCACGCCTCGATGAAGGCGAACAGGGCGGCGGCGGCCAGCGGCGGCGCCGAGATCGGCAGGATGATGTGCACGAAGGTGCGCAGCGGCCCGGCGCCGTCGACCGCGGCGGCGCGCTCCAGCCCTGCCGGGATGCCGGCGAAGAAGCCGCGCAGGATCCAGATCACGATCGGCAGGTTGAACGACAGATAGACCACGCCCAGCGACAGCACGCTGTCGATCAGGCCGACCCGGCTGATCACGATGAACAGCGGGATCGCGATGGCGATCGCCGGCAGCATCTGCGTGGCCAGCACCATGAAGGCGATGACGTTGGCGCGCGGCAGCGACAGCCGCGCCAGCGCATAGGCCGCCGGCGCGCCGAGCGCCAGCGCCAGCGCGGTCGACAGCGTCGCCACTGCCAGCGAGTTCAGCATGCCGGCACCCAGGCTGGCCGCCGATTCGAACACCTCGACGAAGTTCTGCCAGGTGAACTCCGACGGCGACAGGTCGGGCGGCTGGGCGATCAGGGCGCGCTTGGTCAGGAAGCCCGACAGCACCATCCACAGGATCGGCGCCATCGACCACAGCACGAACACCGCGATGCCGGCGACGATGCCGGCCTTGGCGAGCGGGCCGAAGCGGCGCGGGTCGGCCCGGCTCATGCCGCCCGCCCCGCCCGGCGCGGCCGCATCAGCCAGATGTAGAGGATGGCCAGCGCGAATGTCAGCGCGAACACCAGGTTGGCGATGGCCGCGCCATAGCCGAGGTCGAGGAAGTTGAAGGTGACGCGATAGGCCAGGAAGTTCAGCAGCACGGTCGCGTCGGCCGGGCCGCCGCGGGTCAGCACGAACACCAGGTCGAACACCCGCAGCGACCAGATCGTCTGCAGCACGGTGGCGATGGCCAGCGCCGTGCCGATATTGGGCAGCGTGATGTGGAAGAAGGTCTGCACCCGGCTGGCGCCGTCCAGATAGGCCGCGCGATACAGGATCGAGGGCACCTGGCTGAGGCCCGCCAGCATCAGCAGCACCACGAAGGGCAACGATTTCCAAACGTCGACCAGCAGCAGGAACCCCAGCGCCATGTTCGGCGCGCCGAGCCAGACCTGGTTGGTGTCGAGGATGCCCAGCGAGACCAGCACGCCGTTGAGCACGCCGTAGTTGGCGTTCAGGATCCACTTCCACAGCACGGCGTTGGCGACCGGCGCGATCGCCCACGGCACCACCAGCACGACGCGCAGGAATCCGGAGCGGCCGATCGGGTTGTTCAGCAGCAGCGCGATGCCCAGCCCCAGCCCGACCACCAGCACCACCTCGGCGCCCGAGAAGTACAGGGTGTTGAGCAGCGCGTTGTGCACGGCCTGGTCGTCGAACAGCCGCTCGAAATTGCCCAGCCCGTTCCACGTGCGGTCGATCTGGCCGGCGGCCATCGAGACGTCCTGGAACGCCAGCACGATGGAATCGACGATCGGATAGCCCAGCACCGCCGCCAGCACCGCCAGCGCCGGCGC
Source organism: Alphaproteobacteria bacterium (assembly GCA_041396705.1). Classification (NCBI taxonomy): domain Bacteria; kingdom Pseudomonadati; phylum Pseudomonadota; class Alphaproteobacteria; species Alphaproteobacteria bacterium. The sequence goes on from JAWKYB010000002.1 coordinate 156,071, forward strand.
GACGAAAGCGGCGCCGGCGAGACGCCGGCGCCGCGCGACGGTCTGCGACTCGCGCATGTCAGTCCTGCGACACGGGGCCCGTCCGCGTCGCCGCCGTCATGCCTCAGCCGCGCCGCCTGACGATGGCCGCCACCTGGTCGGCGGCATCGGCGATGGCCTGGGCCGCCGATTTCTGCTTCTGCAGCGCCAGCTGCACCTCGGTGCCGACCGCCTGGGTCACCTCGTTGAAATCCGGGGTGACGTAGCTGTCGTAGGGATGGGTCGCCTGGTCAAGCACCACCGAGGCGTTGGGCAGCGCCGCCTGCACCTCCGGGTCGGCCAGCACCGACAGCCGGATCGGCAGCCAGCCGGTGTCGATCGCCTGCCGCTTCTGGATGTCGGCGTCGAGGTAGAACTCGATCAGCGACTGCGCCAGTTCCGGGTTCTGGCTGGACTTCAGGATGGTCCAGGCGTCGGTGCCGTCGATGGAGGCCGAGCCCGCCGGGCCGGCCGGCAGGATGGCGCCGCCCAGCTTGCCGACGATCTGCGACTGCTCCGGGTCTTGCGCCGGCGTCCACATGAACGGCCAGTTCATCATCATCGACGCCCGGCCGGCGAGCAGCACGTTGGTGGCATCGTTGATGCCGATGTAGGAGATCGCGCCCGGGTCGGTGCCGGCGTCCATCAGGTCGACCATCATCTGCAGCCCGGCGACGCCGGCGTCCGAGTTGAACGCGGGCATGCCGTCCTCGCCGTACATCGTGCCGCCGGCCTGCTGCAGGAAGCACATCCAGTAGCTGGCGGTGCCGCCGATGCCGGCAGGGTCGCCGTAGTTGGCCACCCAGCCGAAGCGGCCGTCGCGGGTCAGCTCCCTGGTGTAGCGCAGCAGATCGTCCCAGGTGGCCGGCGGGCCGCCGAGCCCGGCCTGTTCGAGATGCTCGGTATTGTAGAACAGCGTCAGCAGCGACAGGGTGAACACCGCGCCGTAGCCCTGCCCGTCCCAGGTCACCGTGGTGAAGCTGGACTGCGGCATGTCGGCCAGCAGGTCGGCCGGCAGGTCGCCGACGAACGGGTGCAGGTAGGACACGAATTCCGGGACCCAGGCACAGTTGTAGACCACGTCCCACGGCGCCGAGCCGGAAGCATAGGCGGTCGCCATGCGGTCGTGCAGCTGCGGCCAGGCGACGAGGTCGTAGTTGACCGAGGCGCCGTTGGACGCCTGCCAGGCCTCGAACCGGTCGAGCGAGAACTCGGCCGCGCCGGGCGGCGCCGGGTCCGGCGGCAGCGGCCCGAACACGTTCAGCTCCACGTCCGCGGCATGCGCCGCGCGGATCAGACCGGGCCCGGCGGTCGCGGCAAGCCCGGCGCCCGCCGCCCCGCGCAGCAGCCCACGGCGCGTCGTTTTCACAAGCATGGCTGTCTCCTCCCGATTATTGTCGCCCACTCCCTGCGATCGAGGTTGCTGACGGCTCGCGGGTCTGTCAACAGTTAATCCATCATCTTGACTTACTAACCGGGGTCCGTCGCCTTGCTGCTGAACGCGACCAACATCGTCGCCGCCAAACAGATCAACCTGTGGGTTGTGTTCGAGGCGATCCGACTGCACCAGCCGATCCCGCGCACACGCATCGCCGACGTCACCGGCCTGTCGAAGCAGGCGGTGTCGAACCTGGTCGACGAGCTGGAGCGCGACGGCCTGGTGGTGGCCGAGGAGGCGCGCGACCGGCGCATCGGCAAGCCGCCCTCGCCGCTGCGGATCAATCCCGCCGGGCCGCAGCTGATCGGCTGCCATATCAACCACGGCCGCCTGGTGCTGGTGGTCACCAACCTGGCCGGTGACGTGCTGGAACGGACGTCCGATCCGGTCGGCCAGCTGTCCGCCGAGGCGGCGGCATCGACGATCCGAGACGGCATCGAGGCCCTGATCGCGCGCAGCGGGCTGGCCCGCGAAGCCTTCCTCGGCATCGGCGTGGCGACGCCGGGACCGTTCGGCGTCGAGGGCATCAGCCCGCCGCGGCTGCCCGGCTGGGACGGCCTGGTGTTGCGCCGCCGGCTGGCCGGCCTGTTCGATCGGCCTGTGGTGTTGGCAAACGACGGCCAGTGCGCCGTCACAGCCGAATGGCGCTTCGGCGCCGCGCGCGACCTGAAGAGCTTCGTCTACGTCTTCCTCGGCACCGGCCTGGGCAGCGGCGTGATGATCAACGGCTCGGCCTTTGGCGGGATGTCGGGCAACGCGGGCGAGTTCGGCCACCTGATCGTGGTGCCGGACGGGCACGCCTGCATCTGCGGCAACCGCGGCTGCCTGGAGACCTACATGTCGGTCGATGCCGCCATGCGCTTCCTGGCCGAAAGCGGCGTCGACGTGCCGTCGACCGTGGCGTTCGAGGAAGCGTTCGATGCCGGTCACCCGCAGGTCGCGGCATGGCTGGACCAGGCGATCGGGCCGCTGCGCATCGGGCTGAACGCGCTGGAGAACCTGTTCGACCCGGAGACGGTGATGCTCGGCGGCGACGCGCCGGCCTGGCTGATCGACGCGGTGCTGGCGCGGCTGCAACCGCTGCTGCCCTCGGTCAGCCGCAGCGCGCCGGCCCATGCCCGGGTGACCCGCGCCGGCCTGGACCAGGATGCCGTCGCCCGCGGCGCCGCGGCGCTGCCGCTGCTCGCGGCGCTGAACCCGCGCTTTCAGCAGCTGGTCTGACACGCACGGTCATCGCAGCGCCTTTGACAAGCGCGCGTCGTCCTGCCCCACTGGCGCGGCGGACCGCGCCAACGCCGTGCGGTCGCCAAGAGCGGGAGGAAAGGCAATGGCAGACGTGCGCGTGGCGATCCTGGGTGCCGGCGGCTGGATGGGCAAGGTGCACAGCCTCGGCTACCGCAACACTGCCCTGCTGTTCGGCGGGCGGCGGGGATCCGCCGAGATCGCGATGCTGGTCGACGAGAACGCCGGCCGGCTGAAGGAGATGGCGGCGGCCATCGGCAACCCGCGGATCGAGAGCGACTGGCGGGTCGCGGTCGCCGACCCCGACATCGACCTGATCGACATCTGCCTGCCCGACTATCTGCACTATCCGGTCGCCAAGGCGGCGCTCGAGGCCGGCAAGAACGTCTATTGCGAGAAGCCGTTCACCGACACCGCGGCGGAGGCGAAGGAACTGGCCGACCTTGCAACGCGCAAGGGCGTCGTCACCCGCATCGGCCACAATTTCCCGAAGAACCCGGCGCACGAGATCGCGCGCGACCTGATCCGCAGCGGTGAGATCGGCGACATCCAGCTGTTCCGCGCCTGGATGCATGTCGACGTGCTGGCCGACCCGGCGGCGCCGTTCATGTGGCGCTGCGACGGCGAGCTAGCCCCGACCGGCGCGGTCGGCGACATCGCGACCCACGTGTTCAGCCTGGTCGACTATCTGGTCGGCGACATCCGCACGCTGACCGCCGATGCCGGCGTGACGGCGGCGGAGCGGCCGTATCAAGCGGGCTTCGGCTACGGCGTCAAGGCCGGCGAACTGAAGGACGCACCGATGAAGGCGGTGACCAACCCCGACTTCGTCAACATCCTGTGTCGCCTGAAAAACGGCGGGCGCGGCGTGATCGACGTCAGCCGCGTCGCCACCGGCCGCCGCTTCCAGCAGGGCTACGACATCTACGGCACCAGGGGTGCGCTCAGCTTCGACTACGACGAGGTCAACCGCATCCGCTTCTACTCCGGCGCCGATCCGGTCGGCCGCCAGGGCTGGCGGGCGATCGACGCCGGGCCGGAGAGCGAGACCTATGCCGCGTTCAACCCGGTGGCCAATTTCGGCGTCGGCTACAACGAGTTCAAGGCGATCGAGGTCAGCGAGGTGGTCAACGCGGTCGCCACCGGCACCCCGGTCTGGCCGACTTTCCACGACGGCGCGCGGCTCATGCGCATCGTCGACGCCTGCCTCAAGTCCGCCGCCGAGGGCGGCTGGGTCACCGTGGAGGGCGGCAACGCCTGACCGCCGCGTTCAGATCCAGCCGGCGTCGACGACGAAGGCCTGCTTCGAGCACATCCGGCTGTCGTCGGAGGCCAGCCACAGCGCCATCCGGGCGATGTCGGGCGGGTAGAGGCGGCCGGGCAGCACCTGGCGTTCCTCGAGCTGGCGTTCGCCGGCGGCGTCGAGCCAGTTCTCGACCTGGCGCTCGGTCATCACCCAGCCCGGCATGATCGAGTTGACGCGGATGTTGTCGGGGCCGAGCTCGGTGGCCAGCGCCCGGGTCATGCCGTGCACCGCCGCCTTGGCCGTGACGTAGCAGACGCAGTCGCCGTCCGCCTCGACCCAGGTGATCGAACCCAGGTTGACGATCGAGCCGCCGCCGTTGTCGCGCATCTGCGGTCGCACCGCGCGGGCGGCGAACAGCTGATGGCGCAGGTTGACCGCGATGCGGTCGTCGAAATAGGCGGCGTCGACCCGCTCCAGCCGGTGGCGGTCGTCGTTGCCTGCATTGTTGACCAGCGCGCGGATCGGCCCGCGCTCCGCGCCGACCTGCCGGATGCAAGCGTCCAGCGCCTCGACGTCGCGCAGGTCGAGGTGGCGATAGAGCGGCCGCTCGGCGCCGGTGGCGGCGATGCGGTCGGCCAAGGCCTCGCCGGCCGCATCGGCGATGTCGACGAAGCTGACCCGCGCACCCTGGTCGGCGAAATGCTCCACCATCGCGCGGCCGATGCCGGTGGCACCGCCGGTGACGAACACATGCCGGCCGGCGAGGCTGGGATAGCGCGCACGGCCGTCGAGCAGGTCGTAGTTCACCGGGTTTCTCCCCTTCCCTTCGGCCTAACGCACCAGTTGGCGCGGGTCGAGATGCCGCGCCGCGACCAGGCACAACACCGTGGTGATCAGCAGGATCACCGCGACCAGGGCGTTGATGTCGGGCGTGAAGCCCAGGCGCATCATCGCCCACAACCGCACCGGCAGCGTGCTCTCCGTTCCGGTGACCAGCAGCGTGATCATGGTCTCGTCGAACGAGAGCACGAAGGCGAGGACGCCGCCGCCGATCACCGCACCCATCAGGTTCGGGCGCAGCACGTGCCAGAAGGTCTGCCAGCGGCTGGCGCCGAGATCGAGCGATGCCTCGACCAACGAGGGCCCGAGCACGGCAAGGCGCACGGCGACCGTGCGATAGACCAGCGCCAGCACGAACACCGTATGGCCGATCACCACGGTCAGCAGCGAGCGGTCGACATCGACCTCGCGGAAGAACACCAGCAGCGAGAGCCCGGTGATGATCGGCGGCATCAGGAACGGCAGGAAGACGAGGAACGACAGCAGCGTTCGGCCGATCGCCTGTTCCGACTCGCTGTACAGCGCCAGGCCGACGCCGATCGCGACCGACAGGCAGACGGCGCTGGCGCCGACGACGAAGGTATTGAGCAGGGCGTCGAGCACGCTTTCGTTGGCCAGCAGCAGGCCATAGGATTCGACGCTCGGCGCGGACCAGTCGACCACGCCGTACTTCACCTCGAAGAACGACGAGGCGATCGGCAGCAGGATCGGCACGTACAGCACGGCGAAGACCAGCGCCGCGAACAGCGCCAGCGCGATGCGGGCCGGCACCGAACCCGTCATCGCGGCACCCTCACGCTACGGACGACCGCGCCGGCCAGGCCGATCGACAGCACCACGGCGCAGGCCAGGATCGCCGACAGCGCGGCGCCGAACGGCCAGTTGTAGGCCAGCCCGAACTGGCTGAAGATGACGCGGCCGAAGGTGAAGCCGGACTGGCCGCCGACCATCTGCGGCGTCAGGAAATCGCCGATGGCGAGCACGAACACGAAACAGAGCCCGGTGGCGAGGCCGGGCAGGCTGAGCGGCAGCACGACGGTGGCGAAGCGGCGCCAGGCCGGGGCGCCCAAGTCGGCCGACGCCTCCAGCAGCGACGGCGGGATGCGTTCCAGCGACAGGAAGATCGGCAGCACCGCGAAGGGCAGCAGCAGCACAGACTGGGTCAGCAGGATCGCATTGAGGTTGAACACGAACAGCGTGGTCGGCTCGTCGAGCAGCCCCAGGCCCATCAACGCGTCGTTGAGGAAACCCTTGCTGCCGAGGATCGCCCGCATCGCATAGATCTTGATGACGTAGCTCATCAGCATCGGCACGACCGTCAGCATCAGCAGCCGGTATTTCCAGCGGCCGCCGAGGCTCGAGAACAGATAGGCGACGGGATAGCCGACGAGCCCGGCGATCGCGGCAACAGCGAGGCACAGCAGGATCGTCTGCAGGAACACCTGCGGAAAGGTCGGGTCGGTAAAGAAGCGGACGTAGTTGTCGAGCGAGTAGATGGCGACGATCTCGCCGTCCTCGACCGCCATCAGGCTGGTGACCAGGAAGCCGGCCAGCGGCGCGACGATCAGCGCCAGCGGCACGCCATAGGCCAGCAGCGCCAGCAGGCCGCGCCCGGCGATCCCCTCCGTCGCTCCGGTCACGCCGCGACGAGCCGGCATTCCTCGACCCGCCAGGCGACGGTGACCTCATCGTCGGTCCGCACCGGCTGGCGGTCGACCCTGCTGGGGAAGCGCAGCCGGATCCCGAGAGCGCCGGTGGCGGCCGGCACGGCGACCTCGACGGACGTCAGCGCGCCGTTGAAGACCACGCCGGCCACGCGGCCGGCGGTGCGATTGGCCGCGGACGCCTCGCCGCTGCCGAGCGTCACGGCCTCGGGCCTGAACACGGCGAAGGCCCGGCTGCCGTCCGCCGCCGCCGCCATCGCCGGCTGGCCGTCGATGCTGCAGCGCAGCCGGCCGACCGGCGTGTCGATGGCGCGCACCGTGCCGTCGACCGGTCCGAGCACGCCCTCGATCAGGTTGTTCTCGCCGAAGAAGCGGGCGACGAATTCCGACGCCGGCCGGTAGTACAGCTCGTCCACCGGGCCGAGTTGCAGGATCTCGCCGGCGCGCATGATGCAGATGCGGTCGGCGATCGCGATCGCTTCCTGCTGGTCGTGGGTCACGAACAGGAAGGTGGTCCGGATCCGGTGCTGGATGTCCTTGAGGAACAACTGCATCTGCTGGCGCAGCTCGACGTCCAGCGCCGCCAGCGGCTCGTCGAGCAGGATCAGCCGCGGCCGGCAGACGATGGCGCGGGCCAGCGCCACCCGCTGCTGCTGGCCGCCGGACAGCTGGGTCGGAAACCGACTCTCCAGCCCGGTCAGCTGGACCAGTTCCAGCGCCTCGCGCACCTGCGCGACGACCTCGTGCCGCGCCACCCCGCGCATGCGCAGCCCGTAGGAGACGTTGCCCGCCACCGTCATGTGCGGGAACAGGGCGTAGTCCTGGAACACGGTGTTGAACGGCCGGCGATTGATCGGCATCCGGGTGATGTCGCGGTCGTCGAGCAGGATGGTGCCCGCGTCGGGCCGCACAAAACCGGCAATGATGCGCAGCACCGTGGTCTTGCCGGAGCCGGACGGCCCCAGCACGGTGATGAACTCGCCCTCGCGCACAGCCAGGCTGAACGCCGGCAGCACCGTCGTCTCGCCATAGCGCTTGGAGACTTCACGCAGTTCGAGCAGGGGGGTCATGCGCGGATCGGACGCGTTGGGCCGTCGCGGCCGTTGGGCGGACGGGAAAAGACCGGCCGCGGATCGGTGCGGGCGGGCCGATCGCGATCGGACCCGCCCGGGACTGGACCGGCGGTCAAGGCCGTCGACGCCGCCGTGCGTCCGAAGGCCAGGTCGCTACTGCGCCGCCTTGACCTCGTTCCACAGATCCGACCGCATGGTCGGATCCTCGACGGCCTCCAGCCAGACCAGCTTGTCGTCCGCACCTGCCGATCCCGAGGGCACCGCTACGTTACCAAACCCCGTTCTCTCAGAGAGTTGCGAGCCGATCTTTCCATCGAGGACGAAATTGACCCATTGTTCGGCGAGGTCCTTGTTTCGCACGCCGCTGGTCATCGCCCAGGTGTCGAGCCAGCTCAGCGCGCCCTCGCCCGGATTGACGTAGGCGACGTTGGCGTTGGCGTCCTGCATCGACTTGACCTGCTGCTGGCCGTAGTTGGCGAAGATCAGGGCGACATCGTTGGTCATGTAGATCTGGGTGGCCTCGTCGGCGGTGGTGTAGAGGCTGAGCGCGTTGTGGACCTCGTCGACCAGCCGTCCCTTCAGCATCTGCATCTGGTCCGCGCCGAGCTGGAACGGGTTGTCGATCCCCGCCTCCAGCGCCGCCACCGAAAAATTGTGCTCGCCATTGTCGTACAGCAGCGTGCGGCCCTGATACTGCGGGTCCCACAGCACGCTCCACGACGTCGGTGCCGGCGAGACCTTGTCGACATCGTAGATCAGCCCGATGGAATCGAAGGCATAGGGAATGCCGTAGACGTTGCCGTCGCGCATGGTGCCGGAAACCTGGGTCAGGTCGCGGAACCGCGGCAGCGCGTTCTGCAGGTTGGGCAGCTTGTCCAGGTCGTGCGGCGTCACCAGCCCGGCGTCGATATAGCGCTGCAACTGCGCGGTGTTGACCGCGAACAGGTCGAAATCCTGGCCGTCGCTGCCGCGGATCTTCGCCCAGATCTCGTCGTCCGTGCCGATGAAGACGACGCTGACATCGGCGCCGGTCTCAGCCTCGAATGCCTCCACCCAGTCGGGATCGGCATAGCCTTCCCAGGCGAGAATGCGCAATTCCTCGGCCGCGGCCGACACGGCCAGGCCGGCCGACAGCGCCACGGCGGCAGTCGACAGCACGATTGCCCGCGCAGACACAGTCCCTCGCTTCGACATCGCTCTCCCCCTCTGCTCCTGCCCCGCGCCCGGCAACGCCGGGACCGGCGGCAACGCGACCTCGCGGTCCGCGGCGGGGCACGCGATCATCCTATGCCTCTCGCTTCGGCACGGTCCATCGCGACGTCGACGCCGAGCCCGCGTCCGGCGCGGCTCAGCGCCGCAGCCAGTCCGGCAGTTCGAAGCGTGCGTCGACATAGGGTTCCGGCGCGACCAGGGCGCGCTGCTGGTCGGCACCGCGCACCTGGTAGAACAGGTGCGGCAGCCCCATCGACGGGTCGTGCTCTGCGTCGGGATAGGGCACGGCAGACTGCCAGTCGCGGTGATAGCGCACGGTGCCGGACACGCTGCGATAGATGGTCGACTTCAGCCGTGCGGCGACCCGGCGGTTGGCCTCGAACGCGCCCGGCGCGCCGGAGCCGCCGGCCATCGCCGCGGCGATCGCGTAGTGATGCATCGAGGTATAGGGCTGGCAGCCGACCTCCGGCGTCGCGTTGGCGCCGAACCGCTCCATGTAGCGGCGGGCGAACTGGCGGCCCAGCTCGTCGCGCGGCAGGCCGATGACCGTGCCGACGATCACCCCCTTGCCCTTGTCGCCGACGATGTCGGTGAAGGTGCGATGCAGCGCGCCGTACTGCAGGTAGAGCAGGCTGGGGATCGGCCGCTCCATGAACTGCAGGTGGAAGTTGGCCAGGTCGCCGGCATAGAAGTGCGTGTTGGCCAGCACCGCCGGATCGAGCGCGCGGATCTCGTCCAGGATCGGCCGCCAGTCGGCCGTCGGCGCCTTCACCACCCGCGGCCCGTAGGTCAGGGTCCAGCCGAACTGCGCCGAGGCCGAGGCCATCGCGTTAGCGATGACGATGCTGTAGGGCTTGGCGCCGGAAATGATGGCGATCCGGCTGTTGCGCGGCTGCCATTGCCCGCTGTCGCGCAGCCACGAGATGAACTTGATGAAGCCCTGGCCGTACCAGTACTCGGCCGGGTCGCCCATGAAGCAGCCGAAATAGCGCTCCGGGTTGCTCATCACCGTGTCGTGGTGCTGCAACAGCGTGTTGTGGTGGATGTAGATGATGCCGGCGTCGGCGATCGGCTCGTATTCCGAGTTCTGCGGGCCGATGTTGTAGCCGTTGATGATGGCGTGGACGCCGTGCTCCTCGATCAGCACGCGGGTGGCGCGCACCACCTCCTCCGCCGACTGGCTGCCGGAATCGACGAACACCGGCCGGATCGGCCGGCCGAGCACGCCGCCGTCGCGGTTGATCTCCTCGACCGCCAGGGTCAGGCCGTTGCGGAACTCGCGCCCGTCCGCGGCCGACGGGCCGCTCAGCGGGACCATGCTGCCGATCGGGATGACGGACTCGCCCGCGCGCCCCATCGCTGCCTCCGCGCCGGCCGCTAGTCCGCCGGCACGCGGTCGGCGCCGGCCTTCGCGAACTCCTGCACCAGCTCGGGCTCGAACAGGATGTTGTGCATCAGCACGCGCAGGCTCGGCGGGCTGACCGGCTTGATCAGCACCGGGAAACCGTCCTCGCGGATCGAGCGGATCAGCTTCGGGTTGGTGTCGGCGGTAACCACGATGGCTGGGCAGTCCGTGCCCATTCGCGCCCGCAGCTGATGCACCACCTGGGTACCCTCGACCCCGCCGCGCAGGCGATAGTCGGTGATGATGAAGTCGGGTGCGGCCTCCAGCTTGTCGAACTGGGCGGCGATGTCGCCGAAGGCGCTGAGGCTGGCAACGACGATGCCCCAGCGTTCCAGCAGCTCGGTCAGCGCGGCGCGCAGGTTCTCGTCGTCCTCCAGCACCAGCGCCGACAGGCCCATGAATTCGCCGCCGATGCGCTCGTTGATCTCCGGCTCGCCGATATCGCTGTGCCAGATGTCGCCGAGCGGCAGGCCGATCGAGAAGATCGCGCCGCGCCCCGGCTCCGACCGCACCGCGATGCGGTGGTCGAGGATGTCGGCCAGCCGCTTGGCGATGTTGAGCCCGAGCCCCAGGCTGTGCTTGTGCCGGCTCTGCTCCGGCGCCACGCGGAAGAACTCGTCGAAGATTGCCTGCTGGTCGGCCGCGGCGATGCCGCAGCCGGAATCGCGCACTTCCAGCCGGATGCCGCGGCCCTCGCGGCGGCAACCGACGACGATGCCGCCGGTCTCGGTATAGCGGATGGCGTTGGCGACGAAGTTGGAGACGATGCGCTCCAGCAGCACGCGGTCACTGACCACGGCGAACTTGGACGGGACCAGCCGGAACGCCAGGCCCTTCTCGCGCGCCTGGTGGGCGAACTGCACGTCCAGCCGCTCCAGCAGCGTCGACAGCTGGAAGGTGGTGATCCGGGGCGACACCTTGCCGGCGTCGAGCTGGCCGATGTTGAGCAGCGCGCCGAGCAGATCGTCCATGATCGACACCGACACGTCCATCGCGTGCAGCAGGTGGGCGCGGTGCTCCTCGTCCTCGGCCGACATGCAGTTGTAGATCAGGATCTTCAGCGAGGCGAGCGGCTGGCGCAGGTCGTGGTTGGCCGCGCGCAGGAAGCGCGACTTGGTGCGGTCCGCCGTCTCGGAATCGCTGCGCGCCTTCTGCAGCGCCCGCTGCTCGCGCCGCACCTCGGTGACGTCGCTGGCCATGGCGACGAAGCCGCCGGAGCTCAGCGGCCAGCGCTCGATCTGGTAGACCGTGCCGTCGCGGAAGGTATAGGCGCTGGTGCGGCGCTCGCGCGCGGCGGCAAGCTCGTCCGTCACCCAGCTCTGCTCGGAGTGCGCCAGCACCAGCAGGCCGGAGCGCGCCAGGTCGGCGAGGAACGCGGCGTGGCCGACCCCGGGGGTTAGGCCGGCGCGGCCCGCCTGGAAGCGGCGGCGGAACGCCTCGTTGCAGAAGGCCAGCGTGTCGTCCGCCTGCCAGATCGCCACGCCGTGGCCGAGCGCGTCGAAGCCGTCGACCAGCGGGCCGATGCTGACCCCCGGCTGTGCGGAAGTGACCTGTAACGGCAAGGCAGTATCAGCTCCCGCCGACCAAGGCGCGGACGTTGTTGACCGCGAAGTGGATCGCCTCCTCGCGGTTCTTCAGGTCCAGCTTCTTCATGGCGTTGCCCAGGTGCACGCGCACCGTCTGCGGGCTGATCGACAGCTTGATCGCGATCTTCGAGACCGGCGTGCCCTCGCCGATCAGCGCCAACACGTCGCGCTCCCGGCTAGTCAAAACATCTAGATCTACGCCGCCGTCGGCGTCGCCGCGGCGGCCGCCGCGCCCCGGTTCCAGCCCCGAACGCTCGATGATATGGCGCGGGAACGAGACCTCGCCGGAGATCACCCGCGTCAGCGAGCGGATGATCTCCTCCGCACTGGCGGTCTTGGGGATATAGCCGATGACGCCGTGGCTGATCGCGTCGAGCACGTATTCCGGGTCGTCGTGAATCGAGATCACGACGATGGGGATCTCGGGAAAGCGCGAGCGCAGGATGCGCAAGCCGTCGAACTCGGCAAATCCCGGCATGATCAGGTCGATCAGCATCAGGCCGATGCCGCGGTCCTGCTCCAGGATCGCCAGCGCCTCGTTGAAGTCGGCCGCCTCGATCGGCTCGAAATTGCGGCTCAGCTGCTTGGTGACCTGCTTCAGCGACTCCCGCACGACCCAATGATCGTCGGCGATCAGGATCTTCATCGACGGTTCTTCAGCCAAGCCGGTCTTGGTATTCACCATGGGGCGCCGCGCTCATTGTCGACAGGTGCTCGATGCATCGGACCTCGCGATCGTCCTGCCGCGGCCCGTGCGTTCGCTCGGAACGCGCCGACTGCGATATCCCGAAACCGACCCTCGGTCAAAACCCCAATTCCGCCCGCAAAGCGGGACGACCGCAGGCCCAGGCGGGCGACGGCGGCGCGCCGGCCGCGTCGATCGACGGGCCGCCGCGACGTCCGTCCATTGAAATTGCCTGTTGAACATAGTGGATTGCACGGATACGATCTAGACGTTTTCGCTAGCCAGTTTGTGGGGTGCACATAAGGCGCATTGCGAGAGGCTCCACAAGCCGGCGCAGCCGTGGGGCTGGAGCCGATGCCGCACACCCGCAAGATGCGGCCGCGGCGCGTCGGCGGGTGGGGTCGAGAAGAAGGGTCGCCACAGCGGACCGGAACCGGTCTGCCGGAACAGGGAGAGGGAAATGAGCGGGAGAAAGCTGAGCCGTCGCGGCGCGATCAAGACCGCGGGCCTGACCGGGGCCGCACTGGCGGCGTCAAACCTGCCGATGCCGTGGGTCCGGCGGGTCAAGGCCGCGGATTCCATCCTGCTCGGCGTGCCGTCGTCGCTGTCCACCCCCTATGGCGTGGCCGACGACACCGACCACCTGAACGGCACCACCCTGGCGATGGAGGAGATCAATGCCGGCGGCGGCATCCTCGGCCGCGAGCTGGAGCTGTTCGTGCCGGACGTCGACAAGCTGTCGCCGGAGAGCTGCCGCCAGGCAATCGCCGCCTGTATCGACGAAAAGGTGCACGCGATCTCCAACGCATTCCTGTTCGCGCCGATCCCGGCGATGGACGAGTCGGCCAAGTACAAGTGCCCCTATCTGCAGGGCAACACCCAGCGCAACGCGACCGAGGCCTACAAGGCCGATCCGGAGCGCTACAGCCACGTGCTGCAGACCGACCCGTCGGAGGTCAACTACGGCTGGACCTATCCGCTGTGGCTGCAGGAGATGGAGAAGGTCCAGGGCTGGACGCCGAAGAACCGCAAGATCCACATCGTCGCCGAGCAGGTCGGCTACAACCAGACCATCCTGAAAGCGGCGCGCGAGTCGATCCCGAACTACGACTTCGAGCTGGCCGAGGTCACCGACATCCAGTACCCGGTCAACGACTGGTCGCCGGTGCTGCAGCGGCTGAAGGAGGTCGACGCCGGCGCGATCATGATCGACCACTGGGTCGCCGCCGAATACGCCGCCTTCTGCAAGCAGTTCATCGCCGATCCCGTCCGCGATTCGCTGGTGTACCTGCAATACGGCCCGTCGCAGCCGGAGTTCCTGGAGCTTGGCGGCCGCGCCACCGAAGGCTTCTGCTGGAGCACGGTGCTGGGCGTCTACGGCGACCAGATCGGCCAGGACTTCCGCGCCAAGTACCTGGAGCGCTTCCCGGAGTACGAGGGCAACATGGGGCTGGTCTACACCGGCAACGGCTACGACATCGTCAAGTACCTGCAGCTGGCCTGGGAGGCGACCGGCGACCCCGACGACTTCGCCGCCAACGTCGCCTGGATCCGCAACAACCCCTATCGCGGGGTGTGCGGCATGATCGACATGAACAACGAGTACCAGGAGGCGCTGCACTATCCCGACAACGGCTTCGGCAACCAGGCGGATTCGCACGAGACCGGCATGAGCCAGCTGTTCGTCCAGGTGCAGGACGGCGAGCACAAGATCATCTGGCCGGACGCGATCGCGGAATCGAAGCTGCGGCCGGCGCCCTGGTGGGGCTGATCGGAGGCTAGGCGACGGCGGGGGGCGGCGTGGTGATCGACGGAGCGACCGCCCCCCTGTTCGCCGCGCGCGCGCTGTCGCTGGACCTCGGCGGGCGCGAGGTGCTGAGCAACGTCAGCCTGGAGGTGCGCGCCGGCGAGGTGCTGGGCATCATCGGGCCGAACGGCGCCGGCAAGACCAGTCTGCTGGAGATCCTGTCCGGCCGCCACGTGCAGAAGGCCGGCGACGTGTTCTTCGACGGCCGCAACATCAACGGCCTGCGCCTGTACCAGCGGGCGCGGATGGGCATCGGCCGCACCTACCAGGCACCGGTGGTCTGCGAGGACCTGACCGTCGGCGAGACCTTCAAGGCCGCGCGCCAGGCCTACAGGCCCTACCTCACCCGGTTCGACGCCGAGTATGCGGCGGCGCTGGTCAACTTCGTCATCGACGAGGACGCACGCAACGCGCAGCTGAAGACCTTCGCGCGGCGCAAGCTGCTGCTGGCCAACATCCTGATGCGCAGCCCGCGGCTGCTGCTGATGGACGAGCCGGCGGCCGGGCTGATCAACTCCGAGATCGACGAGATCGACCAGATCCTGCGCATGCTGTCGAAGGAGATGAATATCGCGGTGATCATCGTCGAGCACCGCATGGAACTGCTCGAGACCATCGCCGACCGGGTGATGGTGATGGATGCCGGCGAGGTGATCGCCGCCGGCCTGATGGCCGACATCATCGACAGCCCGGCGGTGCGCGCCGCCTATTTCGAGGCCGTCGCGTGACCGGCGGAGCCGCGCGCGCGGCATGAGCGAGATCCTCAACATCAACGGCCTGTCCGCCGGCTACGGCCCGCTGCGGGTGATCCACGACCTCGACCTGGTCATCAACACCGGCGAGCGCGTCGGCCTAGTCGGCCTCAACGGCCACGGCAAGACCACGCTGTTCTACGCCATCGCCGGGCTGACCGGCTGGCAGCGCGGCTCGATCCTGTTCAACGGCAAGCAGATCGGCCGCATCCGCAGCCAGGGTCCCGGCCGCTACACCCATCACATCGTCCGCCTCGGCCTCGCCCTGATCCCGCAGGGCGACGAGATCTTCAACGGCCTGACGGTCGAGGAGCATCTGGACAGCGGCGCCTTCACCCGCGAGGCATGGCGCCAGCGGGCCCGGCGCAAGGAGCAGGTGCTGGAGCTGTTCGAGCCGCTGCGCAAGCTGATGAAGACGCCGGTCGGGCGCCTGTCCGGCGGCGAGCGGCGCATGGTCTCGATCGGCCGCGGCCTGATGACCGACGCCAGGCTCTACCTCGCCGACGAGCCCTCGCTGGGCCTGGCGCCGAAGATCGGGATCGGGGTGATGAACGCGCTGCTCAAGATCGACCTCAGCCAGTCGGCGATGCTGATCGCCGAACAGAACGTGGCGCTGCTGGAGGGCAAGGTCGACCGCATCATCGGCATGCATGCCGGCAAGCTGAAGGGCGAGGCCTCGGCCGCCCTGTCGATGCGCAGGCACTGACAAGGGACCCGGCGGGCGCGATGGACCTGGAATTCGTCATCAGCAACGCGATCATCGTCGCCTGCATCTACGGCCTGATCGCCATCGCGGTGTCGATCACCTGGTCCAGCCTGGGGCTGATCAACCTGGGCTACGGCTTCGTGTTCTCGTTCGCCGGCTACGGCGCCTGGATGGTCTCGCAGCTGAGCTGGGCACCGCCGGCGCTGGTGGCGGTGGCCGGCCTGGCGGTCGGCGCGCTGGGCGGCATCATCATCTGCCTGCTGGTGTTCATCCCGCTGCACGACAAGCCGAACTTCACCATACGCGGCATGACCGCGACGCTGGCGATCAGCCTGATCGGCTCGCAAGGCCTGTTGTGGTACTTCGGCCCGCGATCGAAATCGCTGCCGGAGATCTTCGGCTACTGGAGCCTCGACCTCGGCGGCATCGTGCTGACCTCGGACAAGATCGGCATCGTCGTCTGCTCGGTGCTGATGCTGACGATCACCACGGTGTGGATGCGCACCAGCCGGCGCGGGCTCGAGATCCGCGCGATGATGATGAACCCGCACGCCGCCTCGATCGTCGGCATCGGCATCCGCAGCACCGGCTTCTATGTGATGGCGCTGACCGGGGCGATGGCCGGGCTGGCCTCGGTGCTGCTGTCGCAGACCTACTACATCGCGCCGTTCAGCGGGCTGACGCCGCTGATCAAGGGCGTCAGCATCGCGCTGTGCGGCGGCCTGGGCAGCGTGCAGGGCGCGGTGATCGCCGCCGTCATCCTGGGTTTCGTCGAGGCGATCACCTCGCGCTTCCTGGGCGGCCAGTACGTGCTGATCACCCAGTTCCTGACCATCATCCTGATCCTGATCATCCGGCCCCGGGGCATCGCCGGGCTGCTCGACAAGGCGCGCGAACAATGAACCCGGACACGCCAGAGGCCCCGCAACACGAGCCCTATCTGTGGCGCAACCCGCTTGCGGTGTGGGGGGCCAAGGGCGGCAACCACGAGGTGGCGTCGATCCACGCCCCCGACCCGCGCACGGTGTGGGACGAGAACACCGCCTACAAGGTGCGGCTGCACAAGGTCGGCCGGCTGAAGCACTACATCATCTGGCCGAACCACGGCGCCCACACCTGGAAGCGGCTGCGCTGGTGGCCGACCCGGCGCACGCTGCTGCACATCCGCGGCCTCTACAACCGCAAGACGCTGAAGGCCGAGAAGAAGATCCTCGACCGCCGGCCGATCTACTGGGTGATCTGCCTCGCCCTGCTGGCGGTCGCGCCGTTCTTCTTTCCCGAGGGCATGGAAAACACGCTGCTGACCGCGGGTGCCATCTTCGGCATCTTCGCCGCGATCAACGTGTGCTGGACCCTGATCCTGGGCACCGCCAGCATCTTCTCGCTGGCCTCCTATGCGGTGGTCGGCGTCGCCGCCTTCATCACGTCGTGGCTGTCGATAAGCTATGGCCTGCCCTGGTTCTACCTGCCCGCCATCGGCATGGCGGTCGGGCTGGTGTTCGGCGCGCTGATCGCGCTGCCGGCGATGCGGCTGGACGGATTCTACTATGCCCTGCTCACGCTGGGCCTGAACGAGCTGTGCCGGGTGTATTTCACCACATCGCCGGAGTTCGGCTCCGCCTCCGGCGGGCTCTACGGCGCCGACACCTATATCGACCCCGACTGGCCGCCGGAGGCGCAGTCGCTGGCCTCCTACTACGCGGCGTTCGCGCTGATGATCGCGTCGCTGTTCCTGTTCCGCTTCATCAACGGCAAGCGGCTGGGCCGCATCCTGAAAATGGCGCCGGAGAAGCGCGAGGCCTTCGCCGCTGCGACCGGTGTCGACTACAAGCGCGCGCGCATCACCATCTTCCTGATCACCTCGGTCGCGCTCGGCTTCATCGGCGGCGTCTATACCGCCCACTATCGCGGCGTCGCCTTCTCCATCTTCGGCTTCGACACCGTTCTGCTGGGGCTGGCCATGCTGACCATCGGCGGCATCGGCAAGGCCGAGGGCGCGGTCGCCGGCACGCTGATCGTCGTCATCCTGGACAAGGTGCTGATCGACTGGGGTCCCATCCGGCACATCCTGATCGGGCTGATGATGCTGGGGGTGGTGCTGTTCCTCAACAACGGCCTCTACGGCATGAAGCGTCAGTTCTATGCCTGGCGCGACAAGAAGAAGGGCGAATGGCGCTCGACCCGCACCGAAAAGGGCGGCGAGGCGCTGCCCGAGGAAGCCACCGAGATCGACGACAAGGACGCGCTCTATCACCGCCGCTTCGACAAGATGCAGCGCGACTATCTGAAGCGCCTCGTCTGCGACGCGGTGATCGCCGAGCACAAGGCCAAGCCGCTGGGCCAGCACAGCGAGGCGCTGGAGCGCCTGTTGCTGTATTTCCGCCGCGCGCCGCAGGAGGACAAGTACGCCCTGCACCGCGCCGGCCCGCACGGGCCCTACAAGATCGTCGCCTTCTCCGGCGTGCGCGGCACCTCGCCGCGCGTGGTCGAGGACAAGGAATACGCGACGGTGGACGAGGCCTATCACGCGGTGTTCATGCGCCGCGTCCACGACCTGCTGGAAAGCTGAGCGGGCGCATGACGGGCGGGACCGACGGACCGATGGCTGAACCGGAAGACAACGCCGAACCGGCCGAGGACAGGGACCTCGTCTATCGCGCCTTCCACGATTCGATGCAGCGCCGGTTCCTGCGCACGCTGGTCTGCGACGCGGTGATCGAGGAGCACCGGCGCGCGCCGCTGGGCCAGCACAGCGAGCCGCTGGAGCGCCTGCTCAACCATTTCCGCTGCATGCCGATGGCCGGCAAATACGCGGTCCGGCACGACCGGGACGCCGGCACCTATTCGATCGTCGCCCTCTCCGGCACGCGCGGCGTCGCGCCAACGCCGGTCGGCGACACCCGCTACCGCTCCGTCGAGGAGGCCTATCACGGCATCTTCCTGCGGCGCATCGACGAGCTGATGGGACGCTAGAGTTGGCTGAACAGAAGATATTCGGCTACGCCGACAAGATCTCGGTCAGGCCGGGCGAGACGATCGCCTTCCATGTCAATGCCGACGGCGCCGACAGCGCCCAGGCCCAGCTGGTGCGGCTGATCCACGGCGACGAGCATCCGGACGGGCCGGGCTTCGTCGAGCGCGAGGTCGACAGCCCGGCCAACGGCACCTGGGCGGTCGCCAAGCAGTTCACCCAGATGGGCTCGTACCTGCGGGTGGCCGATCCGGCGGGCCGGCTCGCCATCGACGGCGCACTGACCGTGTTCGCCTTCATCCAGCCGACCATGCCGAAGAAGGGCCAGCGCCAGTGCATCGCCGGCCGCTGGGACACCCGTGCCAACGAAGGCTACTGCATCGGCATCGACGGCCGCGGCCATCTGGAATTCTGGGTCGGCGACGGCAAGGAGATCGACTACGTCACCGCCGAGCTGCCGCTGGTGAAGAAGGTCTGGTACTTCGTCGCCGCCAGCTTCGACCCGCGCTCCGGCACCGCGACGCTGTACCAGGAGGGCGTGCCGAACCGCTACAACTCGCTGCTCGGCAAGGTGGTGCCCTACGACTACCGCTCGCACGTGCAGACCGCGTTCCGGTTCCGCCACAGGAACCCGCCGGACCTCGACTTCATGGTCTCCGGCGGCCGCGATCACCACGAACTGCGCGGCGCCTTCGTCAGCGACCTCTACTACGGCAAGGTCGACCGGCCCGGCCTGTGCAACCGCGTGCTGACCCGGGCCGAGCTGGACGCGATTTGCGGCGGCGGCACGCCGCCGGCCGATGCCGTCGCCGCCTATTGGGACACCGCCGCCGGCTATTCCGACAACGGCATCGGCCACCGGGTGCAGGACGTCGGGCCGCACGGGCTGCACGCCCAGGGCTTCAACCACCCGGTCAGGGGCATGACCGGCTGGAACTGGAACGGCAAGGACGACTGCTTCCGGCTGGCGCCCGACCAGTATGGCGGCATCGAGTTCCACCCGGAATCGGTCACCGACTGCAACTGGGACGTCACCCGGACGATGGAGGTGCCGCGCGACCTGAAAAGCGGCGTCTATGCCATGCGGCTGCGCATCGGCCCGGGCCGCGGGCTGAGCGAGGAGTACATCGTCTTTTTCGTCCGCCCGACCCGGCCGACGGCCAAGCTGTGCTTCCTGGCGCCGACCGCGAGCTACCTCGCCTACGCCAACGAGCGGCTCAGCTTCGATGCGCAGATCATCCAGCCGATGACCGGCCAGCCGCCGGTGATCACCGACATCGACATCGAGACCTACGAGCACCGCGAGTTCGGGCTGTCCACCTACGACAGCTTCGAGGACGGCGCCGGTGTCTGCTTCACCTCCTACAAGCGGCCGGTGATCAACATGCGGCCGAAATACCGCATCTCCAGCATGAACATCACCTGGCAGTTCCCGGCCGACCTGTCGATCATCGCCTGGCTGGACAACCAGGGTTACGAGGTCGACATCGTTACCGACGAGGACCTGCACCGCGAGGGGCTCGACGCGATCCGGCCCTATGCCTGCGTGATGACCGGCACCCATCCGGAATATGTCTCCGAGCGGATGCTGGACGCGCAGGAGGACTATGTCGCCGGCGGCGGTCGCCTGATCTACATGGGCGGCAACGGCTACTACTGGTGCGTCGGCTTCGACCCCGAGGAACCGGCGTGCATGGAGGTGCGCAAGCTCGATTCCGGCATGCGCGCCTGGGCGGCCAAGGCCGGCGAGCACTATCTGCAGACCACCGGCGAGAAGAGCGGTCTGTGGCGCAACCGCGGCCGCGCCCCGCAGAAGCTGACCGGTGTCGGCTTCATCGGCGAGGGCTTCGAGACATCGGCGCCCTACCGGCGGATGCCCGACAGCTTTCACCGCACAGTGTCGTGGATCACCGCCGGCATCGAGGGCGAGATCATCGGCAACGAGGGCCTGGCCTATGGCGGCGCCGCCGGGGTCGAGCTCGACCGCTACGACCTGTCGCTCGGCACGCCGCCGCACACCAAGATCATCGCCAGCTCCGGCGGCCACAGCGACAACTACGTGCTGGTCACCGAGGAACTGCTCTATGCCTATGCCGGCCTGGTCGGCTCGATGGACTACCGCATCCGCGGCGACATCACCTATTTCACCGCGCCCAACGACGGCGCCGTGTTCTGCACCGGCTCGATCGCCTTCGGCCAGGCCCTGCCCGCCGGCAACTTCGACAACACCGCGTCGCGGCTGCTGAAGAACGTGGTCGACGCCTTCCTCAAGCCGGGCAGCCTGCCCGGCGGCATGTGGACGCTGGAGGAGAAGCAGTGGCGCTGAGCGGCCGGCTCAGGCCGGCAGCGGCTTGAACAGCACGTCCTGGGCGCCCTGCCACAGTACGATACGGCCCAGTTCCGCCATCTGCTCGCGCCCCTCGACCACGGTGAGGAAGTGGTTGCCGGCCAGCTGGCCCATCTTGCTGGCGAAGCTGCAGGCGCCATAGGCCCAGATGATCTCCGTCTCGCTGAACCCGCCGGGATAGAGCAGGATGTCGCCGCGCGACGGGTGGCTGGTGTGGTTCTCGAAAGCCAGCCCGGTGTCGAAGTCGCCCAGCGGCACCCACACCGCCTCGCCGCTCCAGCGCACGTGGATCAGCTTGTTGGCGAACGGCATCAGCGCGCGGAACCGCTCGCAGGTCTGCGGCGCATCCTTCTGCTCCATCCGCGCGACGAAGCGGAACGGTCCGGCGGTGATCTCGATCAGGTCCATGGCAGAGGCCTCGCGGTTCAGGCGGCTGGCGCCGGCAGGTCGAAACGGTAGAAGCGGCAGGCATTGTCGCAGAACAGCGCACGTTGCTCGTCGGCGCTGCAGCCGGAAACCGCGGCCTTCAGATCGTCCAGCGCCTGCGCCGAGCCGATGGTGACGTCGTGCGCCGGATAGTCGGTGGCGAAGCAGCAGCGCGACACGCCGAACGCCGCGATCACCGTCGCCACGTCCGCCGCCACCGACGCCCGGCTCCAGGCCGGATCGAAACAGTGCAGCGCCGAGATCTTGATCACGACATTGGGCAGGGCGGCCATCCGCGCCAGGCCGTCGCGCCACAGCGCCATGCCCTCGGCGCGGCGATCCGCCGGGCTCGCCGCGTGCTCGACGATCACCCGGAGATCGGGCAGCCGCGCCGCCATCGCCGCGGCGGCGGCCAGCTGGCGCGGCTGCAGCAGCAGGTCGAACGACAGCCCGCGCGCGGCCAGCGCCGCCAGGCCGCGCGCGAAGCCGGGGTCCTGCAGCAGGTCGGCCCGGCGGGCATGCGGCGGCGCGACGATGTCGCGCACGCCGCGCAGGTTCGGCACCGCCGCGATCAGCGTATCGAGGCCGTCGGCCGCATCGGGCGCATCGAGCGGGCAATGGGCGACGATGGCGTTGCAGCACGCCGGGTCGGCGTCGGCCCAGGCCTGGGCCTGGCGCGCCTCGGCCACCGGGTCGCGCGCAACCGCCTCGATCCAGACCGATCCGGCCACGCGATGCCGCGCCAACTCGGCCTTGTGGTCGGCCGGCAGCACGTCGCGTGCGATCGCCGCTAGCGCCGGCGCCGCCAGCCAGGGATAGTCATGCGGCGCGTAGCGCCACAGGTGGTGGTGCGCATCGACGAACGGCCCGTCGTAGACTCCCGCCATCGGCTCAGGCCCAGCCGTCGACCGGCACCGGCCGCGCCTCGGCCAGCGACCGCTCCGCCGCCTGCACCAGCGCGATCGAGCGCCGCGCATCGGCCAGCCCGACCAGCGGCCGGCTGCCGTCGCGCACGCAGGCCAGGAAATGGTCGACCTCGTCGCGCAGCGCGCCGACGACCCGGCCGTGCAGCACCGGCTGGTGCCGGGTGTCGTCGGCGCGAAAGCCGTGGCCGGTGTCGTACAGGGTCAGTTGCTGGTTGCGCAGGCTGACGTCGTTGGCGATGACGCCGCGGTCGCCGACCACTTCCAGCAGGTTGTCGCCCGACGGCGCCCAGCCCTGCGGCGCGGCGAACCGCTCGTAGGCCGGCGGCAGCGTCCAGGCGCTGTCGACCCGCCCGACCGCGCCATCTGCGAAGCGGACAGTCACGCTGACGCAGTCGTCCATGCCGCAGGCGGCGTGGATCGCGCCGCGGCCGGCGACCGCATAGACCTCGGTCGGCGTCGCCGGATGGACCCAGGCGATCAGGTCGAAGTCGTGCACGGCGAGCAGGCGCAGGGTCGTCGAGCGCCCGGCGAAGCGCGGCGCCTGCGCCGGCCCGAACCGCCGCCGCGCCGCGACCGAGACCACCCGGCCGCACACGCCCTGCGCCACCGCGTCGCGCAGATGGGCATAGCCGGTCTCGAACCGCTCGACATGGGCGGCCATCACCGTGATGCCGTGCGCGGCGGCGGCCCGCTCGATCGCGGCGATCCCGTCGAGGTCGGCGGCGACCGGCTTCTCGATCAGCACCCCGCAGCCATGCTGCGCCGCCAGCGCGGCCAGAGCGACGTGGCTGTCCTCGGTCGTCGCCACGATCAGGGCGTCGAGCGGCGTCTCTGCCAGCATGTGACCGGCATCGACGAAGGCGCGCGTGCCCAGGGATTCGGCGAGCGACCGCGCCTTGTCGCCGTCGGTGTCGCACACCGCGGCCAGCGTGCCGGCCGCGTGCTCCGCCACGATCCGGGCGTGCCAGGTGCCGATCGCGCCGCAACCGATGACCGCCACCCGCATCGGTCAGCGCCAGGGCTTGTGGTCGGGCTGCAGGATCGCCCGCGTCGTCGTCTCGACATTGCGCGGCGCCGGCGGCGGCATCCGCTGCACCACCTGCCGGCCCCAGCCGGGCTCGGCCACCGGCCGGCCGTCGCGGGCGACCACCTTGCCGCGCACCATGGTCAGCACCGGCAGGCCGACCACCTCCATGCCCTCATAGGGGCTGGTCTTGCCGCGCGAATGCAGCCGGTCGGCGCCCAGCCGGTCGCGCCGGCCGACGTCGACCACGACCAGGTCGGCGTCGGCGCCGGGACGCAGCACGCCCTTGCGGCCGTACAGCCCGAACGCCCGCGCCGGGTTGGCGCTGGACAGGCGGACATAGTGCTCCAGCGACAGCCGGCCGGCGTTGACCGCGGTCAGCATCAGCGGCATCTGCGATTCCACGCCGGGGAAGCCGCAGGCGACGTCCCAGATCCGGTTGCCGTACTTTTCGACCGGCAGGTGCGGCGCATGGTCGGTGGCGATCATGTCGACGGTGCCGTCCAGCAGCGCCTGCCACAGCGGCTCCTGGTTCGCCTTCTGGCGGATCGGCGGGTTCATCCGCAGCACCTCGCCGCCGGGACGCAGCATCATCTCGGCGTCGAGATAGAGATACTGCGGCAGCGTCTCCACCGTCACGTCGACGCCGCGGCTCTTGTGGAAACGGATATAGGGCAGGCTGTTGGCGCAGCTCTCGTGCGCGATGTGGATGCGCGCACCGGTCCAGTCGGCCAGCACGCAGGCCCGGTTCAGCGCCTCCAGCGCCACCACGTCGGCGCGCGCCGACAGATGCGCCAGCGGGTCGATGCGGCCGGCCCGCTGCATCTTCTGCTGGCGCCAGAACAGGATCGGCGAGTTCTCGGCATGGATGGTGGTGCGCTTGCCCAGCGCCGCCAGGATCTCCAGGCCCTCCAGCACCGCGCCGTCGCTGGGGCACGGCAGGTCGCCGGTGGTGTTGCCCAGGAACAGCTTGAAGCCGATCGCCCCGGCCGCCGCCATCGCCTCCAGCCGGTCGAGGTTGTGCTCGCCGAGCAGGCCGTAGAGGCCGAAGTCGACGATGGACTTCGCTTCCGCCAGGCTGCGCTTGTGCGCCAGGCTCTCCGGGCTGTCGGTCGGCGGGATCGTGTTCGGCATCTCGAACACGGTGGTGACGCCGCCGACCGCGGCCGCGCGGCTGCCGGACTCCCAGGTCTCCTTCTCCTCCATGCCAGGCTCGCGGAAATGGACATGGACGTCGATCGCGCCGGGCAGCACGTAGCGGCCGCCCGCATCCACGGTCTCGAGCGCTGCCGGCAGCGTGCCGGGCTCGCCGATGGCGACGACGCGGCCATCCTCGATGGCGATGTCCGCGGCGACGGTGCCGGTCTCGTTCACGACCATGCCGCCGGCCACCAGGGTATCGACGCTGGCGGTCATGAGCGGGTGCTCCCTGCGTTTGCGCCGACTGCAGTCCCCACGTCGTCGTGGTCGGGCTTTTCCCGACCAGCCACGCCTCTGCGCCGTCCGTGCCCTGAAGGCGTGGATGGTCGGGACAAGCCCGACCATGACGTGGAGAGGGATACGGAGGAGCAAAGAAGGGGCAGCGAGAAGCGCGGCATCAGATCACCCAGCCGCCGTCGACCGCCAGGTCCTGGCCGGTGATCTGGCGGGCCTTGTCGGAGGCGAGAAACACCACGGCGTGCGCGACGTCCGCGGCCGCGGAGACGCGGCGCAGGGCGTAGTCCTCGGCATGCCGTGCCCTGGCCGCGTCGACGCCGATGCCGAGCCTTGCCGCCATGTCGGCGCAGACCTTCTCGAACCGCGGGCCCTCCACCATGCCGGGGCAGACGCTGTTGACGTTGACGTTGCAGGGCCCTGCCTCCAGCGCGAAGCTCTTGGTCAGGCCGCGCAGGCCCCATTTCGAGGCGCTGTAGGACAGCCGACCCGCCCGGCCGCGCAGCCCGAAGGTGCCGCCGATGTTGACGATCTTGCCGTAGCGCCGGGCCATCATGCCCGGCAGCACCGCACGCATGGTCAGGAAGCAGCCCTTCATGTTGAGGTCGATGATCCGGTCCCACTCCTCCGGCGTGGTCTCGACGCCTGACTTGCCGATCGGGCCGGTGCCGCCGGCGACGTTGACCAGGATGTCGATCGGGCCCAGCGCGGCCTCGGCGGCCGCAACGGCGGCGTCGACCTGGACGGGATCGGTGACATCGCAGCGGTGGACCGAGGCGCGGCAGCCGAGCGCTCGCACCTGTCCGGCCACCGGTTCGATGGCGCCGACGTCGCGACCGGCCAAGGCGAGGTCGGCGCCAGCGTGGGCCAGCGCCAGGGTGATGGCGGCGCCCATGCCCTTGGCCGGGCCGGTGACCAGCGCGATCCGGCCGGCAAGGTCGTCGCTGGACTTGAAGGCGGGAGGTGGCGTGTCGGTCATCCGTCCCCGCTACACGATCGTGCCGCCGTCGACCAGCAGATCCTGGCCGGTGATGTTGCGCGCGGCGTCGCAGAGCAGGAACAGCACGGCGTTGGCGACGTCGTCGTCGGTGCTCATCCGGCCGAGCGCGCAGGTCGCGCTGAAGCGGGCATGGATCTGGTCGTAGGTCAGCCCCTCCCGCGCGGCCTGCTCGCCGAGCTGGCGGGTCAGCCGCGGCCCGTCGACCCCGCCGGGCGAGACCATGTTGACCCGCACGCCGGCCCCGCCGGCCTCCAGCGCCGCCGACCTGGTGATGCCGCGCAGCGCCCATTTGGTGGCGCCGTACAGCGAGGACGCGCGGGCCCCCTTGAAGCCGAAGGTGCCGCCGATGTTGACGACGCTGCCGCCGCCGCGTGCGATCAGCCGCGGCAGGATGTGCTTCATCGTCAGCACGCTGCCGAGCACGTTGACGTCGAAGACGTCGCGGTAGTCGGCGACGGTGTGCTCCCACAGCATCGCGCCCGACGGACCGGTGGTGCCGGCCACGTTGACCAGGCCCCACAGCCGCGCGCCATAGGCGGCCTCCGCCGCAGCCATCGCGGCCGCCACGGCCCGCTCGTCGGTGATGTCGGTCGCGGCGAAGACGGCCTGCCGGCCCAGCGCACGTGCCTCCTCCGCCACCGCCTCGATCGGCGCGATGTCGCGGCCGAGCAGAGCCAGGTCGCCGCCGGCCCGGGCGATGGCCAGGGTTATCGCACGGCCCATGCCCTTGGCCGGGCCGGTCACCGCCACCGCGCGGCCGGCGAGACTCAGCGGGTCCACGACAGCACCCGCCGCTCGGCGCCCGCGGTCAGCATGAAGATGGCGAAGGCCATGACCATGCTGACCACCACGGCGGCCCACAGCAGGGCGAGGTCGCGATAGGACGCCGCCTCCAGGATCATGGTGCCCAGCCCCGGTGCGCCGCTCAGCCACTCGGCCAGCATGGCCGACAGGATCCCGCTGGCCGAGGCGGCACGCAACCCGGTGAAGATGAACGGCAGCGCATAGGGAAAGCGCACCTTGACGAAGGTCTGCAGCGGGCTGGCGCCGCAGACGTGCATCAGCTCCAACGCGTTGCGGCGCGCGGCGCGGAAGCCCTTCATCGCATTCACCATGATCGGGAAGAAAGCGACGATCACCACGACGACGATCGCGGTACCGAGCCCGCGGCCGAAAACCAGGATCAGGATCGGCGCGATGGCGAGTACAGGCGCCGTCCGCAGGCCGATCACCAGCGGCAGCACCGCGCGTGTCGCGGTGTCGGAGGCGACGAACAGCGCCGCCAGCGCCAGCGCGACGGCGGTGGCGACCGCCAGGCCGATCGCAGCGCTGCGCAGCGTATAGGCCAGCGCGTCGCCGATCGCGGCCTGGTTCTCCTTGAAGGCCGCCCAGGCCGCCGCCGGCGTCGGCATGATGAAGTGGGGAATCTCGAAGCCGACCACGACCAGGTGCCACACCGCCCCGATCGCGGCGACCGTCAGTGCCGCAAAACCCAGGGCCCGTGCCCAGCCGAACAGCCGCGCCTGCCCCTCGGCCGCCGGCGAGGGCAGCGCCGCGGACGGGTCGGCCGGCACCGCGCTCACGCCGGCCCCGCGGCGCCGATGCGCCCGCCGGTGTCCCATGTCACCACCAGCCGCTCGACCAACGCGACCAGGCCGTAGCCGATCATCGCCAGCGCACAGACCGCGACGATGGTCAGCCAGACCAGGGGTACGTCGAACGAGAACAGCGCATAGACCATCATGATGCCGAGCCCCTGCTCGGCATTGACCCATTCGGCGATCAGCGCGCCGAGCACCGCCAGCGGCGCCGCGATCTTCATCGCGGCGAACAGGTAGGGCAGCGCCGACGGCAGCGCCAGCATGCGCAGCCGCTGCCAGCGGCTGGCCGACAGCACGTGGAACAGCTCGCTGCGATTCCGGTCGACGGCGGAAAGGCCCTGCACTGCGCCGACCAACAGCGGAAACAGCGAGGCGATCGCGGCGATGACGATGCGCGAGCCGACACCGTTGCCGAGCCAGACCATCAGGATCGGCGTCAACGCGATCAGCGGGATCGAATCCACCACCACGCCGAAGGTCAGCACCGGCTTGCGCGCCCGGCGCCAGCTCGTCGCCAGCCCGGCCAGCAGCAGCGCCAGCGCCAGCGCGATGCCATAGCCGGCGAGCGCCGACAGCACGGTCGGCGTCATGTGGAAGAACAGGTCGTCGGCGCTGGCGTCGAACGCGCCGGCGATCTCGCTCGGCGACGGCACGGTCACCGGCAGCCAGTCCAGCCGCTTCGCCGCCTCCATCGCACCGGCGACCAGCGCCAGGATCGCAAGGGGCAGGCCCACGCCGATGGCGAGGCTGCGTCCGTTGCGCGCTACGAAGCCGACCCGCGGCCGGGCGACCGCGGCGTCAGCCGGCACGGCGCACGCCCTCGGCCACCGCCGGCGACGGCTGCTCACGCGCGAACTCGTCGCCGAACAGCGCCTCGCGCACGCGGTTCTGCAGCGCGTCGAAGGCCGGTTCGCGCATCAGCGACAGCCGCCGCGGCCGCGGCAGGTCGATGGCGACGCTGCCGGCAAGCCGGCCCGGGTCGGCCGCCAGCACGTGCACGCGGTCGGCCATGAACACCGCCTCGGCGATGGTGTGGGTGACCAGCACCGCGGTGGTGCCGGTCTGCTGCCAGATGCGCAGCAGCTCCAGGTTCATGCGCTGGCGGGTGATCTCGTCCAGCGCACCGAACGGCTCGTCGAGCAGCAGCACCTTGGGGTTGAGCGCCAGCGCACGCGCGATCGAGACCCGCTGCTGCATGCCGCCGGAGAGCTGCGCCGGCCGCGCCCGCTCGAAGCCGGCCAGGCCGACCAGCTCGATCAGCGCCTCCGGCTCCGGCATGCCGGGGCTGCGGCCGCCGACGATCTCCTGCGGCAGCCGCACATTCTCCAGCACACTGCGCCAGGGCAGCAGGGTGGCATCCTGGAACACGAAGCCGATCTCGTGGCGCCGACGCGCCTCGACCGGCGGCCGGCCGCCGATGGTGATGGCGCCATCGTCCGGCTGCAACACGTCGGCGATCAGCCGCAGCATGGTCGACTTGCCGCAGCCGGACGGGCCGATCAACGCCGTGAAGCCGCCCTCCTCCAGCGTCAGCGAAACCGCGGACAGCGCCGTCATCTCGCGGCGGTCGATCCTGAACCGCTTCGTCACCGCGCGCAGGACGATGGTCGACACCGCTCAGGTCCCGGCCGGGAACGGCTCGCGATGGCAGCCGCAGCGATAGTAGTCGGCCACCGCCGCCTCGATCCGCCGCATCGCCTCGGCATCGGGTGTGGCGGCCCAGGCGGCGCGAGCCTGCTCGGTCAGCGCGGCAATCAGCGCCGGCAGGTCGACGCTGACGCAGCGCCCGCCGTCCACCACCAGCCGGCCGGCGACGACCAGCTTGTCGAGATGGCGCTTGGTCATCCGGGTCAGCAGCAGGTCGAGCGGCGCGGCGGCGTCCGGCAGCAGGTCGTCGCCCATCGCGTCCAGGTCCAGCAGCATCATGTCGGCCGCCGCGCCCGGCTCCAGCGCGCCGCCGCCGTCGTCCACCACGGTGCGCCGCCCGTCCACGCAGGCCGCCCGGAACAGCCGCGCCGGCGAAAGCCGGTCGTCGACGCCGAGTCCGCGATGGTGCTGCCAGACCAGCCGGATCTCGCGCAGCATGTCCTCGTCGTCGTCGAACGCCATGCCGTCCAGCCCGATCCCGAACGGCAGGCCGGCGTTGAGGAACCGCGCCACCGGCGCCGGACCCGAGCGCAGCCTGAGGTTCGACGAGGTGTTGACCGAGACGGTCACGCCGCGCTCGGCCAGCAGGGCGCATTCCGCCTCGTCGAGCCAGACGCCGTGGGCCACCGTCAGCCGCGGCGACAACAGCCCGATCGCGTCGAGCCGCCGGATCAGGCCGCCCGGGTAGTTGGCGTCGGCCCATTCGCGCTGGTGCCGCGTCTCGAACAGGTGCATGTGCACCCGGCGCCCGGTGCGCGCCGAGGCGTCGGCGATCTTCTCCAGGGTCGCGTCGCTGACCCACTGCGGGCCGATCGGGCAATATTGCACCCGGAACAGCGGATGCTCGAACGCTGCGATCGCGTCGACCGCCGCAAGCTGGTCCTCGATCGGCTGCCAGCGGCTCGCCCGCTTCTCCATCACCGCACGCTCGGCCGCCGGCAGCTTGGCGAACAGCGGCGCCGGATCGCCGTAGACCACGCTGTTGCGGTCGGAGATCGGCGAGGCGAAAGCAACGCGCACGCCGACGTCGCGCGCGGCGCGCGACACCGCCTCTGCCTCGCGCACCAGCCCTTCCGGATCCTGGGTGTTGTGACAGTGATTGGCCGCGCAGACCCCGCCCTCGGCCATCCGCCCGAAGGCGACGATGGCGCGAAGATAGGGATCGACGCGCGGCTCGCGGCCGAGCGCGTTGAGCCAGACCTCCAGCGCGTCGTCCTTCGCGCCGAACGCCAGGCAGCGCATGCCGCGGCCGTGGTCGTGTGCGTCGGTCGGCGCCGGAAGCGCGGCCAGCCGGCCGGCGCCCGACGGCAGCGACGATGGCGCCGCCGCAGCGACGGCGGCGATCCGCCCGTCGACGATGTCGATGCGGCACGGACCGCCGGCCGCCGCCTCGCCCGGCCGGGCGAGAAGGTGGCCGGCATGGACCGTGGCGACCTGCTGGACGTCAGCCATCGCTCCCCCCTGGTCCGGCGGCCCGTTCGCGGCGGGTCACAGCGCGGCGTGCGCCTCGGCGATCAGCGCCTGGGTCACCACTTCCTCGACCTTGACCGCGCCCGCCTCCATCTCGCCGGCGGCAACCGAGAACTCCATGCCCTTGGCGAAAACGCCCGGGTCGACCCACAGCAGCCCGTGCTCGGCTGCGTCGCCGACCGGCACGAAGTCGGCCATCAGCAGGCTTTCCGCGGTCTGCGCCTCCAGGTCCAGACCGCGCTGGCCGTATTTCTCGACCATCAGCACGGCCATCTCCTCCGGGTGGTCCAGATGCCATTGCCAACCCTTGATCTCGGCCCGCAGCCATCGGACCAGAAGCTCGCTCTGCGTGTCCAGCGTCTCGTCGGTGGCGAACAGCACGCCGGCATAGCCCGGCACGCCGAGGTCGTTCATGTAGGCGATGTGGATGTCGATGCCCCGGGTCTTCAACATCACGCCCTGGTTGGTCGCCCAGCCGTAGTAGCCGTCGACCTGGCCGGCGGCGAGGATGCCGGGGTCGGTACCGACCGGGACGTAGTTCACCGTCGCCGGATCGATGCCCGCGGCCAGCAGCAGCGCGTCGACCTGCGGGCGCGTGCCGTTCGGCATGGCGATGGTCTTGCCCGGAAAATCGGCCAGCGATGCGATCGGGTTCTCGGCCAGGCTCATGATCGCACCCGGAGCCTTCTGCATGATGGCGGCGAAGGCCTTCACCGGGATGTCGTTGATGCGCGACCGGATCACGCCGTCGACGTCGCTGTCGGACGTCATCGCCTGGCCGGTGGCGACCGCGGCGGTGGTGTCGGTACCCGGGCCGCCGGCTTCGAACGTCGCCTCGATGCCTTCCTCGGCGAAATAGCCCTGCTCGATGGCGGCGAAATGCCCGCCGAACTGGATCGACTTGATCCAGCCGAGCTGATGGACGACGGAATCGGCAGCCATCGCGCGGCGCATGCCGCCGGTCAGCGCGGCCGGCGCCAGGAAAACGCCAGACAGCGCCGCCGAAGCGCTGAGCAGGCGGCGGCGGCTGGTCAGGATGGCGGGCGCGGCAACGCCGGCGCGGATCGTGGTCATGGTCGGACCTCCCCTTTTGCGGTCCGACGACAGCAGCAAGGCCTATGCCACGCCGCGCAACGCCCCCCGCATGCCCATGAATGCCGCGCGCAGGCGGCACGACTGCCCGCCGATTGTGCACTGCGGCAGCGGCTGCGCATTGCAGCGGCAGCAAAGCGGCGGTGCAGCACCAGGCACGCCATGGCACGGCTGTTGCTCCGGCCGCTGCAGATGCGGGATCGCCGGCGCCGGGAGGCGGCTTGATGGGCAAACACAGCATCGGCATGCGCTATGTCGAGGCGAACGGGCTGCGCCAGCTGGTGCGGTTCGCCGGCCATCCGGATGCGCCGACGGTGCTGCTGATCCACGGCCTGGGCTGGGATTCCACGCTGTGGCTCGACCAGATGCAGACATTGGCCGCGGCCGACTGGCGCGTGGTCGCGCCCGACCTCCGCGGCATGGGCGCGACCGGCAGTCCGGCGGCACCGTACTCCATACATGGCTATGCGGCGGACGTCGCGGCCCTGCTCGACGCCCTGCGCATCGGGCGCACCGCGGTGGTCGGCTTCTCGCTCGGCGGCATGATCGCGATGGCGCTGGCCAGCGCCGCGCCGGATCGGATCGGCGCGGCGGTGTTCGCCTGTTGTGCCGCCGCGTCGACCGACGCGGACCGCGCGGCGACGGAGGCCATGCTCGAACGCGCCGAGGCGATGGGCGCGCAGAAGTTCGCCGAGGAGCAGGCGCTCGCCATCTGGCACCCGGACTGGGCGCGCGCCCATCCCGAGCGTATCGCCGCCTTCGTCGGCTGGCGGGCGGCGATGGACCAGCCCGCGCTGTTCCGCGGGTTCCGGGCCGCCTATGGTGTCGACCTGCGACCGCGGCTGTCGCGGATCAGGGTGCCTTGCCGGGTCATCGTCGCCGACCAGGACGTGTTCCTGCCGGTCGAGGCCGGCGAGGAGATCGCCGACCGGCTGCCGGACGCCGACTGCGTCATCGTCAGAGGAGCGGGCCACATGGTTCCCATCGAACAGCCGGAAAGCTTCGACATCGCACTGCGCGGCTTCCTCGACGCCTACTGGCCGGCGATGTCGGCTCCGGCCGCGGGCGCCGCGATATGAGCGAGCCGGTCGGCCTGATCACCGGGTCGGAGCCGTTCGCCGGCCTGCCGACCAATCCGGCCCAGCTGGTGCTGCCGCATCTCGACGGCCAGGTCGTCGCCGGCCATCGCATCGTCGCGATCGCGACGCCGGTCAGCTACGCCCGGCTGCCGACGCTGCTGCCGGAACTGGTCGCCCGGCACCGGCCCGCCTATGTGATGGCGCTCGGGCTCGCCCTCGGCGCCAATGTCGTGCGCGTCGAGAAGTTCGCCATCAACGCCGCCGCTTTCGGCGTGGCCGACAACGAGGGGGCACGCCCGGCATCGGGCGAGCGCTTCGCCGCCGACGGCCCCGACGGCCGCGCCGCGACCTGGGACGCGGCGGCGGTGGTCGAGGCGATCATGGCCCAGGGTATCCCGGCCCGCGCGTCCTATCACGCCGGCACCCATCTGTGTAACCTGACGCTCTACACCTATCTCGCCGCGCTCGAGGCCGCCGGCGCAGCGGCGCCATGCGGGTTCCTGCACCTGCCCTATCTGCCGGAACAGATCGTCTGGATGATCCGCCGCCGCGGCGATGCCGGCGACAGCGCACCGACCGCACCGCTCGACCTGCCGAGCATGAGCTTCGACATGCAGCTTGCCGCCGTGCGTGCCGCGGCCGGCGCGATCGGACGGCAGGCGGCACAGCAAGGGGGAACCACGCAATGAACCTGGACAGGATGCCGCCGGCCTATGCCCGGGCGCGCGAGATCGCGCCCGACACCATTCCGCTGATCGACTTCGGCCCCTTTCTCGACGGCGGCGCGGTCGAGCGCCGCGCAGTCGCCGCGGCGATCGGCCAGGCGTGCGAGACCGTCGGCTTTCTCTACCTGGTCAACCACGGCGTCCCGCAGGCGCTGATCGATGCCGCCTTCGCCGAGAACCGGCGCTTCTTCGCCCAGCCGATGGCCGAGCGGATGCGCACGGCGGCGACGCTGGAGCACTGGCGCGGCTACGTGCCATCGAAACTGGAGGGCGAAGGCGGCGCGGTCGGCGGCGCGATCGAGACGTTCCGCCTGCAGTTGGACCTGCCGCCGGACGATCCCGATGTGCGCGCCGGCAAGCCGCTGCACATGGCGAACCGCTGGCCCGATCATCTACCCGGCTTCCAGGCCGTGGTGCAGCGCTACTTCGATGCGCAGCTCACGCTGGCCCGCCACCTGCGCCACGCCTTCGCCATGGCGCTCGGCCTGGCCGAGGATTTCTTCGAGCCGTTCTATGGCAAACCGCTGGTCCAGCTCAGCCTGCTGCACTACCGCCCACCGCGCTCGCTCAGCGAAGACGACCTGGAGATCGGCGCGGGCGAGCACCGCGACACCGGCGCCTTCACCCTGCTGATGCAGGACGAAACCGGCGGCCTGGAGGTCGGCCATCGCGCCGGCGAATGGGTGGCGGCGCCGCCGATCCGCGGCGCCTATGTCATCAACATCGGCGACATGATGATGCACTGGACCAACGGGCGGTTCGTCTCGACCCCGCACCGGGTGGTCAACCGCTCCGCCCGCTCGCGCCATTCGATGCCGTTCTTCGTCAACCCGGACTTCGACGTCACGGTCGCGCCGCTGCCCGCGCTGATCCGGCCCGGCGAGCAGCCCGCCTTCGCGCCGCTGCACAACGGCCGCTTCATGGTCGACTTCTACGACGCCGGCATGGCCTATCTGCGCCGTTGACCGGGCGCCGGCGGCGTCACAGCGGGGCGGCGTCGCTCGCGAAGCGACGCAGCACGTTCTCCGTGATCCGCGACGTGTCGCCGCCATAGCCGTTGGCCGACAGCGTGTACAGCCACGAGATCGAGCCGACGCTGAACACCGCGCCGCCGTTGGGATAGCCCAGCAGCACGATGTCGCTGCCGATGTAGCCGTTGACCGAGCCGCCGGTGTCGGGCAGCGACGCCAGCTGCTCCTCGATGCAGACCTGATAGGCGTCGCTCAGCCGCTGGGTCGAGGCCAGCAGCAGGGCGTGTGCCGGCGTGCCGAGAAGCCGGTTGGCCCGGTCGACCTCGAAGCCGCCGGCGCCGTGGTTCAGTACCAGCGACGGGCCGGCGCCGAACACGTCGCCTTCGATCCCTTCGAACACGAAGGCAGCGCGCGGGTCGCGGCTGTCGGGCCGGCGCACATAGGGCACGCCGCGGTCGAAGCCCTGGCCGGAGAAGCCGACTCCCACCGTCTTCTGCGGCGCACGCCCGCGGTCGCGCCACAGGCCGCCCATCTCGCCGGTCAGACTGATCTGGAATTCGCCCGGCTCGGCCTGCCAGGTGCGCGTGCCGGCGAAGCGCCGGATCTCCGCCTGGCCGGGGTCGTCCGGATCGACCGCGGTCACCCAGTAGAAGCCGTTGCCGCCAAGGTACATCAGCCGTCCGCCGCCGTTCAGATAGCCGTCGAGCGAATCCAGCATCGCGCCGGTCCAGTATTCCGGATGCGCCCCGGTCAGCACCGCGCGATAGGGGCGCAGCAGGTCGATACCGTCGGCATGCAGGTCGTGGTCGGTGATCACGTCGAAGGAAAACCCCTTGGCCTCGAGCCAGTCGACCAGGCAGAGGTCGGCCGGGAAGCCGTGCGGCGCGTCGAAGGTGCGCGTGCGCGCCTTCGGCCGGAAATCGAGGATCGGCCGGCGCAGATTGGCCATGCAGACGCCGCTGCCGTCGCCGTGGCTGTCATAGGTGCTCTTCAGCGCGTTGGCCGTCATGTAGGCATAGCGTTCCGGCTGCAGGCCCATGTCCTGCAGCGGGGCGATGGCGAGGCTGCCGGTGGTGTCCAGCGATTCGTTGGAATAGGCGAGATAGGTCAGCGTTGGCATCAGGAACGCGATGCGGGCCGTCGGCCTGCCCGCGGCCGGGCGCACGACGAACGGCAGGTGGTCCTCGCCGCCATCGCAGCGCAGGCGCATGGCATAGACGCCGCTCGGCAGGTCGTCCGGCACGGTCAGCGCCAGGCTTTCCCGCCAGCCGGCATCGGCCACGTCATCGTCGTGGAAGTGGATGGCGTCATACTCCCGCGCGGCATCGGCGAAGCCCGGCGATCCGCTTGTCCAATGTGGCCCGGTGACGCCGCGGGTCGGTCGGTTGTGGGTGCGGCCGTGGCAGCCGTGCGGGCCGGCATCGACGACCGACACCCCGCCGATGTCCTGCGACAGGTCCCAGCGGGCGAGCACGTCCGCCCCGTCCGCCGCGCCCCCGGCAGCGGCCAACGCCCGGGCCTCTGTCGGCACGAGCGCCCTGCCGAACAGGGCCGGTGCCGCCAGCTTGCCGTTGAAGCAGCGGGCGGGCCCCGCCGCGCCGACGGTCCAGGATGCCGCCAGCGTCAGCCGCCCCGGCCGCTGCCGTCGCGCCGCCGGGCACGCGGCTGCCTCGACCAGAAAGGTTCGCCCGCGGTTTCGCGGCGACCAGGCGGAACAGCCGCATCGCGCCGGAGGTTGCGTCATAGC
Source organism: Alphaproteobacteria bacterium (assembly GCA_041396705.1). Taxonomy (NCBI): domain Bacteria; kingdom Pseudomonadati; phylum Pseudomonadota; class Alphaproteobacteria; species Alphaproteobacteria bacterium. Next base: position 192,205 of record JAWKYB010000002.1, read on the forward strand.
AGGCGCCGACCAGATACCAGTCGCGCGATCAGCAGGCGGTCGAGCGCGATCCGCACGGGCGCGGCGCCAGCGACGACGAACTCCGGCACGCCGGCCGCGTCGAGGGCGAGCCGCCAGCCGGCGTCGCGCTCGGGGTCGCCGGCACTCGACCAGCGTGTACGGACCCGCTCCCGGTGCGGACGGCCAGACCCAGGCCAGAACGCTAAACGCCTGCGACGCCGGAGCGGCCCCGCCGCCTTCGACGACGATGCAGCTGCCGGGATGGATCGGCTGCACGTGGCCGGGATAGGTGCCGGCAGCGGCACGGTCGACGACCGCCTCTTTGGATCCAGGCCCCTTCAGGTTCTCGTCGCCGTGGATCAGCCGGACGAGGTCCGCCCGGTAGTCAGCGGCATCGCAGTGCACGTGGAACCCAGGCCTCGCCGGCCGCCGCGCTCACCGGTCGCTGTAGCCCGTCACCCGCATCGCCGTTCGCTCCCCCGCATTCCCATACCGCCCGGCGGTGGCAAGGCCTACTCCCGAAACGATTCCGGGATCGCGATTGACATTCGAACAGGCCGCGCTCAGGCTCGGTTTTCCGGCCCGGGCCCATGGTTCCGGGCGCGAGGGGGAGAAGCAGTGATGATCGACAAAGTCGTTGGAAAGACTCGCGATGCGCGTGCACGACGGCCGCCTGTCGCGCCGGCGGTTCATGCAGCATGCAAGCCCCGCTGCCGGCCTGTCGCTGCGGTGGCCCAGAGCCTGCTGATGGCGACCGGCGGCCGCGACGGGCGGCGCCGAACACCGCGCGCTCAGCGGCGAGATCACACCATGATCAGGGCCCGCATTCCGCGAACGAGGCCGCGTTCGAGGCGATAGTCATCGAGGACTTCAACCGCGACGTCGCGCCGAACGTGAAGGTCAACTTCACCACCTACGACTGGGCAAACATGAACACGGAGCTGACCACCGGCTTCGCCAGCGGCTCGCCGCCCGACGTGCTGTACCTCGTCGACCTGATCTATCCGGCCTATGCCCGCCAGGGCGTGCTGCACGACATGACCGAGCTGGTCAGCGACCCGGCCTGGGAAGGCCGAGCACGACGCGATCGAGCCGTTCGCCTGGGACCTGGCGATCCAGCAGGGCAGCACCTGGGGCGTGCCGTGCTCGGCGCCGTCTACAACATCTTCCTGAACCTGGACCTGCTCGATGCCGCCGGCGTCACCGGCAGCTGGGACGGCTCCTATGCCGCCATGCTGGAGGCGGCGCAGAAGATGACCCGGGACGACGTCTACGGCTTCTCGATGCGCAGCCGCGTCGCCGACTTCGCCTTCTGGGACTGGTTCCCCTACATGCACAACGCCGGCGCCGACATCTTCAATGCCGACTGGAGCGGCTGCGGGCTGGACAACGACGACGCCAAGGCGGCGATGCAGTTCCTGATCGACATCCACGCCGCCGGCGTTACCCCGGCGGTGGGCAGCGTCGACTGGCAGGGCATGTCCGACATGTTCAAGGCGGGTCGCATCGCCATCCACCACGGCGAGACACCGATGATCGCCGAACTGATGGCGAACGACCCCGGCTTCCGCTGGGACGTCGCCCGCGCGCCGGGCGGGCCGCAGGGCCGCACCGCCATGGGCAACTTCGGCATCCTGTGCATCGCCGAGGCCAGCCAGAACAAGGAAGCCGCCTGGGAGTTCATCAAGCACTGGGCCTCCGGCCCGATGGTCGGCCGCTTCGCCGAGCAGGTGAACCTGCAGGTGGTGCGCTCCGACATCGTCGACGGTCTGTTCGACGGCAACCCGGCGATGCAGAAGGTGCAGACCGAGTTCGTGCCGACGGTGAAGGGCGTGCAGCCGCATCCCAAGATCCTGCAGGCGATGCAGACGATGTGGCCGACCGCGGAGGACGCCTATCTCGGCAACCTGACCGGCGCCGAGGCGATCGACGAGATGTGCGAGGCGATCGAAGGCGTCCTTTGAGGCTTCGCGTCATCCCGATGTCGTCATGGCCGGGCTAGTCCCGGCCATCCACGCCTTGAGACGGCGGTGGAGACAAAGGCGTGGATGCTCGGGACAAGCCCGGGCATGACGACGGATGGGACGGCGCCGATGGATCGGCCCGACAGCACGTGACTGATCAGACCGGCCCCGCAGGCCCGCGCCCGCGGTTGAGCGTGGAGGAACACCGGCGGCTGCGCCGGCGCTATCGCCTGCGCCGCACCCTGGTCGCCTATGGCTTCCTGGCGCCGAACCTGCTGTTCTTCGGCGCGTTCCTGATCTTCCCGATGGGCTGGCTGGTCTGGCTGACCTTCCAGCAGGGCGGCGTGCTCGGGCCGCCGGAATTCGCCGCGCTCGACAACTGGGCGAACGTCTTCGGCGACCGGCTGGTGGTGAAGACCATCGTCAACACCCTGCTCTACTGCGCGATGGCAATTCCGGCGGTATTCGTGATCGCCATGATCATGGCGCTGTGCCTGAACGCGATCCCGCGCGGCGCGGTGACGATCCGCTCGATCCTCTATCTGCCGACCCTGCAGCCGGTGCTGATCGCGGCGCTGATGTGGACCTTCGTCCTGCACCCGGACTTCGGCGTGCTGAACGTGATCGCGCGCGCGGTTTCCGGCGAACCGATCAACTTCCTCGGCGAGCGCGGGCTGGCGCTGCCGACCATCGCGATGATCGAGGTGTGGCGCGGCGTCGGCTTCTGGACGCTGCTGTTCCTGGCCGGCATCGTCGCGCTGCCGCGGGAGCTTTACTACGCCGCCGAACTCGACGGCGCCGGGCCGGTGCGCCGCTTCGTCCAGCTGACCCTCCCGTTACTGAAGCCGACCTTCTATTTCGCGGTGATCTTCGCGACCATCGTCAACCTGCAGCTATTCGACAGCGTGTTCGTGCTGACCGACGGCGGCCCGGTCAACTCGACGGCGACGGTGGCGTGGTACATCTATCGCAGCCTGTTCGCCTTCGGTGAGACCGGATTCGGCGCCGCCCTGTCGCTGACCCTGGTCGCCGTGGTCCTGCTGCTGACCGTGATCCAGACCACACTGTTGCGGGAGCGGCGCTGACCATGGCGGCGGCCCAGGCAGGGGTGCGGCGCCGTCGGCACGGCTCGCGCGCGCTGCGACCCGGCGGCGGCGCGGTCGCCGGATCCTACGCCATCCTGATCTTCGGCTGCGTCGTCTCGATCGTGCCGTTCCTCTACGTGCTGTCGACGTCGGTGAAGGACACGCGCTCGCTGTTCACCTACCCGCCGGAGTGGGTGCCGGAGCAGTTCTTCTGGGGCAACTACACCAGCCTGTTCACCGCCCACCCGTTCCTCGACTGGACGCTGAACACGCTGTTCGTCGCCGGCACGATCACGGTGGTGAAGGTGCTGATCGACGCCATGGCCGCCTATGCGCTGGCGAAGATGCGGTTCACCGGGCGGCTCGCCATCACCGCCACGCTGCTGTTCTCGGTGGCGATCCCGATCGCGGCGCTGGTCATCCCGCTCTATTTCCTGGTCCGCTGGCTCGACCTGCTCAACACCTACTGGGCGCTGATCCTGCCGCCGCTGGCCAACCCGATCGGCATCTTCATGATCCGCAGCTTCATCGTCTCGCTGCCGCAGGACCTCGACCATTCCGCGCGGCTCGACGGTTCCGGCGAGATCGGCATCTTCGTGCAGATCATCCTGCCGCTGGTGAAGCCGGGCCTGGTGGTCCACGCCGTCTTCACCTTCATGATCCAGTACACCAGCTTCCTGTGGCCGCTGGTGGCGGTGCAGGACGAGGAGCGCCAGGTGCTGACCGTCGGCATCGCCAGCCTGAAGGCGATCTTCACGGTCGACTGGGGCCTGATCAGCGCCGCCTCGCTGCTGGCCGCGGTGCCGATCACCGTGATGTTCGTGTTCCTGCAGCGGTTCTTCATCGCGCAGAACCTGGCCGGCGCGTTGAAGGAGTAGCGATGAACCCACTACCCCTCCGTCGTTGCCAGGAGCGGAGCGACGCGGCAATCCACGCAAAGCCGGCGGCCACTCGTCGCCCGGCCCCGGATCGTCGCGCCGCCGGTGGCGGCCCGCGATGACGACACAAGCGGCAAAAGGCAGCGACACGCCGCCATCGAGTTCGTGGCGGTGACCAAGGCCTATGGCGACCATGTCGCCGTCCACGAATTCTCGCTGTCCATCGTCGAGAACGAGTTCGTCGTCCTGCTCGGCCCGTCCGGCTGCGGCAAGAGCACGCTGCTGAAGCTGATCGCCGGCATCGAGGACGTCACCGACGGCGAGATCTATGTCGGCGGCAAGCTGGTCAACTACATCGCGCCGCGCGACCGCGACGTGGCGATGGTGTTCCAGAACTACGCCCTCTATCCGCACATGACGGTGGCGCAGAACATCGCCTTTCCGCTGCGCGCGCGCTGGTCGCAGCGGCCCCCGCGCGCCGAGGTAAGCGCGCGGGTGCGCGAGGCCGCCCGCCTGGTCGACCTGGAATCGCAGCTGGGCAAGCTGCCCGGCCAGCTTTCCGGCGGCCAGCGCCAGCGCGTAGCACTGGCCCGCGCCATCATCCGCCAGCCGGTCGCCTTCCTGATGGACGAGCCGCTGTCCAACCTGGACGCGCTGCTGCGCACCGAGATGCGGCGCAACCTGCTCGACGTGCACGCGGCGGTGGGCCGCGCCAACGTCTATGTCACCCACGACCAGCTGGAGGCGATGACCATGGCCGACCGCATCGTCGTGCTGCGCGACGGCCGGCTGCAGCAGGTCGGCACCCCGCACGACGTCTACCAGCGGCCGGCCAACCTGTTCGTCGCCGGCTTCGTCGGCAGCCCGGCGATGAACTTCGTGCCGGCCGAGATCGCCGACGACGGCACGGCGATCGCCCACGGCATCGCCTTCGCGGCCGGAGCGCGTTTCGGCGCCAGGCCCGAGCGCGCGGTCACCCTCGGCATCCGGCCCAGCGACCTGGTCGTCGCGCCGCCGGCCGACGCGCCAAACCGCATGGAAGGCACGGTGGCACGCGTGGAATATGCCGGCTCGGACCAATATTGCGACGTGGCCCTGTCCGACGCCCTTTCCCTGCGCGTGCGGGCACGGCCCGACGTGCCGCTCGCCGTCGGCCAGCCGATCGCGCTCGCCATCGCGCCGGCCGCCGTGCATGCCTTCGATCCCGACGGAACGCGAATCGCAGAGGACAGGCCGCAAGCATGACGATGACCGGAGCCCTGCGCTTCGCCTGCGACACCGGCGGCACCTTTACCGACCTGCTGGTCGAGGACGCCGCCGGCGCGCTGCGCATGGTCAAGGCGCCGACCACGCCCGACGACCCGGTGCGCGGCGTGCTCGACAGCCTCGCGGCGGCCGCCGACGAGCTGGGCCTGGGCCTGGCCGACCTGCTCGGCCGCGGCGAGCTGTTCATCCATGGCACCACCCACGCCATCAACGCCATCGTCACCGGCCGCACCGCGCGCACCGCCTTCCTCACCACCGAGGGCCACCCGGACATCCTGGTGTTCCGCGAGGGCGGACGCAGCGAGCCGTTCAACTTCACGGTGCCCTATCCCGAACCCTACATCCCGAAGGCGCTGACCTTCGAGATCCCGGAGCGGATCATGGGCGACGGTGCTGTGCGCACGCCGCTGGACGAAGCCGCGGTGATGGCCGTGATCGCGCGGCTGCGCGACCTCCGGGTCGAGGCGGTCGGCGTCTGCCTGCTGTGGTCGATCGTCAACCCCGACCACGAGGAGCGTGTCGGCCGCCTGCTGGCCGAGCACCTGCCGGGTGTGCCGGTCACCCTGTCGCACCGGGTCAACCCGTCGCTGCGCGAATATCGCCGGGCCAGCGCCACCTGCCTCGACGCCTCGCTGAAGCCGCTGATGGGCGCCTATATGCGCGACCTGGAAGGCCGGCTGCGCGCCGCCGGCTTCGCCGGCCGCGTGCTGATCATCACCTCGCAGGGCGGGGTGATGGATGCGGCCACGGTCGCCGAGGCGCCGGTGCATCTGATCAACTCCGGCCCGTCGATGGCGCCGGTCGCCGGCCGCCACTTCGCCGCGCTGGACAGCAAGGCGGAAACGGCGATCGTCGCCGATACCGGCGGCACCACGTTCGACGTCAGCGTCGTGCGCCGCGGCCACATCCCGCGCACCCGCGAGACCTGGATCGGCCAGCCGTTCCGCGGCCACATGACCGGCCTGCCGTCGGTCGACGTGAAGAGCATCGGCGCCGGCGGCGGCAGCATCGCCTGGGTCGACCCGGCCGGCCTGCTGCACGTCGGGCCGGACAGCGCCGGCGCGGTGCCGGGGCCGGCCTGTTATGGCCGCGGCGGTACGCGGCCGACCCTCAGCGATGCCGCGCTGGTGCTGGGTCACATCGATCCGGCCTACTTCCTCGGCGGCGGCATCCCGCTGGACACCGCCGCGGCCGAGGCCGCGATCGCGGCCGACGTCGCGCGCCCGCTGGGGCTCGACCTGCACGCCGCCGCGGCCGCCGTCGTCGCGCTGGCGACCGAGAACATGGTCCAGGCGATCATGGACATCACGGTGAACCAGGGCATCGACGCCGGCGAGGCGGTGCTGATCGGCGGCGGCGGCGCGGCCGGCCTGAACGCCTGCGCCATCGGCCGCAGGCTCGGCTGCGCCGAGGTGGTGCTGCCCGATGTCGGCGCGGCGCTCAGCGCGGCCGGCGCCCTCGCCTCCGACCTCAGCGCCGAGTATCGCCGCACCTTCTACGCCCACACAGGCCGCTTCGACTTCGACGGCGTCAACGCGGTGCTGGCCGGACTGGCGGCGCAGGCGCGCGCCTTCGCTGCCGATGCCGGCCGCGGTGCCCGCGCCACCGAGCTGCAATTCTTCATGGAGGCCCGCTACCCCGACCAGGTCTGGGAGATCGAGGTGCCGCTGCGGCGCGCCCGCTTCGCGGCAGGCGACGACGTCGCCGACCTGGAGGCGGACTTCAACAGGGCGCACGAGGAACAGTTCGCCGTCGCCGACGAAGGCTCGCGGATCGAGATCGTCAGTTGGTCGGTGCTGGTGCGCTGCCGCCTGCGCGACAGCGAACTCGGCCGGCTGGCCGCCGCCGGCGGCGGTGCCATCCGCCATGACCGGCGGCCGGCCTATTTCGCCGGCCACGGTCTGCTGGACGCCGCGGTCCTCGAGTTCGACGCCATGACCCCCGGCGAGCGGGTCGCCGGGCCGGCCATCGTCGAATCGCCCGTCACCACCATCGTCGTCGACCCCGGCGCGACCTGCCAGCGGCTGCCCTCCGGCAGCCTGGCCGTACGCCCGTTCGGAGGCTGAGCCATGTCGGATCGCGAACCGCAACAGGACCGCACCGCAGGCGCCGATGCCGTCCATCTCGCCGTGCTCAACGCGCGGCTGGAAGGCATCGCCCGCAAGATGTCGAACACGCTCTTGCGCACCGGGCGCTCCGGCATCCTGACCATCGCGCGCGACTTTTCCTGCGTTATCCTGACCGCCGATCACCGGCTGCTGACGGTGGCGGAGAGCCTGCCGATCCACGTGCTCTACGGCCCCGACATCATGGCCCGCACCATGGCGCAGAATCATCCGGTGCTGCGCCGCGGCGACGCCTATCTGCACAATTCGCCCTATCATGGCTGCACCCATCCGGCCGACCACTCCATCCTGATCCCGGTGATCGACGACGACGGCGTGCATCGCTTCACCGTGCTGGCCAAGGCGCACCAGGCCGACTGCGGCAACGCGCTGCCGACCACCTATATGGGCGCGGCCCGCGACGTCTTCGCCGAGGGCGCGCTGATCTTCCCCGCGGTCAAGGTGCAGTCGGACTATCAGCACAACATGGACATCGTGCGGATGTGCCAGCAGCGTATCCGCGTGCCGCACCAGTGGTGGGGCGACTACCTGGCCACGTTGGGCGCCGCGCGGATCGGCGAGCGCGAGATGCTGGCGCTGGGCCGCGAGGTCGGCTGGGACCGGCTGGCGGCGTTCGCCGAAGCCTGGTTCGACTATTCGGAGCAGCGCATGGTGCAGGCGATCCGCGCCATTCCCAGCGGCCGAGTGGTCGCCACCAGCACCCACGACCCCTTCCCCGGCACGCCAGCCGACGGCATTCCGATCAAGGTCGACATCACCGTCGACGCGGAGGCGGCGCGCATCGTCGTCGACATGACCGACAACCCGGACTGCATGCCCAATGGCCTGAACCTGTCCGAGGGCTGTGCGCTGTCGGCACCGCTGGTCGGCATCTTCAACTCGATCGACCACACGGTGCCGAAGAATGCCGGCAGCTTCCGCCGGGTCGAGGTCAGGCTGCGCGAGAATTGCATCGTCGGCGTGCCGCGCCATCCGACCAGCTGCTCGGTCGCCACCACCAACGTCGCCGACCATGTCGCCAACCCGGTGCAGCGCGCACTGGCCGAGCTCGCCGACGGCATCGGCATGGCGGAGACCGGCAGCTGCATCCCACCGTCGTGCGGCGTCATCTCCGGGCGCGACCCGCGCACCGGCCACGACTATGTCAACGAAGTCTATGTCGGGATATCCGGCGGCGCCGCGGCGCCGACCACGGACGGATGGCTGTCGATCGTCCACGTCGGCAATGCAGGCATGTGCTACCAGGACAGCATCGAGCTCGACGAGCTGCGCCATCCGATCTTCGTCGAGGCGCGCCGGCTGCTGCCCGACACCGAGGGCGCCGGCCGCACCCGCGGCGCGCTCAGCGCCTATTCGGTGTTCGGCCCGACCGAAGGCGAGATGACGGTCGCCTATGTCAGCGACGGCAACGTCAACCCGGCCCAGGGTGCGCGCGGCGGCCTGGCCGGCGGCTGCTCGGCGCAGTATGTGCGGCGCCGCGACGGCACGCTCGACCCGCAGCCCGGCTGTGCCGAGGTGCGGCTGGAGCCCGGCGAGATGATGGTCTCGGTCTCCTGCGGCGGCGGCGGCTATGGCGCGCCGCAGGACCGCGATCGCGCCAAGGTACGCCACGACGTCGCCGAGGGCTGGATCAGCGCCGAGCGCGCGCGCTCGGTCTACGGCCTCGATCTGTCCGGCGAGGACCGGCCGGCTGGCTGATCGCCGCCGTGGCCGTCAGGCCAGTTCCGCCCGGACGATCCCCGCGCCCTCGACCATCGCCCGCATCTTGGCGTAGGCCACGTCGCGCGGCAGGTATTTCAGCCCGCAGTCCGGCGCCACGATCACCTTGTCGGCGTCGACGTGCGGCAGCGCGCGGCGGATCCGGCCGGCCACCGTCTCCGGCGTCTCGACCGCCATGTCCGACAGGTCGAGCACGCCGAGGATGACGGTCTTGCCGCGCAGTTCCTCCAGCACCGACGTATCGAGGTTGGCCTGGGCGGTCTCGATCGAGACCTGGTTGCAGCGGCAGCCCTTGAACTGCGGCAGGAACGAATAACCCGAAGGGCGCTGATGGATGATGGCGGCATAGCCGAAGCAGACGTGGACCGCCGTCGGCCCGGCCGCTCCCTCCAGCGCCGCGTTCAGCGCCTCGAGGCCGTATTCCTCGGCCGGCTTCGGCCGCGCCTGCATGTAGGGCTCGTCGAGCTGGACCACGTCGGCGCCGGCGGCGAACAGGTCGGCGATCTCCTCCTTCACCGCTTGGGCGTAGGCCAGCGCCATCGCCCGCGGATCGCCGTAATAGTCGTCCTGCGCCTGCTGGCTCATCGTGAACGGCCCCGGCACGGTGATCTTGACCATGCGATCGGTATGCGCCTTCAGGAACTTCAGGTCGTCGACCTCGACCGGATGGCGCCGCCGCACCTCGCCGACCACGCGCGGCACCGGGTTGGGATGGCCCGACCGGTCGAGCGCGGTGCCGGGGTTGTCGATGTCGACCCCGTCCAGCGCCGTAGCGAACCGGTTGGAATAGCTCTCGCGGCGGATCTCGCCGTCGGTGACGATGTCGAGACCGGCCATTTCCTGCAGCTTGATCGCAGCGATGGTCGCGTCGTTCTGCGCCTCCTCGAGATAGGGCTCGGGGATGCGCCACAGTTCCTTGGCGCGCGTGCGCGGCGGGAAGCGGCCGGCCAGCTTGGCCCGGTCGATCAGCCACTCGGGCTGGGCATAGCTGCCGACCAGCGATGTGGGAAGAAGCATCGGTATCCTCTTGTGCTGTCTGGGCTGCGATCGGGGATGTCAGACCGCGAACAGGTCGCGCGCGACACCCGCCGCTTCGAACAGGTAGTCGCGGCTCGCCTCGAGCTCGCCGCGCAGCTTGGCGATGTCGAAACCGAGCAGTTCGCCCTGCCATTTCTTGATCCGGCCGGCGACCATCACGGTGTCGACGTTGCTGCGCTCCATCAGCGTCACCACCGCGCCGGCGGCGTGGTTCAGCGGCGCCACGTTGAGCGCCTCGGCGTCGAGCAGCACGATGTCGGCGGCCTTGCCCGGCGTCAGCGAGCCGGTGACGCCGTCCAGCCCCAGGCCGCGCGCGCCCTCGATGGTGGCGTGGCGAAGGGCATCGGCGCACTGCAGCAGGTCCGGATAGTCGGTCTCGCCGGCCAGCGCGGCCGCATTAGCGAACATCCGCTGCAGCGTCATCATCGCGCGCATCTGCGTGAACATGTCGGCCGTCATCGTGCACTCGACGTCGGTCGACAGCGAGAGGCTCATGCCGAGGTCCAGCGCCTTCTGAATCGGCGGTGTGCCGTGTCGCATGTGCATCTCGATCGGCACCGCCAGCGAGACGTGGGCGCCGGCGTCGGCCGCCGCCTGCCAGGCCATGTCGGACATGCCGGTCATGTGGATGAAGATGTTGTCCGGCCCGAACCGGCCGTCCTGCGCCAGCTGGTCGAAGGTCGGCTGCATGCCGAAAGTGCCGACGATGTGCGCCGCGATCGGCAGGTCGAGCTCGCGCCCGATGCGCCACGCCTCCTCGTACATCGGCAAGTAGATCTCGCCGCCCATCACCATGGTCAGCAGCTGGTCGCGCGACGCGAAGTGCTGCTGGCGCAGCCGCACCGCGTCGCCGGGATACTGGGCCTTTTCGCCCCAGCCTTCGAAGTAGCCGAACACCGCGCGCCGGCCGGCGTCGTGCAGGCCCTGCACGGCCGCGTCCGAATGCTCGGGGCTGTGGTGGATCTGGCTGACGTCCATCACCGTGGTGACGCCGGCGTCGAGCTGGGCGATGCCGCCGAACAGCTCGTTGATGTAGACGTCCTCCGGCCGGTAGACCAACGAGAACTTCTGCAGGATCGTCTCGTAGTAGTTGGCGGCGTTCGCCGGGCGGCCGTCGTTGATCAGGATGCCGTGGGCGAGCTGGCTGCGCAGCGCCGTCTCGAACTGGTGGTGATGGGTGTCGACGAAACCGGGGATGACGATCTTGCCCCTGGCGTCGATCACCACGGCCTCTGGCGCCTCGATCTCGGCGGCTACCTCGGCGATGCGGCCGTCGGCGACGAGCACGTCGCCGACCGCGAAGAAGCCGACCGCCGCGTCCATCGACCCCACGACCCCGCCCTAGATCAGAAGCTGGCGGCCGGGGTCGTCGGCGCCGGCCGGCAGCGAGGCCTTGATCACGCCCGGCCGCGCGCCGGCCTGGGCCGCGCCGCTGCCGGCCGCGACCGCGCCGCCGACCGCCACCGAGGCCAGGAAGGTGCGCCGCGTCGCGCCGCCGAAGTCGCTACCCGTGGTGTCGCCGTGCGTGCACATCTGTTCCTCCCATTTCTCGTTTTGGCGTCAATTGCGCAGGACCGTGGCCAGGATCGGATAGCGCACCAGCTGGTGCGCGATGTGGGACGCGCTGACCCGCAGCTCGGGCAGCCGTTCCGCCACCAGCTGCGCCGGCGTCACCATGCCGGTATAGCCGGAGCTGTTCAGCGCGGCGATGGTGCGGCCGTCGGGGTCGCGGACCGGCACGGCCAGCGCGGTGATGCCATAGTCAAGCTGGTCGACGGTGGTCGCATAACCGTCGGCGCGCACCCGCAACAGCGCCGCGCGCAGGGCGCGCTTGTCGGTGCAGGTCTTGGCCGTCAGCGGCGTCGGATCCAGCGTCTCCAGCCACCGATCGAGCCGGTCGTCGTCCATTGCCGCCACCAGCACCCGGCCCATCGAGGTCGCGAAGGCGGGATAGCGCGCACCCGCCACCGCGGCGGCACGGCGCGCCCGCTGCTGCGAGTAGTGCGCGATGTAGATCACGTGGTGGCCGTCGAGCACCGCGACCGACGAGGCGTCGCCGAAGCGCTCGACGATGCTGCGCAGGTCGGGCTGCAGCACCTCGTCGATCCGGACCGAGAAGTAGAATGCCGAGCTCAGCGCCATGATCTTCGGCTTCAGGTGAAAGCGCTTGCCGTCCTGGCCGACATAGCCCAGCGCCCTGAGCGTGATCAGGCTGCGCCGCGCCGCTGCCGGCGACAGGCCGACGCGGCGGGCGACCTCGCTGAGCGTCATGTCCGGATGGCTGCTGTCGAAGCTTTCGAGGATCGCCAGCCCCTTGGCGAGGGCCTCGACGAACTCGGCCGGCCGATCCTCGCCTTCGCTCACGGGCTTCAGCCCTCGGGGGCAAGGACGAAATCGAACTCCAGCATGGCGTCCGGCTTGGCCTGCAGGTCGAAGCCCAGCCGGTCGACGTCCTTGGCCGGCTTCACCTTGGCGATCAGCGACCGACGCACGCCGAACACCGCGTCGTTGTCCAGATAGTCGGTGCCGTCGAAGAACACCTCGGTGGTGATCGCCCGCATCCCGGGCGCACTGACGATGTAGTGCAGGTGCGCGGTACGCCAGGCATGACGGTTGCCGGCGCGCAGCAGCCGGCCGACCGGCCCGTCATAGGGCACCGTGTACGGCTTCGGCAGCACGGTGGTGTAGTAGTAGCACCCCTGGTCGTCGCAGCTGAACTTGCCGCGCAGGTCGTACTTGTCCTGGCCCTTGGCCTGCTCCTGGATCGGATAGGTGCCGGAGCCGTCGGCCTGCCAGGTATCGACCAGCGCGCCCGGCAGCGCGTTGTGCAGCGTGTCGGTCACCTTGCCGTAGACCAGCACGCAAGCCCCCTCGCGACCGGCCGCCAGATCGGCGCCCAGCGGCTTCGTGCCGGCATCGTCGAGATAGAACGGGCCCAGGTTCGAGCCCTCCGTCGCGCCGCCGCGCGTGTTCAGCATGTCGACCAGGGCGGAAAAGCCGATCACGTCGGACAGCAGGATGAACTCGTGCCGCTCCGGCGTGGAGATCTTCCCGCAGTCGTACAGGAAGTTGAGCACCGCCATCCATTCCGGGTGGGTCAGGTTGTGCTCGCGCGTGAAATCGTGGAGGTGGTCGATCAGGCCGTGCAGCAGTTGCTCGAACCGGCTGCCCGGCTCGGTCTTGAACGAGTCCTTCACCGCCTGGGTGATTGAGAACTGGTTGATGTCGCGCATGCGGCCCTCCCCTGCGGCACCCTTCCGCGCATGGCCAGCGGTGGGCGCTATCCGGCTTGACTCGACGGTAAACAGGCCTCTAATCTTCGGCAAGAGGAAATTTTTTCGGAATGCGAAAATTGACGAGCGTGGGATGCGCATAGGAAAGCAGAACAACGCCTACACCGCCATTGCCACCTCGGACGCGCAGAGCGTCACCGTCCGCGGCCTCGACCTGTGCCGCGACCTGATCGGGAGGATCGACTTCACCGACTATTTCTGGCTGCTGGTGCTCGGCGAGCGGCCGAGCGAGCCGCAGCGCCGGATGATGGACGCGTGCCTGGTCGCCATCGCCGAGCACGGGCTGGTGCCGTCGGTGCAAGCGGCGCGCATGACGCTGGCTGCCGGGCCCGACGCCTGGCAGGGCGCCATGGCCGCCGGCCTGCTCGGCATGGGCAGCGTGGTGGCCGGCAGCTCCGAAGTGGCCGCACAGTTCCTGCACGACGTGATGGCCCGGGCCAAGACCGACGGCACCGATGTCGAGCAGGCCGCCATCGCCAGCCTCAGGGACATGAAGGCGGCCCGCAAGAAGGTGCCCGGCCTCGGCCATCCGCAGCACAGCGCCGGCGATCCGCGCGCCGACCGCCTGCTGGCGATCGCCGACGAGCTGGGCATCGCCGGCGACCATGTCGGCACGCTGCGCCTCTTGGCTAGGCACGCCCCCGCGATCATCGAACGGCCGCTGCCGATCAACGTCTCCGGCGCCATCCCGGCGACGATCCTGGACGCCGGCTGGCCGCTGCAGGCGATCAAGGCTGTGCCGCTGCTGGCCCGTGCGGCCGGCCTGTCGGCGCATCTCTACGAAGAGAGCCTGCGCTCGATCGGCTTCATCATGTCCCACCAGGCGGACCAGGCCATCGCCTATGACGGCAAGCCGGCGTCCCACCCGCAGGAGGCGGCGGAGTAGCGCGCGATGGCCAAGATCCTGAAGAACATCCGGGTCGTCGAGCTCAGCACCTACATCACCGGTCCGGCGGCGGGCATGCACCTGGCCGACCTCGGCGCCGACGTGATCAAGGTCGAGCGCCCAGGCACCGGCGACCCGTTCCGCGCCTTCAAGGGCGGGCTCTATTCGCCGCACTATCAGACTTACAACCGCAACAAGCGATCGATCGCGCTGGACACGTCGGAGCCGGACGACCGGGCCGTGCTGCACGACCTCGTCGCCGGCGCCGACGTCTTCATCCAGAATTTCCGTCCGGGCGTGGCCGAGAAGCTGGGCGCCGGCGAGGACGACCTGCGCAAGGTGCGGCCCGACCTGATCTACTGCGCGATCTCCGGCTTCGGCACCTCCGGGCCGTCGCGGGACCGGCCCTCCTACGACACGGTCGCCCAAGCCGCCAGCGGCTATCTGCGCCTGCTGGTCCCGCCGACCGACCCGCGGGTGATCGGGCCGGCGATCGCCGATGCGATCACCGGCCAATATGCCGCGCTGGCGATCCTGGCCGCCCTGCTCGAACGCGGTCAGACCGGCAAGGGCCGCCGCATCGACATCTCGATGCTGGAAGCGATGTGCCACTTCAACCTGGACAGCTTCACCCACTATTTCTCGGTCGGCGAGGTGATGGGGCCGCTGTCGCGGCCGGTGGTCTCGCAGTCCTACGTGTTCGAGTGCAGCGACGCGAAGTGGGTCGCCATCCACCTGTCCTCGCCCACCAAGTTCTGGGAGGGCCTGCTGGAGGCCACCGGGCAGCAGCAGCTGGCCGAAGACCCGCGCTTCAACGAGCGGCTGGAGCGGATCAAGCACCAGGACGAGCTGATCGGCCACTTCACGCCGGTGTTCCGCACCGACACGCGCGACGCCTGGTGCGAAAAGCTGCTGGCGGCGGGCGTGCCGCACTCGCCGGCCTACGATTCGAACGAAGCGCTGGAAGACCCGCAGGCGCGCCATCTCAACATCAAGATCGCGGCGCCGCATGCCGAGATGGGCACGTTCACCACGGTAAGGGCGCCGTACAACTTCGACGGCGAGCCCGATCTCGACGTGCTGCCGCCACCGACGCTCGACGAGCACGGCGCGGAAATCCGCGACGAGCTGCGGCGCAAGAAAGCCGGCTGAACGACCGGCGACCAAGGGGGGAACGGGGATGAGCGACGCAGACAACCCGAAAGCGGTGCCTGTCGCCGCGGTGCTCGAGGCGAGCAAGGCGATGCTGCAGAAGCAGCTGTTCGTGATCTTCACGACGCCGACCGACGGGCTGGGGCCGGTGTTCGCCAACATCGAGGCGCATCTGGATTTCCAGGTCGGGCTGGAGCGGGAGGGAATCCTGTTCGCCGCCGGCCCGCTGTGGACCGACGACGAGCAGCGCTGGGAGGGCGAAGGCATGGTCGTCGTCCGTGCGACGTCGCGGGCCGAAGCCGTCGCCATCGCCGAGCGCGACCCGATGCACAAGAGCGGCGCGCGTCGCTTCACCGTGCGGCCCTGGCTGATCAACGAGGGCTCGGTGACGGTGCGCCTCAACTACTCGACACAAAAATTCACGTTAGCATAAGACAGGGAGGAACCACCATGAAACGGCTCTACGGCGCCCTGGCGGGCGCAGTCTGCGCGCTGCCGATGTCGCTGTCCGCGCAGGAAACCATCGACCTGACCATCGCATCCAGCCACCCGACGGTGGTGCCGTGGGTTGGCATGATCCAGACCCACTTCATGGCCCGCACCGACGAGATCCTGGCCGAGACCGGCAACTACCAGATCGCCTGGAACGAGGCCTTCGGCGGCCAGCTCTACAAGGCCAATGCCACCCTGAGCTCGGTCGAGGAAGGCATCACCGACATCGGCTGGGTGTTCTCGTTCCTGGAAGCGGCGCAGCTGCCGCTGAGCCAGGTCTCGACCAACTCGCCCTTCGCCACCGCCAACCCGCCGGTGCTGCTGGAGGTGATGGAGGACCTGCTCGAGACCAACGACGCCTTCCGCGAGGAGTGGGAAAGCCACAACCTGAGGGTGCTCGGCCTCACCGCCACCGACCTCTACGACATCTACCTGAAGGAACCGGTCGACGGCATCGACGGCATCGACGGCCTGAAGATCTCGGCGCCGGGCGTGCTCGGCAACTGGCTGCGCGGCACGGGTGCCAATGCGGTCGACGGCGCGCTGACCACCTTCTACACCGACATCCAGACCGGCGTGTCCGACGGCGCGCTGACGCTGGCCCTGGGCGCGCTGCCGATCAAGCTCTACGAGGTCGCGCCCTATATCCACCGCTTCGATGCGGGCGCCGCCTTCTCCGGCGCCATCGCGATCAATCGCGACAGCTGGGACGCCCTGCCCGAGGAAGTGCAGAACGCGATGATCGAGGCGGGCCGCTACTACACGGTCTCCCACGGTGCCGACATGGTGGAGCGGCACGAATTCGCGCTGAACAAGATGGTCGAGCTCGGCGCCGGCCAGACGCCGCCCGTCACCATCATCCCGATGCCGCAGGAGCAGCGCGCCGCCTGGGTCGGCCTGTTGCCGAACCTCGCCGCCGAATGGGCCGCGCCGCTGGACGACCAGGGCCTGCCTGCCAGCGACTTCATGCGGCAGTACATGCAGGCCCTGCGCGACCGCGGCGAGACGCCGGTGCGCGACTGGGACTCCGAACTCTGATCCCAGAGCGGCATTGTGGCCCTGCCACAAGAAGACCCGTGTGCGCCGGCGCCGGCGCACACGCGCTCCCTGCCGGCGCGGCTGTGGCTCGGCGTCGTTGAAGGGTTTGCCGCACTCGGCACCGTGCTGATCGGCGGCCTGATGGTGATCATCTGCGCCGACATCGTCGCGCGCAACGTGCTCGGCGGCTCGCTGCCGCTGGTCTCCGAACTCGGCGCCCTGCTGCTGGTGATGATCGTGGCGCTCCAACTCGGCGCGGCCGTTCGCGCCGACCGCCTGGCGCGGACCGAAATCTTCATGGTGCCGTTCGCGCGCCGGCACCCGCGCGGCGGTGCGCTGCTGTCGGCGCTGTTCTGCCTCGTCGGTGGCGCCGCGGTCGGCTGCATGGCCTGGGCCACCGTGGGCACGCTGGTCAAGGACTGGAACTCCGACGAGTTCATCGGCACGCCCGGGCTGGGCACGCTGCCGACGTGGCCGTTCCGCGCGTTCATCCTGGTCGGACTGGCGGTGGCGGCGATCGAGTTCGTTGTCCGCGCGGCCTGCGTCCTGCGGCGCGCCGGCGCGGAGCCGGGCCCGTGACCCCCGCCGAGATCGGCGGGCTCGCCATCGCAGTCCTGCTGCTGCTGATCTATCTCGGCATGCCGATCGGAATCGGAATGCTGACGGTCTCGTTCGCCGGCGTGTCGCTGATCCGCGGCGACGCAGTCGCGATGCGGATGCTGGGAGCGGTCGCCAACGATTCGCTCGAGGAATACCTGTTCGCGGTGGTACCGCTGTTCGTGCTGATGGGCCTGCTGGTCAGCGTGTCCAACGTCGGCAAGGACACGTTCGACGTGTTCGAGCGGATGTTGCGGCGGATCACCGCCGGGCTCGGCATCGCCACCGTGTTCGCCAACGCGGTGTTCGCCTCGATCACCGGCATCTCGATCGCGTCGGCGACCGTGTTCAGCCGGGTGGCAGTGCCGGAGATGACGCGCCACGGCTATTCCAGGCGCTTCGCCACCGGCGTCGTGGCCGGGTCGTCGGTGCTCGGCATGCTGATCCCGCCGTCGCTGCTGATGATCGTCTATGCCGTGCTGGCCGAGCAGTCGGTCGGGCGCATGTTCCTGGCCGGCATCGGCCCGGGGCTGCTGCTGGCCCTGGCCTTCAGCCTGACCATCATGGCGATGGCCCGCCAGCGGCCGGCGATGGTGTTCGATCGGACCACCGACACCGAGGGCTACGACGACTACACCGCGTTCCAGCTGGCACGGAAGTCGCTGCCCATCCTGGCGCTGATGCTGATCGTCCTCGGCGGGCTCTACGGCGGCATCCTCAACCCGACCGAGGCCGGCGCGGCCGGGGCGCTGGGCGCGCTGGTGATCGCGCTCCTGCGTCGGTCGCTGACCCGACGGTCGTTCTGGAACCTGCTGGTCGAGTCCGGACAGATCACGGTGTCGGTGCTGTTCCTGATCCTGGCTGCGACCCTTTTCTCGCGGATGCTGGCGCTGACCGGCGTGCCGCAGGAGATCGCCACCTTCTTCCTCGAGGGCGCGATCGGACCCTATGGCTTCCTGCTGGTCTATCTCGTGCTGATCCTCGCGCTCGGCTGCCTGATCGATTCGGTCTCGATCATGCTGATCGTGCTGCCGATCGCGCTGCCGGTGGCGGCGCAGGCGGGCTTCGATCCGATCTGGTTCGGCGTTCTGACCGTGGTGGCGGTCGAAGCCGGCCTGCTGACCCCGCCGTTCGGCCTGTCGGTCTACACGATCAAGTCGGCGACCAACGACCCGGAGTTGAAGGTCGGCGACATCTTCCGCGGCGCGGTGCCGTTCCTGCTGGCCATGCTGGTTTCGCTGGCGGTGCTGGTGGCGGTGCCGGACATCTCCACCTGGCTCGCTCGACAATAGATTGGAAACCCGATGATCCAGTTGCTGTTCATAGCCGGAAGTCTGCGCGCCGCCTCGTCGGCCCGCGCCACGGCGCGGACTCTCGCCGCGCGCCTGGGCGACGTCGCCGAGGTGCTGCATCCCGACATCGGCCGCCTGCCGCACTACAACGCCGACATCGTCGACGATCCGGCGGTGCAGGCGTTCAAGGAGGCGGTCGCCGCTGCCGACGGCCTGGTGTTCGTCACGCCGGAATACAACTACTCCGTGCCCGGCGTGCTGAAAAACGCGATCGACTGGGCGTCGCGCCCGGCCTACGGCTCTGTGTTCAAGGACAAGCCCTGCTTCGTGATCAGCACCTCCGGCGGCGCCCTGGGCGGCGTGCGTGCCCAGGGCCACCTGAAATACATCCTCAACGGCATGCTGGCGCGGGTGTTCGCGACGCGCGAGGTGGTGGTGCCGTTCGCCAACGACAAGGTCGCCGACGGCCAGCTGGCCGACAGCGAGATCGTCGCCTTCGCCGAGCAGAGCCTGCGCGACTTCGTAGCGTCGATCGCCGCGGCGCGGACCTAAGCCATGACGTAGCCGGCGCAGATCCACAGGCCGAGGGCGATGGTGCCGGCACCGACACAGCCCTCCACCGCATTGCGCCACAGCGTCAGCGCGCGCGCGGCATAGCCGAGCGGGACGGCGATGCAGGCGGACAGCGCGGCCATGCCCGCGATCGAGCCGAGGCCGAACACCGCGACATAGCCGATCGACAGGCCGGGCGAGCCGACCGTCGTCGCGGTCAGCATCAGCAGCGCGGCGGATCCGGCCAGGCCGTGCATCACTCCGACGAGGAAGGTCTGCAGCGGCAGGCCAGGCGGGTGGTGGTGACGGTGGCTGGCCGGGTCGTGACGGCGGCTTTCGCCCGCGTGGGAGTGGGCATGCAGGTGGGTCTGGCCGTCGCCATGGCGATGGACATGGAAATGCACCCGGTCGCGGATCAGGCGGACCAGCACCCGGACGCCGAAACCGACCAGCAGCACGCCGACGGCGAATTCCAGCGCGTCCGCCAGGGCCGGCGGCACGCTGCCGCCCAGCACGACGAGCAGGCCGACGAAGACCAGTAGCGTGACGGCATGACCGGCGCCCCAAACCACGCCGTGCGCAACGATGCGCCGCGGCGAGCGCTCGCCGGCGGCGATGCTGGCCACCGCCGCCACGTGATCGGCCTCGATGGCGTGCTGCATGCCCATGACGAGGCCGAGCAGCAGGATGCTAAGCACGGCCCGCCGCGCTGCCCGCGATGTGCGTCGTCATGCGGCGACTTCATAGGCGTGAGCCGCGCGCAGCACGGTGGCGTCGTCGAAATGTGCGCCGGTCAACATCAGCCCGACCGGCAGCCCCTTGACGCCCTTCACCGGCACCGTCACCGACGGATGGCCGGTCAGGTCGAACACGCAGGTGTTGCGCACCATGTTGAGCGCCTGGCCGATGTGGGCGGCGCGGTCCTCCTCCGGCATCGGCGGTACCGCGTGTGCGGTCTGCGGCGTGGTCGGCATCAGCACCAGGTCGTGTTCGGCGAAGACGGCGTCATAGGCCGCTGTCAGCTGGCGGGCGAAGTTCTGCGCCCGGCCGTAGAACACGCCGTGATAGCGGTCGCGCATGTAGTGATGGACCAGCGCGCCGAGCTTGGCGGTCGGCGAGAAATCGCCGCCATTGGTCTTGATCGCCCGCGACATCGCCGACATCAGCCGCGGATTGTACCAGCCCTTGGTGCCGTAGTTGGTGTGGCCGTTGTAGAAGCTGTGCACGCCGCCCTCGATGGCGATGGCGTTCCAGATCGGCACGCCGCGACGATGCAGCGGCACCGAGACCTCGGTCACCGTCGCCCCCATCGCCTCGAGCCGGCTCGCGGCGGCCCGCACCGCGTCGTCGACCGTGGCCATCGCCTCCGGCCCGCCGAAACCCTCGTCGACCAGCGCGATCTTCAGCCCGGCGACGTCGCCGCTCAGTGCGGCGGCATAGTCCGGCACATCGATATGGCTGGGCTGGCGCGGGTCGATGGCGCTTTCGTCGCGGCCGGCGATCACGCCCAGCAGCAGGGCGCAGTCGGCGACCGTCCGCGCCATCGGCCCGATGTGGTCGATGGTCTGGTCGAAGCCGACGATGCCTGTATAGGGGACCAGGCCGTGGGTGGGCTTGAGGCCGACGATGCCGGACCACGACGCCGGGATGCGGATCGAGCCGCCCTGGTCGCCCCCCAGTGCGATGTCGACCAGCCCGGTCGCCGGCGCGATCGCCGAGCCGCAGGACGAGCCGCCGGCCGCGTGCTTCGGATTGGCCGGGTTGAGACCGACGCCGTAGGCCGAGGTGTGGCCGCCGCCGGAGAACGCGAAGTCGTCGGTGTTGAGCACGGCGGTGATGTGGCCGCCGGCCTCGAGGATGCGGGTGACGATGGTGGCGTCGATATCCGGCGTATAGTCGTAGAGCAGCCGCGACGCGCAGGTCATCGGGATGCCGGCGACGCAGATCGTGTCCTTCACGCCGATGGCCTTGCCCGACAGCGGCCCGGTGATCTCCGGCGCCGCCTTGACGCTGCAGGTGCGCACGACGCCGTTGAGCGGGTCGTCGGCCGGTTCCGGCCGCGGTCCCGGAATGCGCACGGCCGGGGTCACCGGCCGCAGCGGATCGGGATACTGGTCGAGTTCGTCATAGCCGTCGATCACCGCGTCGACGATCGCCGGCAGCACCTCCAGCTCGTCGTCGTTCAGGTGGATATGGGCCTGCTCACCGATCTCGATCAAGTCGTCGATCGAAGGCCTGCGCAGCGTCATGACTGTCTCCCCCTTGCTTTTCGCCGCGCCCCCGTGGCGCCGCGCGGCTCAGGCTGTCAGCCTGAAATAGAGCATCGGCAGCTTCTCCGGCAGGCGCTCGAGCCGGTCGATCTGCACGTAGTTGCGCTGCCCGAATATCCGGGCCAGATAGCTGTCGCCGCCGCTGTCGAGACCGACGCAGAAGGTGTCGATGCCCTTGTCGGCCAGGCCGATGACGGCACGGCGCGCGTCCTCGACCAGATAGCGGCGATCGTCGATATCGACGTCCGACGGTTCGCCGTCGGTGACCACCAGCAGCAGCCGGCGGTGGGTCAGTTGGCGGGCGAGGTCGGCGCCGGCATGGCGCATGGCCGCGCCGAGCCGGGTCGAAAGCCCGCTCTCCAGCCCGGCCAGCTGCGCGCGCGCCTGGGCGTCATAGGGCCGGCCGAAATCCTTGATCCGGAAGTAGTGCACGTCGTCGCGGCGGTTGGAGGCGAAGGCGGCGATGGCAAAGGGGTCGCCCAGGCCGTCCATGGCGTGGGCGAGCATCACCGTCGCCTCGCGCTCGACCTCCAGCACCGTCGCAGTGCCGTTGCGCACCCGGTCGCGCGTCGACTCCGACACGTCGAGCAGCAGCAGAACGCTGAGGTCGCGATTGCGCCGCTCGGTCTGGGCGAACACCCGCGGGTCAGGCGTCTCGCCCACCCGCCGGCTGACAGCGGCGGCGATGCAGGCGTCGAGATCGAGCTGGTCGCCCTCGTGGCGCCGCTTCATGCGCTGCGGCCGGCTGACCCGGGCGGCGCGGACCAGGCCGGTGATCCGGGTGACCAAACCGTGGTGGCGCTCGAGGATCGCGTCGATGCGGCCGACCGGGCCCGGCTGCGCCCGATACTCGACCAGCGTGGTCCACTCCGAGCGTTCGCGGCCGGTGGCGTAGTCGTATTCGGGATAGCGCGCCACCGGGATGCCCTCGTCCAGCGGCAGCGCCTCCGACAGGTGCGCCACGTTCGGGCTGTCGTCCGGGTCTTCCTCGGTCCGCTCGCGGTCCGGCGGCGTCGGGTCGTCCTCCGCCTGCTGCTCGATGCGGACCGAATCCAGCACCATCTCGGTCTCTTCGATGTCGGCCGGCTGGTCGCCGAAGTCCCACAGGCCGAGATTGTCGTCGCGATAGGGCGGCTCGACCACATAGGTCTTGGCGTTGAACTGCACGCGCATCTGGCCGAGGTCGTTGCCGAGCAGGCCGCCGATGCGCCGGCTGACCGCGGGGTCGTGCCACTGGTCGCGGACCGCCGTGAACATCTGGCGGCCCTTCGTAACCCAGCCGTCGCCGTCCTCGAAGGTCGGGTCGATCAGCGCGCGCGACAGGCGGGCGAGCATGCTCGGCGCCGTCGTCGCGCCGCTGGCCTGGGCGATGTGAAATGGCAGCCACAGCCGCTCGAGCCCCGGGAAGGCGGCCATCGCCAGATGCTCGACCCGCGCATCCTCGATCAGCGAGACCAGCGCGATCTGCAGCGGCTTCAGCGTGCCGACCGGAAACGGCGTGCCGGAGAACCTGTAGTGCGCGCCGATATGCGCCAGTGCCGCCCGGAACAGGTCTTGCGCCTGCTGGCCGCGATAGCCAGGGAAGGTCGCCGGCATGCGGATGATGCCGGGGCCGAAACCGGCCCGCCGGCGCATCGGTGCGCTGGCGCTGAGGCTGGGCTCGCGGATCGGCACCCGCACCCGCCACATCGCGGTGAGGAAGGCCTTCATCTTGCGGTCGACGTCGGCGAACAGCACGTCGCCGGTCTCGCGCTGCAGCCAGCGCTCGGCCTCCGGGTCCTCCAGCGAGAAGAAGCGCAGCCGCCGTTCGCGGTCGCTGCCGCCCGAGCGGATCCCGGCGAGCAGCCACGCCTCCAGCCGCGACACGCTCAGGCCGGCGATCAGCCGCTCCATGCGGTCCAGCACCAGCCCGACCGATTCCGGCGCCAGTGCCGCGAAGCGCTGCATCAGGCTGAGCCAGGAGCGGAACCGCGCCAGGTCGTGCAACCGCTCGGCGACCTTCAGCGCGGCCACGGGAAGCGCCTCCGCCGCCTTCAGCCCGGCCTTGATCGCCACCGCCGAAACGGTCTCTGCCAGCTCGAATGCCGCATCCGGGCCGAACTGCAGCGCGATCGCCGGCGAATGCCGGACATAGGCGCCGAGCACCGCGGGGCCGTAGCCGGCTCCGGCCAGCTTGCGCTGCGCCCGCAGCCACCGTGCCGCGGTTTCGTCGGGAAAGGCGCGCGCCGCCTCGCCGGTCAGCGGGTTGGACTCGTCGCCGTCGCTCACCACGCGCAGGAATGCAGGGCGCGGCTCCGCCATCGGCTCATCCGCAGGCTGCGATGGCTGCACTCAGGGCATCGCGCATGTCGGGGTCGTCGGTGATCGGCAGCACCAGTGCAACCTGGCAGGCCTCGCCGACCGGCACGCCCTGGGCGGCAAGCTGGGCCGCATGCACCAGCATGCGGGTGGACGCCCCCTCCTCCAGTCCGTGGCCCTTCAGGTTGCGCGAACGCTCCGCGATGGTGATCAGCCGGCGCGCCAGCGCGGGCTGCACCGCGGCCTCGTGCGCCACGATCTCGGCCTCGACCTCCGGCTTCGGATAGCCGAACTCCAGCGCGCCGAAGCGCTGCTTGGTCGATTCCTTCAGGTCCTTCAGCACGCTCTGGTAACCGGGGTTGTAGGAGATCACCAGCTGGAAGTCCGGATGGGCGTGCACCAGCTCGTTCTTCTTCTCCAGCGGCAGCACCCGCCGTTCGTCGGTCAGCGAGTGGATCACCACCGTGGTGTCCTGACGGGCCTCGACGATCTCGTCGAGATAGCAGATCGCACCTTCGCGCACCGCCGTGGTCAACGGGCCGTCGCGCCAGACCGTGCCGTCCGCTTCCAGCAGGAAACGGCCGACCAGATCGGACGCGGTCATGTCCTCGTGGCAGGACACCGTGATCAGCGGCTTCTTCAGCCGCCAGGCCATGTGCTCGATGAAGCGGGTCTTGCCGCAGCCGGTCGGCCCCTTCAGCATCATCGGCATGCGCCGGGCATAGGCCGCCTCGAACAGCGCGACCTCGTTGCCGATCGGCCGGTAGTACGGCTCCTCGCCGATCAGATATTGCTCAATCGTCATCCCTTGATCCGTCGCGCGTCGGCTTCTCCAGCCGGGCCGTCGTTGCGAGCCGCCGAAGGCGCCGCGGCAGTCCGACCGAACTGCCAGCCGCCGCGGCTTCGACCGCATTGCCGCGTCGCTCCGCGCCGCGCAACGGCGCCGGCGGGAGCGAACGGGCGTCCAGCGCCGGCCTTCCGGCGCAGGGGGCAGGGTCTGCGCCCTGCCCCATCGCAGCGCCGACCGTCAGCGATGCGCCGCGGTCTTCTGGTTGGGAATGCCGTCCAGCGGGCATTCGTCCGTCCCGACCGTCGAACGGGTGATCGCCTCGACCTCCTCGCGGGTGCCCTCGGGATCGGTGATCCACTTCTTGTAGAAGTCGTACGGACAGGCCGCCACGCCGCGGTCGCCTTCGCCGGAGTTGATCATGCCGGTGTAGCCGCGGTGCAGCAGCTTGAACAGGTGGTTCTGCGACTGCATGTTGCGGCGCGCGTCGCGGATGGCGCTGACCGAGAGCTGCGCATACTGCACGCCGTTCTCCTCCTCGGCGCACTCGCCCAGCGTCCGGCCGTCGAAGCCGACGATCGCGGAATGGCCGAAGTAGGAATAGACGCCGTCGAAGCCGGAGGCGTTGGCGACCGCCACATAGACGTTGTTCGCCCAGGCCATCGCCTTGGCCATGATCACCTGCTGGTCCTTGGCCGGGTACATGTAGCCCTGGCAGCGCACGATCAGCTCGGACCCCTTCATCGCGCAGTCGCGCCAGATCTCCGGGTAGTTGCCGTCGTCGCAGATGATCAGGCTGATCTTCAGGCCCTTCGGCCCTTCCGACACATAGGTGCAGTTGCCGGGATACCAGCCCTCGATCGGCACCCAGGGCATGATCTTGCGGTACTTCTGCACGATCTCGCCCTGGTCGTTCATCAGGATCAGGGTGTTGTACGGCGCCTTGTTCGGGTGCTCCTCGTGCCGCTCGCCGGTCAGCGAGAACACGCCCCAGCAGCGCGCCTTGCGGCAGGCCTGCGCGAAGATCGCGGTTTCCTCGCCGGGCACCGACGAGGCGGTCTCGTACATCTCCTTCTCGTCGTACATGATGCCGTGGGTGGAGTATTCCGGGAAGATGCACAGATCCATGCCGGGCAGGCCGATCTTCATGCCCTCCATCATCTCGGCGATCTTGCGCGCGTTGGCCAGCACCTCGTCCTTGGTGTGCATCCGCGGCATCTTGTAGTTCACGACGGCGACGCCGACCGTGTCGTTACTGCTGGAAATGTCACCGTGATACATTGCGCGTCTCCTCTCCTCGACGTGAATCCCGCGCCGTCACGCCCGGCCACGGGTGCGGGTTTGTCTCTTCGCGCCGCTGCATGCGGCGGCCATGCCCAGCCCCGGACCGCTCCTCTCCGCGGCTAGATCATGTGCTCGGCGACGACCGCGTCGGTCAGCTCCGCGACCGGCCCGGCAGCGACGGCGCTGCCCTTGACGATCATCGCGAAACGATGCGCGGCCGAACGCGCGAATGCTACATTCTGTTCGACCAGCAGGATAGTCAGACCGAGTTCACGATTGAGCCGCTGGATCGCATCCTCGATCAGCTCGACGATGTTGGGCTGGATGCCCTCGGTCGGCTCGTCGAGCAGCAGGATCTTCGGCTCCGCCGCCAGCGCGCGTGCGATCGCCAGCTGCTGCTGCTGGCCGCCGGACAGCAGGCCGCCCGGTTTGCCCATGTTGTCGCGCAGATAGGGGAACAGCTCGATGGCGAGCTCGGGCACTCGACGCGGCTTGCCCGGGCGCGCGAAGCCGCCCATCAGGATGTTCTCGCGCACCGTGAAGTCCGGGATGATCTGCCGGCCCTGCGGGACATAGGCGATGCCGGCCCGCGCCCGCTCGTAGGTCGACACGCCGGTCAGGTCGCTGCCGTCAAGGCGGATCTGGCCCTCGATGCGGTCGGTCAGGCCCATGATCGTCTTCATCAGCGTCGTCTTGCCGACGCCGTTGCGGCCGAGGATCGCGACGATCTGGCCGTCCGGCGCATCGAGCGACAGGTCGTGCAGGATCTGGCTGCGGCCGTAGAAGCTGTCGACTTTGTCCAGCGACAGCATCAGTGGATCCCCCCGCTGCCGAGATAGGCTTCCTTGACCGCGGCGTTGCTCTCGATCTCGCCGACCGTGCCCTCGGCCAGGCGCTTGCCCAGGTGCATGACCGTAATCTTTTCAGCGATCTCGCGGACGAAGCTCATGTCATGCTCGACTACCAGGATGGTGTGCGCACCCTTCATGCCGTTGACGATGCGCGACGTCTTCAGCGTCTCGGCGTGTGTCATCCCGGCAGTCGGCTCGTCCAGCAGGATGATCTTCGGGTCCTGGATGATCAGCATGCCCAGTTCCAGCCACTGGGTCTCGCCATGCGAAAGGGTGCCGGCGAATTCGTGCACCTTGTCGCCCAGCTCGATCAGCTCCAGCACGCGGTCGACCTGCTTGCGCCGGGCCGAGGGCAGGCTGAGCCCCAGGTTGCCCAGCACGTTCTTGCGCTCGGTCGCAGCCACGATCAGGTTCTGCATCACGGTCAGGCCGCGGAAGATGCTGGGGATCTGGAACTTGCGGCCGACGCCGGCGCGGGCGATCTCGTGCTCCTGCCTGTTGGTGATGTCGGTGCCGTGCAGGAACACCCTGCCGCCGGTCGCCTTGGTCTTGCCGCTGACCAGGTCCATCAGCGTGGTCTTGCCGGCGCCGTTGGCGCCGATCAGCACCCTGAGCTCGCCCTCGGCCACCTCCATCGAGAAGCCGTCGACCGCCTTGAAGCCGCCGTAGTCGAGCTCGAGGTCGCGGATTTCCAGTGCCGCTTGTGCCATCGCTCAGCCCTGCCCGTCCTGGGTGGCCGCCTTGGCGGCGACCGCGCGATCGCCGCGCCGGCCGACGCCGAGCAGCCGATCGCCGACGTCGTTGGCGAAGCCGGCCAGGCCGCGCGGCAGGAACAGCACGACCAGGATGAACAGCACGCCGATGATCGCCTTCCAGGCCTCGACCAGCTCGTCGGTCTCGCTGGCCGACGCCTCGATGATGTTGATCAGGATCGCGCCGATGCAGGCGCCGAGCAGCGAATTGCGCCCGCCGACCGCGGCCCAGACCACCATGGTGATCGAGAAGCTGAGGTCCATGAAAGTGGGCGAGGCGAATTCCGAGGCAACCACGAAAAGCATGCCGGCCAAACCGGCAATGCCGGCTGACACGGCAAAGAAGAAGGTCTGGTAGCGGGCGACATTGAAGCCGAGAAACCGGCGCGGTTCTCGTCATCGCGGATCGATTGCGGATCCAGGGCCGGCCCGGTGCTCGACAAGCCAGCGACCGAAGATCAGCACCAGCCGCCGTTGCAACCGCGATCACGTAGTAGGTCTCGACGAAATACGGATCGAGTTCGGCCCGCCGACCGTGAACCAGCCCAGGTCGGTCAGCCCGTTGAACCCGTTGGTGAACGGCTGCGCATCGATCACGACAAGTCGGACCAGCAGCACCATGCGCCAAGGCATGATGATGGCGATGAACACGCCGGAGATGCGCAGCCGAACAGGATGTAGCCGACGATCGTTGCAACCAGGACCGGCAGTGACGATGCCCATCAAAACACCGAACCATTGGTTCTCGAACGGTATCCACAGGAACGAGCCCTGGTTGATGCAGCACAGTCTCCACGCGCGCATCGGGCTCCGCGTTCCACAGCATGAAGTCGGGGATGGGCTGATCGGAGCCCTGGGCCAGGCTGGTCGGGCTCGCCAGTTTCAGCGACATCGCCAGCATGTAGGCGCCCAAGCCGAAGAACAGTCCCCTGCCCAAGAGGTTGAGGATGCCGGCATAGCCCCACTGAGCGAGATGGCGACGCCGAGCATGCCGAAGACGATACTTCGATATGCGGTTCAGCCAGAACACGTCATCGAGGAATGTGGGCAACAGCAGGATGGCGGCGATGAAGAGCAGATACGCGCCATAGTCGAAGATTCTCTTTCTGGCGTGCACGGTCAGCGCCCCTTGAACGAGAACAGGCCCTTGGGCCGCCACAGATGACGATGATGACCAGCCCGAAGATGAACGCGCGGGCAAGAATGTCGGTAGAACACGCTGGCGACGATGCCATTGACCTCGCCGAGCCCGAGCGACGGAGACCATGCGTTCCGAGCAGGCTGCCGACGCCGCCGACAACCACGACCAGGAAGCCGTTGACCACTTCCTGCGTACCCATGTCGGGGAAACACGGTCTTGAAGCCGGACATCATCACGCCCGCGACCCCGGCGAGGCCGGAGCCGTAGGCGAAGGTCAGCGCGTTGACCCGCTTGACGTTGATGCCGCAGGAGGCCGGCCATCTGCGGGTTGCGCATGTCGCGCGGACCTGCTGTCCCATCGACGTGCGGTACATCAGGTACCAGGTCAGCACGGTCAGCGCGGCGGTCAGCACGATGATGAAGCTGCGATAGGGCTGCAGCAGGAAGTCGCCGATCGCGATCGGTTCGACTCAGTGCCGCTGGCACGTTGACGTTCTGCAGGCCGGGACCCAAGCCGTCGATGTGGATGTCGAAGAAGGTGAGGCCGAATTCCAACCGGATGCATTGCTGGAGCAGGATTCCGATACCCCAGGTCGCCAGCAATGTGTCGAGCAGGCGGCCGTATAGCTGGCGCACCACCACGCGTTCGATCACCAGCCCGATCCAGCGCCGCGACCACAAAGCGACCGGTATGGCAAATAAGAGGTTCAGCCCGAGATAGTGTCTGAACAGACCGTGGTGTAGGCGCCGATCATCACCATCTCGCCGTGGGCCATGTTGATGACCCCCATCGCCCCATAGGTTATCGACAACCCCAGGGCGATAAGCAGCAAGATCGAGCCCAGGCTGAGCCCGATGAAGATAACTTCCATCTGTTTTCCCGCCGCGCCAGCGGTCGGCGCCCGCAGGCGCCGACCGGAATACCTTGCGCTTACAGCTTGGAGGTGTCGAGGCCGCTCTCGAGAACAGGTTGTCCTCGGTCTCGCCATAGGCATAGGGAGCGGGAAGATCGGCTCCGGATACTCGTCGACGATCACGCCCTGGCCTTCTGCATTCCATTGCGAAATGCGTGGCGTCAGGTAGGTGTGCAGGTTCTCCGGCGCGATCTTCACGTGACCGTTCGCCGCGTCCATCTCCTGCCCCTTGATCGCCTCGCGGATGTTGTCCGGCGTGATGTCGCCGTTCAACGTCCGCGCAGCCTGCGCCCACAGGTGCACCTGGAAGTAGGAATTCCCAGGCCGCAGGTGCGTCACCGCATTGGGATCGTTCACGTAGGCCCGATAGTTCTCGATGAAGGTGTGGTTGATGTCGGTATCGATGGCCTGGAAATACGGGAATGACGAGTAGCTGACCGCGAACCCGGCCCATCGCCGCGGACCGATCGACGTCACAGTCGCACAGATCGGCAGCGCGTCCTGGGTCAATGCCCTGGTTCTTGTATTCGCGGTAGAACGACCACGGAATCGTCACCGACCACGTTCGACAGCACCACGTCGCAGCCGGAATCCTTGATCTTGGAGACCATGGCGCCCCACTCGGAATGGCCGAGTTCCAGATACTCGTCCGCCCACTCCGCGCCGTTGGCTCTTCGATCAGGATCTTGCAGACCTTGGCCATCTCGCGCGGATAGATATAGTTCGAGCCGACGATGAAGAACGTCTTCTTGCCCAGCGTGTTGATGATCCACGGAATGTAGTTCGACAGCTGCTGGTTCGGCACCGCGCCGGTGTAGACGACGTTCTTCGAGCATTCGAAGCCCTCATAGAACGTCGGGTAGTACATGCTGTTGCGCCGCTCGAACACCGGCGGACCGCCTTGCGGCTGGCCGAGGTGTAAGAGCCGAACACCGTCCGTCCGATCCTCAGACCAGCTTGCTCGCCTTTTCATTATAGGTCTGCGGGTCGGAGGCACCGTCCTCGACGATCGGGCTGATCATGGTGCCGTTGATGCCGCCGGCGGCATTGACCTCGTCGATTGCCATCAAGCGTGGCATCGGCCAGCGACTTCTCGATGATCGACAGGCCGCCGGTCAGCGAGAACAGCACGCCGAGCTCGATGGTGTCTTGCGCCTTGGCCGTGCGGTGAAAGAAGTAGGTGTCGGAAACGTGGCGGCCAATCCGGCCGCCGCCGAAGTTCTGAGCAGCTTCCGGCGTCCGATCCTTGTGACTTGAGCATGCGCTTGTCCCCTCCTCGTTTTGTGCGGCGCATCACGCCGCCAGGGTTGAGCCCTCATTGCTCACGGCGCCTGCGGACGCGACGCCTGCAACGGGCATTATGCAGGATATGTACACAAATGCCAGCGACTCTCTATGCATGCGCCGTGCCGCTAGGGCATGCTGCGCACGCCCTTGTGTGTTTGCAAAATAGCATTCATAATTTGTCCAGCGGGCCCAGCCGGCGGCCGCTCAATACCATGGCGCGGAGGATTTGTGCAGAAACAGATTGCTGGAGCCATGAGCGGCGAATCGGTGGATCCGATGCGGATTTGGGCATGCACATTTGATTCAGGCACCGCGACAGTCGACCTGCTGCGATGTTGGTTCCAGTCGTGGAATCCATGGCGGAATTTGAAAATTTTTATGGCGTCGCCACGCCGCGATCATTCCAGTGTTCCGGACAATCGGCCATAGGCCGCAACAGTAAGCGACGCCAATCCGGGCGATGTCGCGGCGGCATCTTTGGCGTAGCCAGCGGAAACAGCGAGACGATAGCATGATACTCACCCACATCGCGACCGCCGGACGCTGGCCGGCCGGTTCACCGCAACAGTCCTTGGCTGAAATGCGACCGATCCGCATCACGCCGAGGCATTGCATGCGGTTTCGCATCACGGGCGCGTCGAATACCTGACCCTTGGTACCGCCGACATGCGCCGGCACGGCTGCGTGCGACCACCGACTTGGGTACGGATTGTGCAATCGCACTGCCGAGGGACCAACAATTGTGCAATGGCGCAATCCTGCTGCTCGAACCGCATCGCGCCATCGTGGTGCGGATGGCCGAGCAACCCGCGCTGCGCATCCGGCCGCGCGACGCCGCGGCGGCGCTCGAACTCGGCTACCTCGCCGGCAACATGCACTGGCGTGTCAGCTTCGACGCGGGTGACCTGCTGGTCGCACAGGAGGGCGAGGCCGGCGCCTATCTTGCCAGACTGGCGCCGCTGCTCGACACTGCGCGGGTGGCCATGGTCGACGATGCCGAACGATAGCGCCCTGCTGCTCGCGCTCCAGCACGGCGACAGCCTGTTCCCGAGCGGCGGCTCGTCCTTTTCCTGGGGGCTGGAGCCGGCCCATCGCGACGGCCTGGTGCGCGGCGCCGCGGACGTGACGGCCTTCGTCCGGGCCCAGATCTGCGGCCGCTTCCAGCCGTTCGACCGGCCGCTGCTGTGCGCCGCCCACGCCGGCGCCGACGACGCCGGGCTGCTGCGTCGGCTCGACGACACCGCCGAGGCGATGACGCTTGCCGCCGAACTGCGCGAGGGTTCGCGCAAGGCGGGCGCCGCCCTGCTGACCATCCATACGAGACTGGCGACGGCTGGCGCCGGCGACGTCTACGAGGCGGTCCGGGCCGGGCGGATGCACGGCCACCTGCCTGTCGTGCAGGGCGTCGTCTGGCGCGGGGTCGGCCTGGACGCGGACGCCGCGTCCGCGCTCGCCCTGCACGGACTGGTCGCCGGCATCCTCGGCGCGGCGCTGCGCCTTTCGCTGGTCGGCCATGCCGTCGCACAATCCGTCCGCCTTGCGCTGCAGCCCGAGATGCAGCTGGCGCTGGCGCAGACGCCGTGCGGGGTCGAAGACGTCTCGAGCTTCGCGCCGCTTGCAGAGATCGCCGCGATGCGCCATCCCGACCAGACGATGCGCCTGTTCGCGACATGAAGAATTGATGAGCCGAAGGGGAGGCTGAACGTGCTGCTGACACCAACCGAGATGGAGCGGCTGACGATCTTCACCGCGGCCGAGATGGCGAGGCGACGTCGGGCCAAGGGTCTGAAGCTGAACCATCCGGAGGCGATCGCCTTCATCGCCGACGAGATCCTGGAAGGCGCGCGCGAGGGCCGCAGCGTCGCCGACCTGATCGGCTACGGCTCGACCATCCTGAGCACCGACGATGTCATGCCCGGCGTCGCCGACCTGATGCCGATGCTGCAGGTCGAGGCGACCTTCCCGGACGGGACCAAGCTGGTGACCGTGCACGAGCCGATCCGCCCCGGCACCGAGGCGCCGGCCACCGATGCGGTGCGCCCGGGCGAGATCATCGCCGCCCCCGGCGAGCACGAGCTCAACGCCGGCCGTCCGACCGCGCAGGTGACGGTGATGAACACCGGCGACCGCCCCATCCAGGTCGGCAGCCACTATCATTTCTTCGAGGCCAACCGTGCGCTGGAGTTCGACCGCGCCGCGGCCTACGGCATGCACCTGGACATTCCGGCCGGCACCGCCGTGCGCTTCGAGCCGGGCGAGACCAAGACGGTCGGGCTGGTCGGCTTCGGCGGCACCGCCGAACTCAGCGGCCTCAACCGCCTGACCGAGGGCGCCGCCAACAGCGCGCTGCGCAAGGAAGAGGCGCTCGCCCGCGCCCGCGCCCGCGGATTCAAGGGAGCCTGAGCGATGGCAAGGATGAGCAGGGCCGACTATGCGGCCATGTACGGCCCGACCAAAGGCGACGCGGTGCGGCTGGCCGACACCAGCCTGCTGGCCGAGATCGAGCACGACTACAACTTCCTCGGCGACGAGTGCCTGCACGGCGGCGGCAAGACGCTGCGCGACGGGCTCGGCCTGACCGCCGGCTACGACAGCGCCGCCGGCGCGCTGGAC
This sequence comes from Alphaproteobacteria bacterium, assembly GCA_041396705.1. Taxonomy (NCBI): domain Bacteria; kingdom Pseudomonadati; phylum Pseudomonadota; class Alphaproteobacteria; species Alphaproteobacteria bacterium. The sequence continues at coordinate 225,780 of JAWKYB010000002.1, forward strand.
ATGCTGATCTGCAACGCCGTGGTCATCGACCCGGTGCTGGGCATCGTCAAGGGCGACATCGGCATCAAGGACGGCCGGATCGTGCGCGTCGGCAAGGCGGGCAACCCGGCGACGATGGACAACGTCGATTCCGACCTGGTCTGCGGCGCGGCGACGACCGTGCGCGACGCCGAAGGGCTGATCGCCACGCCGGGCGGCATCGACGTCCACGTCCACTTCGACAGCGCGCAACTGTGCGAGCACGCGATCGCGTCGGGCATCACCACCATGATCGGCGGCTCGCTGGGACCGATCACCGTCGGCATCGACTGCGGCGGTGCCTGGAACGTGGGCAAGATGCTGCAGGCGGCCGAGCAATGGCCGATCAACTTCGGCTTTCTCGGCCGCGGCAACTCGTCGAAGCCGCGCTCGCTGCTCGACCAGATCGCCGGCGGCTGCCTGGGCCTGAAGATCCACGAGGACTGGGGCGCGATGCCGGCGGTGATCGACACCTGCCTCGGCGTCGCCGACGACCTCGACTTCCAGGTCCAGCTGCACACCGACACGCTGAACGAGAGCGGCTATCTGGAGGACACGCTGGCCGCGATCAACGGCCGCACCATCCACATGTACCACACCGAGGGCGCCGGCGGCGGGCACGCCCCCGACATCATCCGCGTCGCCGGCGAGGCCAACTGCCTGCCGTCGTCGACCAACCCGACCAACCCGTACACGGTGAACACCTTCGACGAGCACCTCGACATGACGATGGTGTGCCACCACCTGAACCCGGCGGTGCCGGAGGACGTGGCCTTCGCCGAAAGCCGCATCCGGCCGCAGTCGATGGCGGCCGAGGACATCCTGCACGACCTCGGCGCGATCTCCATGCTCGGCTCCGACAGCCAGGGCATGGGCCGGATCAACGAGGTGATCTGCCGCACCTGGCAGCTGGCCGACAAGATGAAGAAGCAGCGCGGCCGGCTGCCGTCGGAAGCGACGGCGATGGGCGACAACGAGCGCATCAAGCGCTACATCGCCAAATACACCATCAACGCCGCGCGCACCTTCGGCATCGACGCGCACATCGGCTCGCTGGAACGCGGCAAGCTGGCCGATGTCGTGCTGTGGCGTCCCGGCTTCTTCGGCATCAAGCCGGAGCTGATCGTCAAGGGCGGCTTCATCGTGTGGGCGGCGATGGGCGACAGCGCGGCCAGCCTGATGACCTGCGAACCGCTGCTGATGCGGCCGCAATGGGGCGCGTTCGGCGAGGCGAAGAAGGCTCTCAGCGCCTGCTTCGTCAACAAGGCGGCGATCGACGGCGGCATCCGCAGCGCCCTCGGCCTGACCAAGATGACGCTGCCGGCCGGCGGGGTGCGCAAGCTGAACAAGGCGCACATGCTGCACAACGACGCCCTGCCCGCGATCCGGGTCGACCCGCAGACCTTCGACGTATTCGTCGATGGCGCGCTCGCCATGTGCGACCCGGCCAGCGAACTGCCGCTGGCCCAGCGCTACATGCTGCGATGACCGGGGCCATCGCCAGGGCGGCGGGGGCCGCCCGCATCGGCATCGGCGGTCCGGTCGGCTCCGGCAAGACCGCACTGATCGAGCGGCTGGTGCCGGAGCTCGCCGGCCGCGGCGTCGAGCTCGCCGTGGTCACCAACGACCTGGTCACCCAGGAGGACGCCGAGCGGCTGAAGCGCAGCGGGCTGATCGACCCGGCCCGGGTGCTGGCGGTGGAGTCCGGCGCCTGCCCGCACACCGTGATCCGCGAGGACCCGACGATGAACATCCAGGCAGCCGACCTGCTGGAGGACAAGCTGCCCGGCCTCGACCTGATCATCATCGAGAGCGGCGGCGACAATCTCGCCTCCACCTTCTCGCTCGACCTGGTCGACTACTGGCTGTTCGTGATCGACGTGGCCGGCGGCGACGACATCCCGCGCAAGCGCGGGCCCGGCCCGACCCTGTGCGACCTGCTGGTCATCAACAAGGTCGACCTGGCGCCGCATGTCGGCGTCGACCTGGACCGCATGGTCGCCGAGGCGCGGCAGGTGCGCGACGGCCGGCCGCTGGCGCTGACCAACTGCCGCGCCAACGCGGGCATCGCCGCGGTGGCCGATTTCATCTGCCGCGACGTGCTGCTGCAGGACGTCGCCGCTTGAACCAGCCGCTGCCGGTGACGGTGCATACGCAGCCGGCCGGGCGCAGCGGCAGGCTCGCCCTGGGTCTGCGTCGCGCGCCCGACGGGCGCAGCTTCATCGACCGGCAGCACGCCACCTATCCGTTCCACATCTGCCGGCCGCTCTACTACGGCGGCGATCCGAACGGCATGGCCACGCTGTACCTGCAATCCATCGCCGGCGGCGTGTTCGAGCACGACCGGCTGGCGATGGCACTGGCGGTGGGGCCGGGCGCAGCTCTGCACCTGACCTCGCAGGGCGCGACCATCGTCCATGCGATGACCGGGGGCCGCGCCAGGCTGGCCTCGACGGTGACCGCAGGTGCCGGCGCCGTCGCCGAGCTGCTGCCCGAGGCGACCATCCTGTTCCCCGGCGCCGACCTGGAGACGCGGACCGAGGTGGTGGCCGACGAGACCGCCGTCGTGCTGGTCGGCGAAAGCTTCATCGCGCACGACCCGTCGGGCAACGGAGCGCCGTTCGGTCGCCTGCTGACCGAGGTGTCGTTCCGTACGCCGGATGGCCGGCTGCTGGCCTGCGACCGCCAGGCCACGTCCGGGGCGGCGTTCCGGGCGCTGGCGGCCGCCGGCAGCCGCCGCTTCGAGGCCTATGCCGGCATCCAGCTGTGGGCACCGCGCCGCGATGGTACCGCGCTGCTGGCGGCGTGCACGGGGTCGGCAGGCGTGCCGGACGGTGTCTATTTCGGCGCCTCGCCCCTACCCCACGGCTGCGGCATCGGCATGCGCATCCTTGCCGCCGACGGCGCATCGCTGAAGGCCACCATCGCCATCTTGTGGCGCAGCCTGCGCCGCGGCCTGTTCGAGGCCGATCCCGCGCCGCGCCGAAAGTAGCGGCCGCCGGACGCATGCTTTCCTTTGATCCGGTCGCTGCGCGGTGCTACCCGGAACGCAGCCAGAGATCGGGGGTCACGTGAATCGACGCGAGTTTCTAGCCGCAGCCACGGCCGTCGCAGCCGCCGGGTTCGCCCGGTCCGGCCCGGCGCACGCCGAGCAGTCGGTGCCGCTGCCCTATGACTGGAACGCCTATCCGCCGCTCGAGGCCGGCCAACGCGATGCCTATGTCGAATGGATGGTCGCGCACCGCGGCGAGGATCCGGTCTACCTCGGCCAGCATTGGGACCGCTACCAGGTGCTGGTCGCCAACCGCGATCTGCTCGACGACCGCAACAAGCGGGCATTCCTCATGGTCCCGCGCGAGGAATTCGTGCTCGAGCGCAACCTCGGCCGCGCCTACGAGCACGCCTTCCTCGACATCGGCTACGGCGTCACCATCTCCGGCCCGCACCTGGTCGGCCGGATGACCACATCGATCGACGTGCAGTTCGGCGAGAAGGTGCTCGAGATCGGCACCGGGTCCGGCTACCAGTCGGCCTATCTCGCCAACCTGACCGACAAGGTCTGGACCATCGAGATCATCGCCCCGCTGGCCGAGCGCACGCGCGGCGTCTACGACGGCCTGATCGCCCGCGGCTATTCCGAGTATCTGGCGATTACCAGCAAGTCCGCCGACGGCTACTACGGCTGGGAGGAGGCCGGGCCGTTCGACAAGATCATCGTCACCTGCGGCATCGACCACGTGCCGCCGCCGTTGCTGCAGCAGCTGCGGGTCGGCGGGATCATGGTGATTCCGGTCGGCCCGCCCGGCGCGCATCACGTGCTGAAGATCGTCAAGGAACAGGCGGACGACGGCACCGTGCGCGTCAGCCGCACCGACATCTATGGCGGTCGGATCGTGCCCTTCGTGCCGTTCACCAAGCTGGAGGGCGACGAGATCGTCGGCGTCCACAGCGAGTAGGCGAAGGCCCTGCGCCCGCGCGAAGGGGCGTTGCTTTCCTTTGCTCGTGACGCTGTACGATGCTACGCGAACCTGAGGCTGAGTCCGGAGGTACCGTGAACAGACGCGAATTCATTGCGACCGCCGCCGCCGTCGCCGCCGGCAGCGTTGCCCTGCCCGGATTGGGCCATGCGCAGACGACGGTTCCGCTGCCCTACGACTGGGACGCCTATCCGCCGATCGAACTCGGCCAGCGCGCCGCCTACATCGACTGGATGGTCCAGCACCGCGGCGAAGACCCCTATTATCTGGGCCTGCACTGGGACCGCTACGAACACCTGATCGGACATCGCGACCTGTTCACCGACCGCGACAAGCGGGCCTTCCTGATGGTCCCGCGCGAGGAGTTCTGCCTCGAACGCAATCTCTCCCGGGTCTACGACCGCGCCTTCCTCGACATCGGCTACGGCGTCACCATCTCCGGCCCGAATCTGGTCGGCCGGATGACCAGCTCGATCGACGTGCAGTTCGGCGAAAGGGTGCTGGAGGTCGGCACCGGGTCGGGCTACCAGTCGGCGTTCCTGTCCAACCTGACCGACAAGGTGTGGTCGATCGAGATCATCGCCCCCCTGGCCGAACGCACGCGCGGCGTCTACGACGGCCTGATCGCCCGCGGCTATACCGAATACGGCGCGATCACCACGAAGCAGGCCGACGGCTATTACGGCTGGGAAGAAGCCGGGCCGTTCGACAAGATCATCGTCACCTGCGGCATCGATCATGTGCCGCCGCCGCTGCTGCAGCAGCTCCGGGTCGGCGGAAGCATGGTGATCCCGATCGGCCCGCCGGGCGGGCATCACGTGCTGAAGATCGTCAAGGAACAGGCGGACGATGGGACCATTCGTGTCAGCCGCAGGGACATCTATGGCGGCAGCGTCGTGCCGTTCGTGCCGTTCACCAAGCTGGAAGGCGACGAGATCGTCGGCGTCCACAGCGAGTAGGCGGCCGCCGGCGCGCGATCTGGCCCGGCCCGCCCGCATCGGCGACGCGGTCGCGACCGCAAGCGTCGCGGCGCCCCGTTTTCTCTGCGGCCACCGGGAAACGGTGACCGCGCCATGAGCGCGACGATGGTCGACGCAGCGGCCGGCACGCCACGGCCGTCGCTGCTGCTCTATCTCGCCGTCGGCCTGGTCGCCGGCGCCGTGATCGCGTTCCAGATCTTCATCATGCGCGTGTTCGCGGTGGGAAGCTGGACGCATTTCGGCTCCTTCGTCGTCGCGCTGGCCATGCTCGGCTTCGGCCTGGCCAGCGCCGTGATGGCGCTGAGCAAGGACTTCTTCCAGCGGCGCTGGCGCGGCATCTCGACCGTGGCGCTGGCGGTGTTCGGCCCGTTGATGGCGGGCTGCCACATCCTGGCGCAGCAGCTACCGTTCAACCCGATCTTCCTGGCGTCCGACCCGGTGCAGATCTGGAACCTGGCCGCCAACTTCGTACTGTATTTCCTGCCGTTCTTCGCTGCCGCCGTGTTCATCGGCACCGTTTTCGTCAAGACGTCGCGGATATTCGGCCGGGTCTACTTCGCCGACCTCGCCGGCGCCGGCCTTGCCGGGCTGCTCATCCTCGGCGGCATGTTCGTGTTCCCGCCGGCCGATCTGATCCTGATCCCGTTGCTGGTCTGGCTGGCCGGCGGCCTGTGCTGGCTGTCCTGGATCGGCAGCCGTGCCGGCCTTGCCGTGCTGGTCGCCGCAGGACTGCTGACCGCCGGACTCCACGCCGTCCCGCCGCGGGCTGGCGACATCGTCGACGCGCTCGGGCTTCGCGCCATGCTGCCGGGCGTCGAGAACCTGCCCGGGATCGCGGTGTCCGACTACAAGGGCGTCTCCTATGCGCGCCGCTTCCCGGATGCCGAGCGGGTCCATTCCAGCATCTCCCCCTTCGGCGACCTCGAGATCTACCGCAGTTCCTACCTGCATTTCGCCCCGGGCCTGTCCGACAACGCGGCCTTCAACATCCCGCAGATGCCATCCAACGCCTTCCTCGGCATGTACATCGACAGCGACGGGCCGATCGGGATCATGCGCGACCTGCCGCCCGAGCAGACCGCCTATTTCCGCTACCTGCCGATGTACTACCCGTTCCTGCTGCAGCAGGACCCGTCAGTCTTCGTCGTTCAGTTCGGCGGCGGCATCTCCACCGCGGGGGCGCTGGCCAGCGGCGCATCGGCGGTGACGGTGGCCGAGGCGAACCCGGCGGTGCTGGCGGCGATGGATGCCGACGTGGTCCGCGACTTCACCGGCGACCTGCTCGCCGACCCGCTGGTGACGGTGATTCCCTTCGAGGGCCGGCTGTTCCTCGGCGCGACCGGCAGCCGCTACGACATCATCGACCTCAGCCTTGCCGACTCCGTCGGCCTGTCCAGCCCCGGCGGCTTCGCCATCGCCGAGAAATACGCCTACACGCGCGAGGCGATGGGTACCTACATGCGCGCGCTCGACGACGGCGGCATCCTCTCGGTCACGGTCTGGAACAAGGAGGAGCCGCCGAAGTCGGTGATCCGGCTCTATGCGACGATGGCGGCCGCGGCGCGCGACATCGACCCGGCCGGCGTCGCGCAATCGTTCTACGTTGCGGCCAACTACCTCTCGACCGCGACCGTCCTCTACAAGCGCGGCGGCTTCACGGCCGAGGACATCGCCATCCTCTCGGACAACAGCTATGCGCTGTCGTTCGACGAGGTCTTCGCCCCGGGAATGGAGCCCGACGGCGCGGAAACGAGCCTGCTCGCCGACTATCGCGCCCAGATCTTCGGGTCCGGCGACCCCGATGCCACGACGAGCGCCGACCCGCTGGCGATGCCGGAAGCAGAAGACGATCCGCTGCTCGAAGATCCGATGCTCGATGACGCGCCGGAGGTGCTGCCGGCGACCGCGCTCGGCCGTCTCGCCTGGCAAGCCCTCGCCAACGACGATTGGCAATCCTTCGCCGACAGCTACGTCTTCGACGTCACCGGGCTCGACAATGACCGGCCCTATTTCGCCGCCTATGTCCGGCCCGCGGACCTGCCCGACACGCTCGACCGCCTCGAACTGCTGCAGGACGACTGGGGCTACATCGCGGTGTGGGGCACGCTGGTGGTGGCCGGCGGCGCCGCGCTGTTGCTGCTGCTGTTCCCGGTGGTCTTCGGCTGGCGCGCGATCTTCAGCCGCTATCCCGGCAAGCTGGGGACCCTGCTGTATTTCGCCTGCCTCGGCTTCGGCTACATGCTGGTCGAGGTGGGGATGATCTCCAAGTTCATCCTGGCACTGTCGACGCCGACCGTTTCCGCGTCGGTGCTGATCACCGGGATGCTGGTGTTCTCCGGGCTCGGCAGCCTGCTGTCCGAGCGCTATCTCGACCGCGCCCGCCAGGTGATGCCGCGCATTTTCGTCGCGATCGGCGTGCTGCTGATCGGCTATAGCCTCGCCATCGACCATGTGCTCGACTGGATCGGGACCTTCCCTTACTGGGTGCGACTGGTGCTGTGCCTGGCATTGGTCGCGCCGCCGGCGCTGCTGATGGGCTTCCCGCTGGCGACGGCGATGACCTGGCTGGGCCGCCTGGGCAAGGAGCACCTGTTCATCTGGGCCTGGGGCATCAACGGCAGCTTCTCGGTCATCGGCTCGGCAGCCATTCCGGTGCTGGCGGTGTCGTTCGGCCTGACCACGGTGATCCAGCTGGCGGGCGTGGTCTATCTGATCGCCCTGCCCGCCTTCGTATCGGTCCTGCGGCCGCATCGGCAGGCAGGCCTGCAGCCGGCTTAGGCGCCGCCATGCCGCACCGTCATGCCGCCCGCCGCCGGCGCCTGCGCGCCGGCGCGATCCTGCTATCCGCCCTCCTGCCCCTGTCAGCACAGGTGACGGCCATGCCGCTGGAACGCAGCATCACCGCGCTCATCCGCTTCATCACGTCGCCATTTCCGTACGACGGCCCGATACCGGAAACGGGCGACCCATTCCTCGACGTCATCGAGGCGGGACGACGCGGCCATACCGCGCCGCGCGGCGGCCTGCTGTGGGAGGACGAGCATTATTTCGACCGGCGCACGCTGCTGTACGTGCCGGTCGGCTTCGACCCCGAGTGGCCGGCCACGCTGGTGGTCTTCTTCCACGGCAACGACACCACCCTGGAACGCGACGTCGTGGCCCGGCAGCGGGTGCACGCCCAGGTCGAGGCGTCGGGCCTGAACGCCATCCTCGCCGCCCCGCAATTCGCCTATGACGCGCCGGACTCCAGCGCCGGCGGCTTCTGGCGCCCGCAGGCGTTCCGGCGCTGGCTCGCCGAAGTGGCGGAGAAGCTGGCGCCGCTGCTCGGCGACGCGCGGCTGGAATCCCGCCTCGACACCCTGCCGGTCGTGCTGGTGGCCTACAGCGGCGGCTACAACCCCGCCGCCTTCGCACTGTCCGTGGGCGGCGCCGACGACCGCATCTGTGGCGTACTGCTGCTCGATGCGCTCTACGACGACGAGGAGGCCGTTGCCGACTGGGTGGCACGTCGCGGCGACGCCTTCTTCATCAGCGCCTACACCGCCTCGTCCCAGCCCAGCAACGACCTGTTGCAGACGCTGCTGAGCGAGCGCGGCGCGTCCTTCGATCATGTTGCCGGCGATCCGACAGCGCAGCCCGGGTCGGCATCGTTCCTGTTCGTCGACACGGTCGCGCACGAGGATTTCGTCACCCGAGCCTGGCGCGAGACGCCAATCCAGTGGCTGCTGGCGACGCTTGCGGAGCAGGACCGCTGCGGCGCTTGAAGCGGCCGGCGGTATGAGCCGCGTCGTACGCCGGAAACGTCGCCGGCCCGCCGTTGACGTCCGCAACCGGCTATCCATCTCCTGGCTATGATCATTATTGATCACTCCAGCCGGACAGCGCTTGCGACCCCCAAGCATTTCGCGACTTCTTGACAATTCCGATCGGATCACGGCACGCTCTGATCGACAATGATCAAGTCGCAACGTCACGCCCGCATCATGTCGCTGCTCCGCGACCGCCAGCTGGTCTCGGTCAGCGAGCTCTGCGCGGCGCTGCCAGGCGTTTCCACGGTCACCATCCGCCGCGACATCGCAGAACTCGCCAGGACTGGCATGCTGGCCCGGACCCATGGCGGCGCGATGCTACCGGCCATTGCGGCGACGGCACCGGCCCGGACGAACGGCCACCTGTCGCCGGAACACGAGCGGCCGCCGTTCGACGCACTGGTGCTGCCGCCGATCGCCGGCCGCGGCGCCGACGCGCTGCGGCGCGAGGTCGTCCGCCGCGGCCTGCCATTCGTGGCGGAATCGGCGCCACAGCCGGGCGGCATCTACGTCGGACCGGACAATCTCGCGGCCGGCCGCGATCTCGGCGTGACCGCGGGACGCATCGTCGCGCGCGAGCGGGCATCCGCCGGACTGCTGCTGGTCGGCCAGGATACGCTGGAGAACACGCGCGCCCGCGCCGCCGGCTTCGAGGCAGGCTTTCGCGAGACATTCCCCGGCCCGGTCGACGTGGTTCGGGTCAATGGCCAGGGCAGCTACAAGCCGGCGCTGATGGCGGCTCTCGATGCGTTCGAGACCACGCCGGGGTTGAACGTCGTTCTCGGGGTCAACGACCATTCGGCGCTTGCCGGCCTGGATGCCGCGCGGCGGCTCGACCGCACTGTGTCGGTCTTTGCCGTGGGCGGCGAGAGCCCCGGTTTCGTCGGCCAACTCGCCGAGGGCGGCCCGCTGCGCGCGGTCGCGGCACTGTTCCCGGAAGTCGTGGGTTTCCGCGTGATCGACGTGATCGCGCTTGCGCGTGACGGTCGGCGCGAGGCCGACGTCGGCGCGACGCCGCACAAGGTCCTGACCGCAGAGACGGTCGGGGAGGTCTATGAGCGTGCGGCCGACGGTTGGGCGCTGCGCACCGCCGTGCGCGACGCCCTGCTCGGCGGCGCCGACCCCGCACCGGCGCCGCGGCTGTCCGGCCAGATCGGTTTTATGCCGCACTTTCCGGCGCACGACTGGTACCGGGTGATGACCCAGGCGATGCACACCCGCTGCGCACGCTATGGGCTGAAGCTGACCATCACGCCGCCCGACATGGAGATCGCGCGAGAACTGACGCGGCTGCGCCGGCAGATCGCGCGTGCGGCCGCGGCTTCCGTTCGCCCCGGCGAGACCGTCATCGTCGGCTGCGGCGAGATTGGCGCGCACATGGCCGAACGGCTGAAGGAGTGCGCGCTGGCGGCCGCCCCGCACTGCCGCGGCCTGACCGTGATCACCAATGCGCTCGAGGTGCTGGAGCGCCTGACCGGCGCGCCGGAGATCAAGGTGATCCTGACCGCCGGCGAATATCAGGCGGCGGACCGCTGCCTGGTCGGCCCCAGCCTTGGCGCGCTGTTCGAACAGATGCGCGCCGACCGCGCCTTCCTATCCGTCGACGGCGTCTCCGCCCGCTTCGGCATCTCGGCCGCCGACGAGCGTCTGGCGCTGGCAGGCACGCGCTTCGTACGCGCGGCCCGCTCGGTGGTGGCGATGGCCGATCACACGCTGATCGCGGCCGAAGCCAACCACCGGATCTGCCCGATCTCGGACGCCGACACCGTCATCACCGACGACGGCTCGCTGCCCGCCGACCGTCTCGCTCTCCGCGCCGCCGGGGTCGAGGTGGTGGTCGCGGGCGACGCGCCGGAAGCCATCGCGACCCCAGCAAACCGCGCCGCAGTCGCTGGAGCGGCCGGAACGACCGCAGAGAATGAAATCCAGCATCAGATGGGAGGAGACCGATGACCAAAGCCCTGTTGACGTCTACCGCGCTGACCGCTGCGCTGGCCATCCCGGCCGCCGCCGAGACCGTGACGCTGCAGTTCTGGGACAACCAGCAGACCGAATCCGGCCTGTCCGACGTGCAGAAGGCGGCCGTCGAGCGGTTCGAGGCCGAGAACCCCGACATCCATGTCGAGGTGACGACCATTCCCTATCCGGAATACCAGCAGCGGCTGCTGACCGCCGTGCAGGGCGGCAACGCGCCGGACATCGCCACGCTCGACCAGATCTGGGTTGCCGCCTTCGCCGAGGCGGGCGCGGTTGCCGATCTGTCCGACCAGGCCGCCGCCGCCGGCCTCACCCGCGACCAGTTCTTCCCGGGCGCATGGGATTCTGCCAACTATAACGGCGGACTCTACGGCATCCCGTTCAACGTCGATGTCTGGCAGTTCAGTTTCTATAACAAGGCGCTGGTCGACGCGGCCGGCGTCGATCCGGCCAGCCTGACCACCTTCGAGGGCCTGCGTGCCGCGGCCGAGGCCCTGACCGACAGTTCGAAGGGTCAGTTCGGCGTCGGTCTGTTCGGTCACCAGGGCGAAGACACCGTCGTGGTGCTCGACAGCTTCATCTTCTCCAACGGCGGCCGCGTGCTCGACGACGCCGGCAAATGTGCGCTGACCGCGCCGGAAAGCGTCGAGGCGCTGGCCTATCTGCAGTCGCTGACCGCCTTCGCGCCCCAGGGCATCCTCAACGCCTCGTCCGGCGACATGCGCGAGCTGTTCCTGAACGGAACGCTGGCGATCGAGTTCTGGCCGGCGCTGGAGCAACCGACTCTGCAGGCCTCCAGCCTGGACTGGGACTTCGTCGCCGGGACCGCGCCCGAAGGCACGACCCCGGTCGGCACCTTCGGCGGCTGGAACCTGGCCGTGTTCGAGAGCTCGGAGCACCAGGACGCCGCCTGGAAGTTCATCCAGTTCATGGTCCGCGAGGACGTGAACGGCGACGTCGTCGACCTGATCCCGGCCAACAAGGCAGCGGCGGAGACGTTCCTCGCCGCCAACCGGTCGCGGCCCGACGTGATCATGGCGCATCTGAACAACGCCAACCCGCGCCCGCTGTCGCCGCGCTACCTGGAGGTCGCCGACATCCAGATGCGCCTGGCCCAGGACGTCTATTCGGGCAGCGACCCGGCCGAAGCGGCCGCCGCCGCCTGCGCCGCCATCGACGCGCTGGACTGATCCCGGCCGCACGGGCGGACCCGCCCGCCGGGTCCGCCCGCCATCCCCGCTCGCGCTCGACGGACGCACGCCATGCTGCGCAAAGACCGCCGGTTCCTGTGGCTGTTCCTGGCGCCGACCGCGTTGCTGCTGGCCGTGTTCCTGTACTATCCGATGGTCGGAACGATCATCGAGAGCTTCTACAAGACGTCGTTCGTCAACCCGGAACCGCAGTTCGCCGGCACCGAGCTGTACGACCGCATGTTCGCCAGCCGCGATTTCTACGAGGTGCTGGTCAACTCCGTGGTCTGGACCGTGGGCGTGGTGCTGCTGCAGAACGTCCTCGGCTTCTTCACCGCCCTGCTGCTCGATCGACACCTGCCGTTCCGCGGCTTGACCCGCGCGATCGTGCTGCTGCCGTGGGTGCTGCCCGGCGTGGTTGCCGCCATCCTGTGGCGGTTCCTCTACGACCCGCAGCTCGGGCTGGTGAACTCGCTGATGATCCGACTAGGCATCGCCGACACCGGCGCGGCCTGGCTGGCCGACAGCGGCACCGCGATGGCGGCGGTGATCTTCGCGGCGGTGTGGAAGGGCTTCCCGTTCTCGACGCTGATCTATCTCGCCGCCCTGCAGAACGTGGACCGCGAGCAGCTCGAGGCGTCGACCATCGACGGTGCCGGCCCGTTCCGGCGGCTGGTCGATGTGATCCTGCCTGCCATCCGCAGCGTGATCCTGGTCAACGTGGTGCTGACCACTATCCTGACCTTCAACTACTTCGACATGGTCTGGGTGCTGACCCGCGGCGGCCCGCAGAACGCCACCCACATCTTCCCGACCCAGATCTTCGAGCTGGGCTTCGGCCAGTTCCGCTTCGGCGAGGCTGCGACATACGGCACCATGTCGATCCTGGTGCTGGCCGTGCTGGTCAGCCTGTATGTCGTGGCCCAGCGCTCCGGCGCCGCGCGGCGGCGACGGGCATGAGCGCCCACGGCCGCAAGCTCGCGGTCCGTGCCGCGCTGATCGCGGCGCAGGCTCTGCTCGCGCTGTTCGTGCTCGTTCCGGTCGGCTGGATGGTCTCGGTCAGCCTGAAGCCGACCACTGAGCCGTTCGCGGTGCCGGCACGGCTGTGGCCGCAGGACCCGACGCTGGACAACTACGCCACCGCCTTCCGGCCCGAGTTCCAGGACTATTTCCTCAACTCGCTGATCGTGTCGCTCTCGACGGTGGCGATCACGGTCACCCTCGGCCTGCTCGCCGCCTATGCGTTCAGCCGGGCCAGGCTGGCGGTGATCACCGCGATGATGTCGCTGGTGGTGCTGGCGCAGATGTTCCCGCACTCGGCGATCATCATCCCGATCTACAAGATGATGCGCGGCGCCGACCTGCTCGACACCTATGCGTCGCTGATCGTCGCCTATGTCTCGGTGACCCTGCCGGTCGCGATCTGGATGTTGCACGGCTTCCTCGCCAAGCTGCCGGTGGCGCTGGAGGAGGCAGCCGGCATCGACGGCGCCGGCCCGGTACGCGTGTTCCTGGAGATCGTGGTGCCGCTGGCGCGGCCGGGCGTGATCGCCACCGCCGTCTACGTGCTGATCGTCACCTGGCAGGAATTCCTGTTCGCGCTGTCCTTCACCTCGACCAAGGAGATGCGCACGCTCCCGGTCGGCCTCAACGACTTCATCGGCCAGTACGGCATCCGCTACGGCGAGCTGATGGCGTCGTCGGTGATGGTGTCGGTGCCGGTGATCGCAGTGTTCTTCCTGCTGCAGCGCTATTTCGTCGCCGGGCTGACCGCCGGCGCGGTGAAAGGATGAGCATGACGGAACCCCTGCTGCTGCGCGAATGCCCGATGCCCGGTGTCGCGCGCCTCACCTTCAACCGGCCGGACAAGCTGAACGCGCTGTCGACGCCGATGATCGACGCCCTGGACGCGGAGTTGGCGGATATCGCCCGGGATCGCGGCGTGCGCGTGCTGGTGCTGCGCGGCGCGGGCGACCGCGCGTTCGTCGCCGGCGCCGATATCGGGGAATATCGCGGCGGCCCAACCGAGGCCTTCATCGCCTTTCAGCTGCGCGGACGCGCGGTCTTCGACCGCCTGGAGCGGATGCCGCAGCCGGTGATCGCCGCGGTCGACGGCTTCGCCCTCGGCGGCGGGTTCGAGATCGCGCTGTGCGCCGACATCATCGTCGCCACCACGCGCGCGCAGTTCGGCCTGCCCGAGGGCCGCCTCGGCCTGTGCCCCGGCGGCGGCGGCACCCAGCGCCTGGTCCGCGCGGTCGGCAAATACGCCGCGGCCGACATGCTGTTGGCGGGCTGGCGCATCGACGGGCCGCGCGCCCGGCAACTCGGGCTGGCCGCCGATTGCGTCGCGCCGGAGCAGCTGGACGACATGGTCATGGCGCGCGCCCGCGCCTGCCTGCGCGTCGCCCCGCGGGCACAGGCGGAGATGAAGCGTTTGCTGCGCGAAGGCTACGACGCGCCGCTGCCGACCGCGCAGAGCCTGGAACAGGAAGTGCTGTTCCGCCTGTACGGCAGCCGCGACGCCGGCGAGGGCATCGACGCCTTCCTCGACAAGCGCGAACCGGTTTTCACGGGGGAATGACGATGCCGAACCCGATGCAGGAGTTCGAGGGCAAGGTCGCCGTCGTGACCGGCGCCGCCATGGGGATCGGCGCGGCCTGCGCCCACCGGCTGGCCGAAGGCGGGGCCCGGGTCGCGGTGACCGACATCGACGCCGACGCCGGCGAGGCGACCGCCGCCGCGATCCGCGCCGCCGGCCACGACGCCGCCTTTTTCCGCGCAGACGTCCGTGCCATGGCCGAAATGGAGGCCATGGCCGGCGCCGTCGCCGGGCGCTGGGGCGGGATCGACATCCTGGTCGCCAACGCGGCCCGCGCCATCGGCGGAGTCGTCGACCAGATCGACGAGGCCGCGTGGGCCGAGGTGATCGACACCAACCTGACCGGGGTATGGCGCAGCATCCGCGTCTCGGTGCCTTCGATGCGGACGCGCGGCGGCGGGGCGGTCGTGGCGATGTCGTCGGTGCAGGGCCTGATCGGCTTCAAGGGCTGGGCTGCCTATGCCGCGGCCAAGGGCGCGATCAACGCCCTGGTCCGCCAGGCGGCGGTCGACCTGGCGCCGGCCGGCATCCGCGTCAACGCGGTGGCGCCGGGTACGATCATGACGCCGATGAACGAGCGCATCTTCCGCGAGACCCCGGACCCGGAGGCACTGCGCGAGGCCTGGAACCGCGCCCATCCGATCGGCCGTTTCGGCCAGCCGCCCGAGGTGGCGGAGACGGTGGCCTTCCTCGCCGGCCCGCGCGCCTCATTCATCACCGGCGAGGTCGTGCGGGTCGACGGCGGCCTCGCGATCAAGGGCGAATAGCGCCAGGCCATGGCAACGGTAAGCCTGTCGAACCTGACCAAGACGTTCGGGTCGTTCGTCGCGATCGAGGCCCTGGACCTGGAGATCGCCGACGGCGAGTTCCTGGTGCTGCTGGGGCCGTCTGGCTGCGGCAAGACGACGACCATGCGGCTGGTCGCCGGGCTCGACGAGCCGACCCGCGGCGACATCCTGATCGACGGCCAGCGTGTCAACGACAAGCCGGCGCGCGACCGCGACCTCGCCATGGTGTTCCAGAACGATGCGCTGTACCCGCACATGACGGTGGGCCAGAACATCGGCTATCCGCTGAAAATCCGCCGCGTGCCGATGGCGGAGCGCGTGCGCAGGGTGCGCGAGGCGGCAGCCAAGGTCGAGCTGGAGGCCCTGCTCGCCCGCCGCCCGGCCGAGCTGTCCGGCGGCCAGCGCCAGCGCGTGGCGCTGGCCCGCGCGATCGTGCGCACGCCGCGCCTGTTCCTGATGGACGAGCCCCTGTCCAACCTGGATGCCAAGCTGCGCACGGTGATGCGCGCGCAGCTGAAGCACCTGCAGCGCGAACTGGGCACCACCACGATCTATGTGACCCACGACCAGGTCGAGGCGATGACGCTGGCCGACCGGATCGTGGTGCTGAACAACGCCCGCATCCAGCAGGTCGGTACGCCCGCCGAAATCTATGGCAGGCCGGCCAACGCCTTCGTTGCCGGCTTCATCGGATCGCCGCCGATGAACCTGCTGGACGGGACCGTGGAAGCCGGCCATTTCCGGCACCCGGGGGGCAGCGTGCCGGTGCGGGCGGCGGATGGCATCCGTGCCCTGCTCGGCCAGCGCCCGGAGGACATCGCGGTTGTGCCGGCCGCGGACGGCGACCTGCGCGGCCGGGTCTATTCCTCCGAGCTGCTCGGCGACGTCGTGCTGCTGACGGTCGAAATCGCCGGCGTGCTTGTCGTGGTCAAGGTTCCCGCCGGCGCCGGGCAGGCCATGGGCGAGGCGGTCGGCCTGCGCTTCGACCGCGACAAGCTGCACCTGTTCGCCGCCGACGGCGGAAGCCGGATCGGAGATTTCGCGTCATGACCAGCTATCGGTTCGAAACCGGGGGCCCGACGTTGCTGCCGATGGAACGCGCCCGTGTCCACTTCGACGGCCTGTTCTCCGAGCCGCGGTTGCGCCACCCCGAGGGCGTCGCGGTCGGGCCGGACGGCGCCGTGTGGTGCGGCAGCGAGGACGGCGACATCCTGCGCATCGCCGCCGACGGCGCCGGGCTGGAACGCGTCGCCGGAACCGGCGGCTTCACCCTGGGCCTCGCCTTCGACGGCGACCGTGCGCTGTTCGCGTGCGATCTGCGGGCTGCGGCGGTGTTCCGGCTCGACCTCGCCGACCGCAGCCTGACCCGGTTCACCGGGCCCGGCATCCGCATCCCCAACTATCCGCTGGTCGACCGCGCCCGCGGCCTGCTGTTCGTCTCCGACAGCTACGGTTTCGGCACGCCCGGACCCGGCATCTGGGCCTATGACCTCGAGTCCGGCGCGGGCGGCCTGTGGTACGACCGCGCGCTGAACTTCGCCAACGGGCTCGCCATGCGCAGCGGCGAGGACGCCGTCTATGTCTGCGAGACCTTCGCCCGCACGGTCACCCGCATCCCGATCCGCGCCGACGGCAGCGCCGGCGCGCCGGAGACCTTCGCGACGGAGCTGCCGGGCCTGCCGGACGGCATCGCCTTCGATTCCGCCGGCAACCTGGTTGTCGCCTGCTACGAGCCGTCGCGCCTGCTGCGTGTCGCCGCCGACGGCAGCCGCACCGACGTGCTGATCGAGGACCCGACCGCGCACCTGCTCTGCCACCCGACCAACATCGCCTTCGACGGCAGCACGCTTTACACCGCCAACCTGGGCCGGTGGCACATCACCCGGGTGGCGATGGACATCGGCGCCGAGCCGCTCTGGCGCGCGGCACAGGGCGGCACATGAGCGCCGCGTTCAGCGGCCTGACCTGGGACCACCCGCGCGGCTACGACGCACTCGCGGCGGCGGCCGCAATGGCCAGCGCCGGTCATGCGCGCCCGCTGGTGCAGTGGGACAGGCAGCCGCTGGAAGGGTTCGAAAGCGCGCCGATCGGCGAACTCGCCGCGCGGCACGACCTGCTGGTTCTCGACCACCCGCATATCGGCGAGGCGGCGGCGCTCGATTGCCTGCAACCGCTGGAGGCGCTGTACCCGGCGGACCGGATCGCCGCCTGGCGTCGCCAATCGGTCGGCGCCGCGCTGGACTCCTATGTCTGGGCAGGCAGGACCTGGGCTCTGCCGCTGGATGTCGCCATGCAGGTCTGCGCGCGCCGCCCCGACCGGGTTGCCGACGCGCCCGGCGACTGGGACGCGGTCGTCCGCCTCGCCGAGCGGCTGCCGGTGGCGATCTCGGTCGCCGGACCGCATCCGCTGCTCATGCTGTTCGCGATCGCCGCCGGCCATGGCGCATTGCCTGGCGGCGACGACCTGCTCGACGACCGCGTCGCGACGGACGCGCTGGCGCTGATGCACCGGCTGCACAAGCTCGCGCCGTCGGGAACCGCCAGCCTGAACCCGATCGCGCTGCTCGAAGCCATGGCGACCGGCGATGCCATCGCGCTGGTCCCGCTGGTCTTCGGCTACGTGACCTACGCCATGCCCGGCACCCGCGCGCATGCCCTCGGCTTCACCGATGCGCCGCGCGTATCGGGCAGCGGGCGACGCGGCTCGGTGCTGGGCGGCACCGGAATCGGCATCACCCGCCGGGCGGTGCCGGACGCGGCCCTGCTGGCGCACCTTGCCTGGCTGATGGACCCACGCACCCAGACCGCGTTCGTACCGGCGCACGGCGGCCAGCCATCGGCCCGCGACGCCTGGACCGACGCCGGCGTCAACGCCGCCTGCGGCGGCTTCTATCGCGATACGCTGGCCACCGCCGAGACCGCCCTCGTGCGGCCGCGCTTCGACGGCTACGTCGCCTTCCAGAGCCGCGCCGGCGAACGCATTCGCCGCGCCCTCGCAGCGGCCGAGCCGGCCGCGGTCACGCTGGCGGGCCTGCGCGACGACTGGCGCCATGCCCGCGCCGCCGCCCGCGGCGACCTCGACGACACAAGGAGCATCCGATGACCGAAGGTGCGCTCGAGGGCCTTCGCGTCCTCGACTTCTCCCACCTGTTGCAGGGGCCGTTCGCGACCCAGCTGCTCGCCGACCTGGGCGCGGACGTGATCAAGATCGAGCGACCGGGCAAGGGCGACCTGTTTCGCTCGCTGACCTTCAACAACCGCTGGGTCGGCGGCACCGAAAGCCCCAACTTCCTCGCCTGGAACCGCAACAAGCGGTCGCTTGCGCTGGACCTGAAGGCACCGGAAGCCAAGGAGATCGTCTTCCGCCTCGCGGCCGATGCGGATGTGGTGGTGCAGAACTTCCGTCCCGGCGTGATGCAGCGCCTCGGCTACGGCTACGAGGCATTCAAGGCGGTCAACCCGCGGATCGTCTATTGCTCGGGTTCGGGCTACGGCGAGAGCGGGCCCTATGTCGACCGGCCCGGGCAGGACATGCTGCTGCAGGGCCTGACCGGCCTGATGGCGGCCACCGGGCGCGGCGACGGGCCGCCGGTGCCGGTCGGCGCCGGCTTCTCCGACCAGATCGGCGCAATGAACATGGTCTATGCGATCCTGGCGTCGCTGCTGTGGCGGGAGCGATCGGGACGCGGCCAGGAGATCAGGATCGACCTGATGTCCGGCATGCTTGCCCACCAGGGCCAGGAAATGGTGATGGCGCTGAACTTCGGCCAGGACTTCCGGCGGCCGCACTCGGGCATCGGCCATCCCGGCATGGATGCGCCGTTCGGCGTCTACCCGACCAGCGACGGCTGGGTGACCATCGCGATGAGCCCGTTCGCGACCCTGGTCGGCGTGCTCGGCGACGACAGCCTGCTGGTCTATGACGATCCGCAGACGCTGTTCGACCGCCGCGACGAGGTCTGGGAGAAGCTGGCGGCCCACACCCGGACCTGGACCACCGCCGACCTGCTGGCTGCCATGCTGGCGGTCGACATCTGGTGCGGCGAAGTCAAGACGCACCTGCAGGCGGCGGACGATCCGCAGGTGCGCCACATGGGCTGCATCGCCAGCTACGAGCACCCCACGGCCGGCACGGTGCAGGTGGTGGCGCCGGCGCCAAGGCTGGGTGAGACGCCGGCCACGATCCGCCGCCCGGCGCCGCTGGTCGGCGAGCACTCCGCCGAGATCCTGGCCGGGATCGGATATGCGGAAGCGGATGTCGAACGCCTGGTCGCGGCCGGCATCGTCGGCGAGCCGGCACCCGAACCGGCCTAGCGGCGCAGCGCGCTGCGCTGGCGCCAGCGCGGCAACGTGTCTAACGTGCGCGCGTCGGCGACCCGCCGTCCCGCCCACTTCGAACTTTTCCAGAGCGCAGAATGAACCCGAACACCAGGACCAGGCTCGCCGGCGTCTCCGTCGCGACGCTGTCGACCGCATTGTTCAAGCGCGGTCTGCGCAATCAGGTTATCCAGGATGTGCGCCCGGTGGCGCCCAAGGGCCGCAACATGGTCGGCCCCGCCTACACCCTGCGCTATGTGCCGGCGCGCGAGGACCGCAACACGATGGACGTGTTCCGCAACCCGGACCATCCGCAGCGCAAGGCCATCGAGACCTGCCCGGCGGGCCACGTGCTGGTGATGGACAGCCGCAAGAACCCGCGCGCAGCCTCGGCGGGCGACATTCTGGTCACGCGGCTGATGCAGCGCGGCGGTGCCGGCGTGGTGACCGACGGCGGGTTCCGCGACGCGCACCGGATCGCCGAGCTCGACATCCCCGCCTACCACAACCGGCCGTCGAGCCCGACCAATCTGACGCTGCACGAGGCCATCGACCTCGACGTTCCCATCGCCTGCGGGGACGTGGCGGTGTTTCCGGGCGACGTCCTGGTCGGCGACGACGACTGCGTGATCGTCATTCCGCAGCACCTGGCGGACGAGATCGCGACCGAGGCTGTGGAAATGACCGCCTATGAGGATTTCGTGGTCGAGAAGGTGCGGGCCGGCTGCAGCATCGTCGGCCTCTATCCGCCGACCGACGAGGCCAACCTGCGCGCATTCGCCGCCTGGCGCCAGGCCAACGGGCGGTAGCCCTCGCCCCCCAAACAGAGCTGCCGGACGACGGCCGCCTGCTTCACGCCGAGACGGCCGCCGCCGGCAGGTGTCACCTCGCCTTGCAACCGCCCGCGATGTACGGCCACTCCGTCATCGCGAGGCGCGCAGCGACGTGGCGATCCAGGACCGCTGCAACGGGCCGCTTCGCCGGACTGCCGCGCCGCCTTCGGCGGCTCGCAACGACGGACCACGGACCGCGCGGCTGCGTCCCTCTTCGCCTGCCGCCCGGCCGGAGCCGGCCAATTCGGCGACCCAAGCCTGTTGACACCGCCACGCGCACGGTGCGACTAATATATTAGTCTACAATAATACGACTGGGAGGAACTCCAATGGTCAAACGATTGGAATTGCTGGGTATTCCGGCGGTGTTGGCGTCGGTCCTGGTGCTGGCGGCGCCCGCCGAAGCGCAGACGACGCTGCGCATCGGCACCGTGCTGGCGCCCGACGACCCGATGGGACAGGGACTGGAGCGCTTCAAGGCCGAGGTCGAGGCCGCCACCAACGGCGAGGTCCTGGTCGAGGTGTTCCACAACTCGCAGCTGGGCGACACCACAGAGATGCTGGACCAGGCCCGCGCCGGCGCCAACGTCGGCACGGTCACCGACGTGGCCCGGCTTTCCAGCTTCGTGCCGTCGCTGGCGATCATGTCGGCGCCGTTCCTGTTCGACACCTACGACGATGCGGACAGGTTCGCGATCTCGCCGGAATACCTGGCCTGGGGCGACCAGCTGGCGGAGGAAGCCGGCATCGTCATGCTCGCCTCGAACTGGTACCAGGGTGCGCGTCACGCGCTCACCCAGATGCCGATCGAGACGCCGGCCGACTTGGCCGGGGTGCGGATGCGCACGATCGGCGCGCCGGTATGGATCGAGACCATCCGCGCGATGGGTGCGGAGCCGACCCCGATGCCGTGGGGCGAGGTCTACTCCGCCCTGCAGACCGGAACGCTCGACGCCGCCGAGGCGCAGCCGACCGCGATCTGGGGCGCCAAGCTGTATGAGGTCGTCAGCAACGTCACGCTGACCGGGCATATCCAGCTGGTGACCGCGCTGGTGATCGGCAAGGACACCTGGGACGAGATCACACCGGAGAACCAGGCGATCGTGCGCAGTCTCGCGGTCGAGAACGGGCGTTATGCCTCCGGCCTCACCATCGAGCTGGGCGAGAAAGCCCTGCAGGACGTCGCCGCCGCCGGCGTCGAGGTTCGCGAGGTCGACCTCGCCCCGTTCAAGGAGGCGGTTGCCGGCGTCTACGAACTGCTCGATCTGACTGCGGAAGCGGGGATCGTCAGGGACGTTCTGGCCCGCTGACGGCCGGCACAGGCACAGGCACAGGCATTCGACAGGCACGATCCCCCCATGTATCGGCGCGTGGAGTTTGCCTGTGCCATCGCCATTCTCGCGGCGATCGTCGTCCTGGTCGGCGTGGCCTCGGTCGCCCGCACCCTGGGTGCGCCGATCATCTGGTCGGTCGAGATCGCGCAGCTGCTGTTCGTTTGGGAGTGCATGCTGGCCGCCGATCTCGCCATGCAGCACGACCGTCACTTCGGCTTGTCGGTGCTGCTCGACCGGCTCGGCACGCGCGCCCGCCGGATCGTCGTGATCGGCAATCTGCTCGTACTCATCGCCCTGCTCGGCTTCCTGCTGGTCTATGCCGTGATCAACACCGGCCTGATGCACCCGCGGCTGATCGGCGCGACGCAGATGAATGCGTCCCTGGTCCACGCGGCGATGCCGTTCGGACTGGCGCTGATGCTGCGGACGCTTGCGGTCAAGCTGTGGCATGCCATCGCAGAAATGCGCGGTACCTCCTGATGCTCGCGCTGATCGCCATCCTGTTCGCCGTCTTCCTGGTTGTCGGCCTGCCCATCGCCTTCGCGTTGGCGCTGGCCGCCATTCCGGTGTTCACGCTGACCGGCACGATGCCGCCGACCGTGGTGCTGCAGAAGATGGTCACGGCGACGCAGAACTTCCCGCTGCTCGCGGTGCCGTTCTTCATTCTCGCCGGCAACCTGATGAACGTGACCGGCATCACCGAGCGGCTCATTCGCTTCGCACGGCTGTTGAGCGGGTGGATGGCCGGCGGCCTGGCCCAGGTCTCGATCGTGCTCAGCCTGATGATGGGCGGGGTCTCCGGCTCGGCGGTCGCCGATGCCTCGATGGAATCGCGGCTGCTCGGCCCAGGCATGGCGGCGCAGGGCTATTCCCGTGGCATCACGGCGGCGATCCTCGCCTTCGGTTCGATCATCACGGCGACGATTCCGCCGAGCATCGGCCTGATCCTGTTCGGCTACATCAACGAGGTTTCGATCGGCCGGCTGTTCCTGGCCGGCATCCTGCCCGGCGTGCTGTTGACGATCGTGCTGATGGCGACCTGCTGGATCGTCGCCAAGCGCCGCGGCTACCGGCCCGACCTGCAGCGGCGCCCGACCGCGCGCGAGCTCGGCACCAGCTTCGTCGACAGCATCTGGTCGCTGATGTTCCCGATCATCCTGATCGTCGGCTTCCGGTTCGGCTTCTTCACCGCCACCGAGGCCGGCGTCTTCCTGGTCTTCTATGCGCTGGCGGTCGGCGTGCTGGTGTATCGCGAGCTCAGCTTCGCGAAGATGTACGAGGCGTTCCGCAGCTCGGTCGGCGACCTCGGCATGATCATGCTGCTGATCATGATGGCGGCGGTGCTGGGCTATGCCGTCACTATCGAGCGCGCGCCGCAGAACATCACCGAGTTCGTGACCACCCTGACCGCCGACCCGCTGGTCACGCTGATGCTCATCGTCGCCGTGCTGGTCATCAGCGGCATGTTCCTGGAGGGCGCCGCCAACATCCTGCTGGTGACGCCGATCGTGATGCCGGTGCTGGTCAGTGCCGGCTACGATCCCGTCCATCTCGGCATCCTGATGGTGACGCTGGTCAACTTCGGCGGGCTCACGCCGCCGGTCGGGGTGATCATGTTCACGGTTTGCGGCATCCTGGACACCAAGACGGGCGAATACACCGTCGCCGCGATCCCGTTCTTTGCGGCCTTCGCCGTGTTTTTTGCGCTGCTGGTCGCCTTCCCAGACCTGAGCCTGCTCCTGCCGGCACTGCTGATGTAATGACGCGAAACCCGGGGCCCCACCATGCCGGTTAGCACCCTGTCGGCAGCGCTGCTGGAAGAAGCGCGCGAATCGTCGACGTCGGCGCCGCGGGGCTCCGCCGCGAACCGGATCTATGCCGGCCTGCGCGCCAGAATCCTCAGCCTCGACCTGAAGCCCAATGCCAAGGTCTCGCGCAACGAGGTCGCCGAGGCCTACGGCGTCAGCCAGGCGCCGGTGCGCGATGCGCTGCAGAAGTTGGCGCATGACGGCCTGGTGATATCCTATCCGCAGTCGCGGACGGTGGTTTCACGGATCGACCTGGAGCACGCGCGCGAGACGCAGTTCCTGCGCCGCAGCGTGGAAATCGAGGTCGCGCGGGCGTTGGCGCGCAACGCAGCCGCCGAGGCGCTGGTGCCGGCCGGCCGCATCCTGCGCATGCAGCGCCTCGCCGGCGAAGACAAGGACATCGGGGAATTCACCGCGCTGGACGGGCTGTTCCACCTGTCGCTGTTCGAGGCCGCCGGGGTTGCCCGCCTCTACCACATCGTCGCCGCGCGCGGCGGCCATATCGACCGGTTGCGGCGCCTCAACCTGCCCGACCCCGGCAAGCTGACCGAGGTGGTGCAGCAGCACGAACAGATCCTGCGCGCGATCCGCAATCGCGACGAGGCGGCGGCCGAAGGCGCGGTGCGGGCTCATCTCTCCGGCACGCTGGCCGCCTCCGAGGAGATCCGCAGGAAGTTCCCCGACTATTTCGGCGGCCAGCTTCCCTGAGGCGCGGCCCGCTGCGCCGCCGCGCCGGTGCCGCGTTGCCCAGTCCGCGCCCTTTGGCCGTCACAGGCTGGCGGCATAGCGGCGCGCGAGGGCCGACATGCCGACCGCGAGGATCAGGATCCCGCCCTTGAAGATCGGCTGGAAATGGGTCGGCGCGCCGAAGATGCTGAGGCCGTTGAAGCCGACCGCGAGGATCAGCACGCCGATCAGCGTGCCCACGATATGGAATTCGCCCTCCTTCAACGTCGCCGAGCCGAGGAAGACGGCGGCGAACGCATCGAGCAGATAGCCGTCCGCCGCGCCCAGCGTGCCGCTGCCCAGCAGCGCCGACAGCAGCACCCCGGTCAGCGCGGCGCAGAAGCCCGCGGTGACGAAGGCGAGGATCTTGACCAGGTCGACCCGGATTCCCGACAGCCGCGCCGCCTCGATGTTGGCGCCGACCGCCTGCATGCGCTGGCCGAAATCGGTCTTGTTGAGGATGATCCACAGTACCACCAGTACCAGCGCCATGATCAGCACCGGGCTCGGCAGGTCGAGGATCGGGCGGCTCAGCGCGATGTCGGTGAACGCGAAGGGGATGCCCGAAGCGATCGGGAACTGGCTGTAGGTGAAGCCGATGCCGGACAGCATTGTGCCGATGCCCAGCGTGGTGATCACCGCATTGATGCGGATCTTCGTCACCAGTACGCCGTTGATGCCGCCGATGCCCGAGCCGACCGCGAGCGCCAGCACGATGCTGAGCCAGATCGGCAGCCCTTCGTGCGCCATCAGCCCGGTGACGATCAAGCCGACGAAGCTGGCGACGAAGCCGACGCTGAGATCGAACTCGCCGACCACCAGCGTGTAGGTCAGCCCGCTGGCGATGATGGCGGTCAGCGAGGCCTGGCTGAGGATGTTGATCAGGTTCGCGCGCGACAGGAAAATGTCGGGCGCGTTCAGGCCGAAGACCACGATCATCAGCAGCAGGCCGACGATGGTGCCGTAGCGCGACAGCAGGATCAGCGCCTTGCGCTTCGTCGACGCCCGTCGCTGAGCGCGCAGCTCCTCCGCCGCCATCCCCACTTCGGCCATCACGCTTGGTCTCCGTTTTCCTGTGCGTCGTGGTAGCTGAGCTCGATTATCGCCGCCTCGGTGATATCCGACCCGGTCAGCTCGCCCGTCAGCCGCCCCTCGCGCATGACCAGCACGCGGTCCGCCAGCAGCGCCAGTTCCTCGACGTCGGACGAGATCACCAGGATGCCGACGCCGTCGCGCGCCAGCGCGCGGATCGACGCGTGGATTTCCTCGCGCGCCCCGACGTCGACGCCGCGGGAGGGTTCGTCGAGAATAAGCAGGCGCATGCCTGCCGGCAGCCAGCGCGCGATCAGCGCCTTCTGCTGGTTGCCGCCTGAGAGCCCGGCGATCTTCACCAGCGCGGACGGCGTCTTGATGCCCAGCTCGCCGATCAGGCGCTCGGCCTGGCGCCGTGCCTTCTGGGCCGAGACGAACGGCAGGCCGGGCAGGGCCCGGATGCGGCGCAGCGTCGCCACGTTGATGTTGAAGCCGACCGGCTGTTGCAGCATCAGTCCCTGCGAGCGCCGCTCCTCGGGCACCAGCGCGATGCCGGCGTCGATCGCGCCCGCCTCGCCCGCCACCCGCAGCCGCTTGCCGTTCAGCTCGAAGTGCCCGGCATCGGGCCGGGTGACGCCGGCGATCAGGTGCGCCAGTTCCGTGCGGCCGGCGCCGACGAGGCCGCCGAGCGCCAGCACCTCGCCGCGGAACAGCTCGAAGCTCACAGTCCTGACCCGGTCTTTCCATGAGACGTCGCGGACCGCGAACAGCGGCGGCTGCGACCGGTCGGCGGTCACCCGATCGGTGTCGCGGACCGTCCGCACGTCATGGCCGATGATGGCGCGCACCAGGCCTTTCTTGTCGAGCGCGCCGCGCTCGGCCTCGGCCGCGACGCGGCCGTCGCGCAGCACGGTGATCCGGTCGCACAGGCTCAGCACCTCTTCCAGGCGATGCGAGACATAGAGGATCGCCACGCCCTGAGCGGCGAGGTCGCGCACGATGGAGAACAACTGCTCGCTTTCCGGCCCCGACAGCGAGGCGGTGGGCTCGTCCATCGCGATCATCGCCGCGTCGCGCGCCAGCGCCTTGCCGATCATCACCAGCCAACGCTCGGCCACCGACAGATCGGCGACCCGCGTCTCCAGCGGAAAGCGGATGCCGACGCGCTCGGCGGCGGCACGGGCACCGCCGCCGGAGCGGCGCCAGTCGATCAGCCCCAGGCGCGTGACCTTCGGCGCGCCGAGCAGCATGTTCTGCAGCGCGCTGAACTGCGGAATCAGGTTCAGTTCCTGATGGATGAACGCCAGCCCGGCACGCTCCGACGCCTGCGGCGATCCCCGGTGCAACTCGTGGCCGGCTATGGCGATGCTGCCCCGGTTGGGGACGGTCACGCCGGCAAGGCAGCGGATCAGCGTCGACTTGCCGGCGCCGTTGGCGCCGACCAGCCCATGAACCCTGCCGCGTTCGACATCGAGGTCGACGTTGTCGAGCGCCAGCTCGCCGGCGAACAGCTTGGTCAGTCCGCGGATCTGCATCCAGGCGCCGGGGGACGCGGATGCCTCCCCCGACGCCGACTGCTCCGTCGCGGTCTCACATGCCATCCGGATGTTCTGCCAGGAACGCCTCGACGTTGTCCTGGGTCACCACCACGCCCGGGATCGAGATGACCTTCGGCTCCCACGCGTCGCCCGCGTCGATCGCCGCCAGGATGGCCTCGAAGACCTGCTTGCCCTCCTCATAGGCCGGCTGCCAGACGGTGGCGGTCATGTAGCCGTTCTTCACCAGGTCCAGCGCCTGCAGGCTGCCGTTGATCGAGACCGTCACCACGTCCGTCCGGCCGGCCTGCCGCAGCGCGGCGACCGCGCCGGTGGTCGGCTCGTCCCAGCAGGACCAGATCCCCAGCGGCACGCCGTCGGTGCCGGGGTGCGCCGTCAGCCAGGCCGCGGCGGTGGCGTTGCCGAACTGCACCTGGCCGGGGACCACGACCTCGGCATAGTCGACGTTGATGCCGTCCTTGCCGGCGATGCCCTCGTCGAAGCCGACGCCGCGATCGATGCAGAGCTTGCCGGGGTGGAAGGTCAGCGCGAGGATGTTGGCGGTATCGCCCACGGTGGCAAGCAGGTAGTTGACGGAATCGTCGCCGACCTGCTGTCCGCTGGTGGTCACCACGACCCCGTCGACGATCTCGCCGCCCCAGGCAGCCACCGGAATGCCGGCCCCGCGCGCCGCGGCGATGCCGGAGCCGAGCGAGCTGGAGGCATAGGCCAGGGTGAAGATCGCGTCGACGCCCTGGGCGACGAACGTGTTCATCGCGGCATTGGCCTGGTCGGCGCTGGCCTGCGTGTCGATCACGCTGACGTCCCAACCGGCCGCGGTCGCGGCATCTGTCGCGCCGTTGATCACTGCGATGTTCAGCGCGTCGTTTGCCAGCAGCGCGACGATGCCGAGCGTCTTGGCCTGCGCCGAGACGGCGGTGGCGGCAATCAGCGCGCCGGCCGCCGCCGTGGCGAGCAGCAATTTGTTCATGCCCAGTTTCCTCTCCCTGATGTGCTGCCGCTGGGCCCCTTGGGCGCCCATTCCTTTTGGCGGCGACGTCCCCCGAGCCCCCGGTCACCTCGTGTCAGCCAGACGCGACCCTGCCGGTCGCACGACCGCCCGGCGGCTCCGGCCGCGGCAGTGCTCCTGGATCGGCACACCACGTTTGGTACCGGTATCATGCCGTAGAAGCCGAAGTCTGGCAAGACGTCTGTGGCGGCGACGTGCCGCGGTTCGCAACCCGGCCAACGGTGTGCACCGACGGTGGATGAAGCGCGCCGCGCCGCCGCGACAAATACAGCCAATCTCCCGGACTCCCGGCGTTTTGTCCTGCATTTCCGCCTCTACGCAGGCAGTCCCGGTCGTCCGAGTGCGGCCGGGCAACCAAGATTGCGACACGGCGGGCGAACGGCGCGCACGGATCGGCGACGCCATGCCAGCGGCGCGCCGATCGGCCCGATGCATCAATATTCTTGTTATCGGTACCAAGTATGGGCTATCTGGGCCGAAAATGCGCACCGCGACCGGGTGCCGGCGCGAACGAGGGGGGAAGGCAATGCAGGTCACCTATGATTTCTCCGGCAAAGGCGTCCTGTTGATCGGGGCGACCACGGGCATCGGCCGCGCCACCGCCCTCGCCTTCGCGCGCTCGGGAGCAAATCTCTACATCTCGGGAATCGGCGCGGCGCAGGGCGACAGCCTGGTCGCGGACCTGCGCGACCTCGGCGTCGAGGCGGAGTTCGAGGAGGCCGACGTCCGCGACGGCGCCGCGATGGCGCGGCTGCACGCAAACGCCTTCGCCCGCTTCGGCCGGATCGACGTCGCATTCAACAACGCCGGCGTTTCGGGCAAGACGGCACCGGTGCACGAACTCGAGGACGCCGACTACGACTTCCTGATGGACGTCAATCTCAAGGGCATCTTTCACGGCCTGAAGCACCAGGTGCCGCACATGGTCGCCAAGGGCGGCGGCGCCATCGTCAACACCTCGTCGCTGTTCGGCGTGATGGGCTTCGCGACGACGGCGGTCTACTGCGCCAGCAAGTGGGGCGTGATCGGCCTGACCAACTCGGTGGCGCTGGAGGTGGCGCGCAAGAACATCCGGGTGAATGCCATCGCGCCGGGCTCCGTGATGACGCCGCTGATCACCGACATGTTCGGCAGCGAGCAGGCCGCGCGCGACACCGTGCTGCCGATGATCCCGATGGGGCGCATCAGCGACCCGTCCGAGATCGCCCAGCTGGTGCTGTTCCTGTCTTCGGACGCCGCATCGTTCATCACCGGCCAGGCCGTCGTCATCGACGGCGGCGGCTTCGTCGCCGGCGCCGACCAGCTCTGACGGCGGGACGGACCCTGCGGCCGCTCAGGCCACGCAGGACGTATCGCCGCCGGCCAGCGCGATCTCGACCACCTGCAATCCCCTGCCGGTCAGCCGCGACGGGAACGCCGTCTTCAGCCGATCCTCGTGCACCGGAATGACGCGTCGCACCTCGCCGCCCACGGACTTGAGCATCGCCTCGCTGGCGAACAGCAGGTTGTGCTGGCTGCCGACCGCCAGCCCGATCGGGACGATCTCGGGATTGGCAGGGTCGAGCCCGGTGAGGTTGTCGTACGTGTAGATCAGGTCGCCGGCGAACACCCACTTGTCCTCGCCGTCGCGGGTGCCGTCGTTGCGCACCGTGACATACATGCTGCCATAGGTGTGGCTGTCGGCGGCGAGGTGGACGTCGATGCCCGGCAACACGTCCTCCATATCGCCGTCGATCAACACCATCCGCCCTTCCTTGGCCGCCGCGACCGCCTTCACGATGTCGGCCGGGTCGCCGCCGCCAACCAGGAACCGGAACTCGGGCCCAAGCGTCAGCGCCCACACCCATTGGTCAAGCTCGCGCTTCTGGATGAAGAAGCGCGCGTTGGGGAAATGATCGATCGCACCGATGTGGTCGAAATGGGCGTGGGTGACGAATACGGCCGTGATGTCCTCGGGCGCGACGCCGCACTCGGCCAGCACCACGCGGGGTCCGTGGTAGTTCGAGACGCCGTAGTTGTCGGCCAGCGTCTTGCCATAGTTGACATGGTCGTAGCCGGTGTCGATCAGGATGGTCTCGCCCTTGCCCTTCATCAGCACATAGGCATAGGGCAGCTTGCGGGTGCCCTGGTGCATCGGCCCGTAGAGCATGACGTTGAACGGGAACAGCTCCACCGCCGCGTACTCGAGCACCCAGATCGAATAGTCCGCCATCGCTTCCTCCCAGGGCCTGTCGTTGCCGGTCTAGGGCGCGGGCGCCGCGTGGGCGGCACAGCACGCCTGCGCGAAGTTCACCGGCTCGAAACCGGGCATCAGCCGCGACACCGCATGCAGGTGGCCGACCGCGGCTTGCAGCGCCGCGACCAAGCCGTCGCGATCGCGCTCTGCCGCGACCGGTCCGGCGCAGGTCGTCGCCGCCGCGCATGCGTGCGCTACCGCCGCGCAGGCGGCGCGAAGATGGTGGTGGTGATGTCCGGCACCCGATGGCACCGCCAGCGCGCGGGCCGCCTCCGCGGCGCGCGCCGCCGCCGCGCCCGCGCCCAGGATCGGCGCATCGGGCAGGGTCCGCGGCCCGCGCGACGTCATCAGCATCAGTGCATAGCCGGACACCTGCGTCAGCACCCGCTGCAAGTCGCCATGCAGTTGGCGCGCCGCATCCAGGTAGCGCAGCATCGCCTGCTCTTCGGCAAGTCCGGTCAACGGATGCACCGCCTGCCTCCCCCCCCCTCGACGCCGGCTTGACGATCCGGCTTTCGCATGGGCCGGTAGCTAGCGCAATTTGATACCGGTAACAACAAAATTGACGCCGAACTGCGGAAAGCGCTTGTTGGCGTCGTCTCACGCGCTATTGATCAGCGTCGGCAATTCGAAGGGAGTTCGCCATGCCGAAGCGCTCCTCCGCCCGCGCCGGCGCCGGGACCGGCAGCGCGCGGATGCGCGACGTCGCGATGCGGGCCGGGGTTTCGACGATGACGGTCTCGCGCGCGCTGAAGGAGCCGAGCAAGGTCTCGGACGAGATGCGCGAGCGCGTGCTGCGCGCGGTGCGCGAGATCGGCTACCTGCCCAACCATCTCGCCGGCAGCCTGTCGTCGAACCGTTCGACGACGATCGGCCTGATCGTGCCCAGCATCGACAACTCGATCTACACGCAGACCGTCAAGGGGCTGTCGGAGGTGCTGAAGCGCTCCGGCTTCCAGCTGATGATTGCCGAGACCGGCTATGACCCGAACGAGGAGGAAGAGCTGATCGCGGTCTTTCTCGGCCATCGGGTCAGCGGGCTTGTGCTGCACAGCACCGAGCACACGCCGGGTGCCGCCCAGGCCATCGCCAAGGCCGGCGTGCCGGTGGTCGAGACCGGCAACATACCGACGCAACCCCTTGACATGGTTGTCAGTTATTCGAACCGCGAAGCCGCCTACGCCATGACCACGCACCTGGGCCGGCTCGGCTACAGGCGCATCGCCTTCGCCTCGCTGTACTCCGTGCACAACGACCGCTCGCAGGACCGCCTGCAGGGCTACAAGGACGCGCTGGCCAAGCTGGGCCACGACTACGACCCGCGACTGGTGGTCGAGACCGAGCGCGGCCTGGCTGCAGGCGCCGAGCTGGTCGCCCGGGTGGTGCAGACGGTGCCGGAGGTCGACGCGCTGTTCTGCGCCGGCGACGTGCTGGCGGTCGGCGCGCTGTTCGAGTGCGGCAAGCGCGGCTGGGCCGTGCCCGAGCGGATCGCCATCGCCAGCTTCGACGACGTCGACCTGCTGCGCCACGTCTCGCCCTCGATGACCACGTTGCGCCTGCCCCGCCACGACATCGGCGAGCGGGCCGCACGCATGTTGCTCAGCCGCATCATGGACGGTGCCGAACACCTGCGCGGCAGCGTCGTCGACCTGAAGTTCGAGGTCATCCAGCGCGAGAGCACCTGAGCCCGCCCGGTCGCGGACGGCCGATCCGTTGGCCGTTGCATCGGTTCCAGTGCGGTTCTATAGTTGGCGATTGTTACCGGTATCATGATTTCCGGCATCTCAGATCGACCGCCGCTGCCGATGCGGTGGCGCGCCGCGGCCGGCGGCGGAGCGGGGGATGGGCGCGATTGTCGTTCACGCACTGGGCACGACGGGGCGGCTCGCATGGCTGCGCATGAGGCGGCCGGCCGCGCATTGGACGGCTGCCGCGCGCTGGTCACCGGCTCGACCGGCGGCCTGGGGCTGACGAGTGCCGAAGGGCTCGCCCGCGCCGGCGCGGCGGTGATGCTGCACGGGCTGGCGCCGGCGGCCGAGGTCGAGCCGCGGCGGCAGCAGCTTGCCGCGGAGACCGGGGCCGAGGTCGCCTATCGCAGTGCCGACCTTTCGTCGCAGGCGGGCGTCGACGACCTGGTCGACGGTACAAGCCAAAGCCTCGGCGGCATCGACATCCTGGTCAACAATGCGGTGGTCCGCCATTTCGCGTCGGTCGTCGACTTCCCCACCGAATCCTGGGACGCCTCGCTGGCTGTCAACCTGTCGGCCGCCTTCTTCGCCATCCGCCGCCTGCTGCCTTCGATGCGGCGAAACAACTTCGGCCGCATCTTCAACATCGCGTCGGTCTATGGCCTGCGCGGAACGACCGACCGGGTCGGCTATGTGGCGACGAAATCGGGCCTGCTCGGTCTGACACGCGCCGTCGCCCTCGAGAATCTCGACTGCGACGTGACCTGTCACTGCATATGCCCGGGTTCGGTGCTGACGCCTGGCACCGAGGGCCGCGTCGAGCGCATCATGGCCGAGCG
Organism: Alphaproteobacteria bacterium; assembly: GCA_041396705.1. NCBI lineage: Bacteria > Pseudomonadati > Pseudomonadota > Alphaproteobacteria > Alphaproteobacteria bacterium. The sequence continues at coordinate 258,496 of JAWKYB010000002.1, forward strand.
CAACACCGACCGCGGCCAGGCGGAGCGCATCTTTCTGGAGGGCAAGCAGCCCGGCGGCAACTTCGTCGCACCGCAAAGCGTGTCGAACCTGCTGGTATTCCTGTGCGGCCCGGTCGCGCGCGACATGACGGGGGCGACGCTGCCGGTCGAGGCCGGCTGGCTTGCCAGCTAGTCCGCGCCGGCACGAAAGGAGGCCCCGATGGACGACACCTACGAGCTTTTCGCGGTCCGCTACGGCCACCACGACCGCAATGCCGCCGCCAACTTCATCGGCGGCGATCCGCACGACGGTCCGATGCCGCTGGACTATTTCGTCTGGGCGATCGTCGGCCGCGACAGAACCTTCGTGTTCGACACCGGCTTCGACGCCGAAACCGGCAAACGGCGCCGGCGCGACCTGCTGCGGCCGGTCGGCGAAGGCCTGAAAATGATCGGCGTCGAACCCGACAGCGTGCAGGACGTGATCATCTCGCACATGCACTTCGACCATTGCGGCAACCACGACCTGTTCCCGCAGGCGCGCTATCACGTGCAGGATGCGGAGATGGCCTATTGCACCGGGCGCTGCATGTGCCACCCGTTCCTGCGCCACGCCTACGACTATGGCGACGTGTCCAGCATGCTGGCGCGGCTGTTTGCCGGCCGCGTCAGCTTCCATGACGGCGAATCGCAGGTCGCGCCGAACCTGACCGTGCATCGCATCGGCGGCCATACCCGGGGCCTGCAGGCGGTGCGCGTGCTGACCCGCCGCGGCTGGGTCGTGCTCGGCTCGGACGCCGCTCACTTCTATGCCAATTTCGAGCAATATCGCCCCTTCCCGGTGGTCGAGAGCGCCACCGAGATGCTGGAAGGCTACGACACCATGCGCCGCCTCGCCTCGTCGCCGCGCCACATCGTTCCGGGCCACGACCCGCTGGTGCTGACGCGCTATCCGACGGCCCTCGACGGGGTCGGCGACATCGTGCGCCTGGATCTGGACCCGGTCGCCTGACGCACGCCCGGATCGCGACCAACGCTTGCAGAACGGGAGGAGTGTCGGCATGAGCGGCACCAGGATCGGATTTGCCGGCATCGGCCGGATGGGCGCCCCGCTCGCCCGGCGCCTGCTGAACGCCGGCCATTCGGTGACCGTGTTCGACACTAATCCCGTCGCAGTGGAGGCGCTGGCCGCAGCGGGCGCCGACAGCGCCGCCAGCCCCGCCGCTCTCGCCGGCATTTGCGAGGTGGTTCTGGTCTCGCTGCCGACGCCGGAGATCGTTGAGGCCGTGGCACTCGGTGCCGATGGCCTGAGTGCCGGCGGCAGCGTGCGCATCGTCGTCGACCTTTCGACCACCGGGTCGCGTGTCGCCAAGGCGGTCGCCGCGGGCCTCACCGCCGCCGGCATCGCCGCAGTCGACTGCCCGGTCAGCGGCGGTGTGGCCGGAGCCGAGAAGGGCACGCTGGCGCTGATGGCCGCCTGCCCGGCACCGGTGCTGGAGGAGATCCGGCCGATCCTCGAATGCTTCGGCCGGGTGTTCCACGTCGGCGCAGAGCCGGGCATGGGCCAGACCATCAAGGTGATCAACAACCTGATGTCGGTGACCGCACTGTCGATCGCCTCGGAGGCGCTGGTGCTCGGCGCCAAGGCGGGGATCGACCCGGCCAAGCTGGTCGAGGTCATCAATGCCGGCAGCGGCGCCTCCAACGCCACCCTGACCAAGATTCCCAAATTCGTGCTCACCCGCAGCTTCGACTTCGGTTTCGCGCTCGAGCTGTCGGCCAAGGACGTCCGCCTCTGCCTTGAGGAGAGCGAGGCGCAGGGGGTGCCGATGATCGTCGGCAGCGCGGTCAGGCAGCTGCTGACCATCGCCAAGGGCAGGTTGGGCGGCAGCGCCGACCTGACCGAGATCATCAAGCCGATCGAGGAATGGTCCGGCGTCCAGGTCGCAGGCTGATCCGGTGACCGAGCCCGGCCAGTCGCGCAGGCTGGCGACCTTCGTCGCCGACTCCGACCCGGCCGACCTGCCGGTCGCCGTCCGCGACCACGTGCTCAGGCTCGTGCTCAACGGCTTCGGCACCGCGATCGGCGGCGCGGCGGACCAGGCGCTGCACAACCTCGCCCGGGCCGTACTGCCGTTCTCGGCGAGCCCGCAGGCCACGGTGATCGGCACGGACGTGCGGGCGGACATGCCGACGGCTGCCTTCCTCAATGCCGCCGCGCTCAACGTGTTCGACTTCGACGACAACCACGCCGGCACGGTCATCCATCCGACCGCGCCGGTGCTGCCGGCGGCGCTGGCGCTGGCCGAGACGCGGGAGGTCGGCGGCGCGGCCTTGCTCCACGCGGTCGCCCTCGGCATCGAGGTGGCATGCCGGATCGGCACCGCCGTGTCGCCGGGCCACTACGATCGCGGCTGGCACATCACTGCCACCTGCGGCGTGTTCGGCGCCGCCGCTGCCGCATCCCGCCTGCTCGGTCTCGACGCCACCCGCACCCTGTGGGCGTTCGGCAATGCCGCGGCCCAGGCCGCCGGGCTGGTCGAGACGCTCGGCCACATGGCCAAGAGCGTCGGTGTCGGCGGCGCCGCGCGCAACGGGCTGATGGCGGCGTTGATGGCGCAGGCGGGAGTCGCCGGCCCGGACCGGCCGCTGGAGGGGCCGCGCGGATTCCTGCGCGTCTGCTGCGACGCGCCGCGGCCCGAACGCATCGATGCCGAACTCGGCACCCGGTGGGAAATGTTGCAGGTCATGCTCAAGCCCTATCCCTGCGGCGTCGTGCTGAACCCGGTCGTCGATGCCTGCCTGGCCCTGCGGGCCGATCCGGCCTTCGCCGCCGAGCGCGTGGAACGGATCCGGGTCCGCGGCAACCCCCTGCTGAAGGCGCGCACCGACCGGCCCGGCGTCGTCACCGGTCGCGAGGCCCAGGTCAGCGCCCAGCATGCGGCGGCCGTCGCGCTGGTGCGCGGCTCCGCCGGACTGGCCGACTTTGCCGACGCGGCGGTGCGCGACCCCGCGGTGCGGGCGCTCGCCGCTCGCGTGGCGACCGTCGAGGCCGACGACACCATGCCGGTCGAGGCCGCGAGCGTTGCGACCGAGATGGTCGACGGCAGCCGGATCCAGTCGGCGGTGGCGCTGAGCCGGGGCAATCCCGGCCGTCCGATCGCCGACGCAGACCTCTCCGCCAAGTTCGCCGCGCTCGCCCGCCACGGCGCGCCCGGCGTGAATGCCGACCGCCTCGCCGCGGCGCTGTGGCGGCTTTCCGACATCGACCGCGTGGCGCCGCTGATGGCGCTTGCGCGGCCGCCCCTGCCCTGACAACGGAGGATCGCCATGACCAGCCGCCGCCCGGAATTCCAGGGCGAGAAGTTCGACCACGGCCTCGCCATCCGCCGCGAGGTTCTCGGCGACGCCTATGTCGACAAGTCGCTGTCCGCCGCCACCGACTATTCGGCGCCGCTGCAGAAGCTGATCACCGAGTGGTGCTGGGGCGAGATCTGGGGACGGCCCGGCCTGGACCGGCGCCTGCGCAGCGTGTTGAACCTGGGCATGACCATGGCGCTGAACCGGCCGGCAGAGTTCAAGGCCCACGCCCGCGGCGCCCTGAACAACGGCGTCAGCCGCGCGGAAATTGTCGAGATCGTGCTGCAGGGCGCGATCTACTGCGGCGCGCCGGCCTCGCTGGACGCGATGCGGATCGCCCAGGCGCTGTTCGACGAGATCGACGCCCAGGCCGAGGCCGGCGGCTGAGTGTGTCGCCTGAGTTCTGGGGACCTTACGCATCGTCGTTGCTGCGATGCTGACGCGACATGGGCAGAATGGTCATCCCGCATAGTCGACGGCCGCATGCATGCCATGCGACGGGCTGGCGGCACGCGCCGGCGGATCGCCAGCGGCGTCAAGACGCCGCATCAACCCACCGCCGGTGTCGTGCAACCGCACCTCGACCCACCGCTTCTGATCTGCGGTCCGGGCAGCGCGCTGTTCCGCGCGCCGGATGCCGGCCGGCCCGCGCCCGCAGCGCCGTCAGCCGGTGCGGACAACCCGGCGCTCGCTGGCTCGGGACAGCAACGCCAACACGAGGCCGGCGGCCGACATGCACAGCATCAGCCAAAGTGCGCCGATCCAGCCACCGGCGTCGATCCGCGCCGCGGCAAGCGCCGGCGGGCCAAACAGCTGCCCGGCGTTGGTCGCCATCACCATGAGCCCGCTCATCGCGCCGACCTGCGCAAGGGTGGGCGCATAGACCGGCGCGGACGCCAGGGAAGATGCCGGCACGAGGCCTCCGGCGACGCCGAAGCCGACAGCGAATGCCAGATGCAACAGCGGGTGGCCCGCAGCGCCGTTGAGATAGATCCCGGCCTCGGTCAGGACCATGCCGCCGGCCCCGATGCTGAGCAGCAGCCAGATCGGCCATCCGAGGCCGAGCGCGCGGGCGGCGAGAAAGTTCCCGCCGGCATTGAACGCGAGCACGAGCGCGGGAACGGCCGCCGTCGTCAAGGCCCCCACATGGTAGGCTTCCCCGACATAGGTCGGCAGCCAGCTCATCAGGGCAATGTGCTGCGCCGCATAGAGTGCATAGGCCCCGGCAACCAACAGGCCGCCGGCACGGGTCACGACATGCCCCATGTCCGACAGGATCGACCGAGCGGACGAGAAGGACGCGCGACCCGGCGACCAGCGCGAAAGCGTCCGCCACAGCACGGCCGCCCAGACCAGGCACAGACCGGCGTTCAGGACCCACAGGCCTCGCCAGCCCAGCGCGTCGACGGCGCCGGCGGACAGCAGCAACATGCCGGCGAACCCCGCGGGCATGTAGATCGACCAGAATCCCAGCACTCGCCTCCTGTCGAGCGTGGATGTCGCCCGCGCGATGATTGCCGTCCCTGTTACGGTGGTCGCGGTGAAACCCAGGCCCTCGATCGCGCGCGCGGCGAGCATCAATTCCGCGCTCGTCGCCAGCGCGCCGGCAATACTGCCAACGGCCAGCGACAGCAGTCCGAACGCGATGACCCTGCCGATGCCGATACGGTCGGCGATCGCGCCGGCTACGAGACCCGTCGCGAATCCGACGACCGAAATCGTGGAGGCGATCCACCCGCCGAGAACCAGCCCGGCGTCAAGCTCTGCGCGGACCAGCGTCAGGGTGGGTGGCAGTTTGCCGATCTGCGCAGCGGCGAGAACGCCTGCAACGAAGACGAGCCAGACAATCCGCCATTGTGTCGCCTGGCTATCCGGGCTGGCCGCCATCGATCATCCCGCTATCTGCCCCCAACACCGTCAACGACGACAATGCTTTACCGGGGCTGTACCGAGGCTATGCCGGAATGCGGCGGAGGCACCCGCCGGCATCAGCCCAGCGACTCCGCGGTGCAGAAGCCATCGATGCGGCGCCGCATGGCCTGGGCCTCCTGGACCGTGACCACGGTGAACCGGTAGACGTCGCCAGGCCGCGACTGGGCGAGCTTCCACAGCGCGGCGGACGGAACGGTGTAGGGATTGATGAATCCTCCGGTGCTGGGACCGTCGACGACCAGGATGATCGGAGTCTGACCGCAAAGATTGACCGCCCCCATCGGATAGCCGTGATCGAGGACGTTCGAAGGATCCTGCCCGTGCTCCGGCCGCTTGCTGGTGGCGACCTCGGAGAATGTCCATTCGGGCCCGCTCAGCCTGAGCCCGGTGCGGTTGCTCTTTGCCGACAACGTCCACGGGCTGGACAGGAACATCGCGTGGGCGGCGGCGTCGATCCAGTCGTCGTTGGGGCCGGCCACCACCTCGATCGTCCATTCGCGCGCGCCGTCGATCGCCGGTCGGCGGTCGTCGCGCACGCGGGCACCGACGGGTGCGCCGTCCGACCCACCGACGGGAATGACTTGTCCGGCCTTCAGCGCGTGTCCCTCGATGCCGCCGACGCCCGCCATGTGGAATGTCGAACGCGAGCCGAGAACCCGAGGCGTGTCGATGCCGCCGGCAATGGCGATGTAGGCACGCGCACCGACCTGCGCGGCACCGAAGCGCAGCTCCTGGCCGGCACGCACGGCCACGCATTCCCATAGCGGCAGGGCCATACCGTCGAGCCGCGGCGCCATGTCGGCGCCGGTGACCGCGATGACGCTGTCGCGCTGGAATTTCAGCCGAGGACCGAGAAACTGGCACTCCAGAGTCGCCGCATCCTGTCCATTTCCGACCAGCACGTTGGCCAGCCGATGCGACCACATGTCGAAGGGGCCGGACGGCGGGAAGCCCTGCTCCCAATAGCCAAGCCGTCCGGGAAAATCCTGCACGCTGGTCTCAAGACCCGGCTCCAAAACCTCGATCATCGGCAAGGCCCCCTAGAATGGACGCTCCGTCTCGTCGATCGTCGCCAGCCAGGCATGGTAGTTCTTGATCGAGAAGCGCTGGTATTCGACGCAGTTGTGGACATAGCTGCCGTCCCGCACCTTCGCGTCGATATAGTCGAACTCTTCCCGGTCGATCGGCTCGAACCGCACGCGATCGCCGGGCCGAAACAACGCCAGCGACTCCCGGAATGCCCGCAAGCGCTGGTCGCGATCCCAGATCGGCATCGGCGTGCGGGCGAAGATCTGATAGCCGCCGGGCGTCCTGTCCGGGTAGATGCAGGTGATCGCGCCGCCGTGCCCGATCGTGCCCTTGGGCGTCCACGTCCGCGGCGGATTGTACTTGGGCGCGATCAGCCGGCTTCGCGGGTCGAGCGGCATTAGCGAACACAGGCCCGGCCAGAAGCCGAGGGCGGCCACCCAGTAGTCGCTCGCCGAATGCACCCGCAGCAACTGGTCGAGCCCGGTGAGACCGTTGAGACGCACCAGATAATCGCCGTCCCACTCCTTCTCGGCGATCTTGGCGCGATAGTCGTCGACGCATTCCCGCGTCCAGGGGTCGAAATACAGCGTCGGCACATAGAACATCCGGCTGTCGAGTTCGAGCTCCTCCAGCGAGCCGATCGTTCCGAACAGCGCCATGATCTCGGCAACCACGTCGTCATAGGCGATGCGATCGGGGTCGTAGCTGACCTGCATCGAGGCCATTTCCGGGATGAGCTCGATGATGCCAGCAATCCCGCCCTGGCGTATGAGCCCGCAAACACTGTGCACCAGGAAGTTCAGATCGAAGCTCATTTCGTCGCCGAAATAGACTTCGATGCAGCGGTCTCCGCCCGGGCGGAACACCGGCTCGTCGAAAATCATCGCGTCAGCGTGCGGTTCAGCATCGGCCCGAGCGCCTCGTACACCGCCTGCGCGACGGCAACGGCTCCGGGCGTGTCGCTGTGCACGCAGATGCTGTCCGCGCGCACCGGCACGTCCTTGCCGTTGACCGACCGCGTCACGCCCTCGTTGACCGCGCGCATGACGCGCGCCGCCGCTTCCGCCGGCGTGACTGGATCGTGCTGCATGGTGATGATCTGCCAGCCGCGGTCGTCGTAGTCGAGGTCGGCATAGAACTCGCAGGAATAGGGTATTCCCCGTTCCTTGTAGACGTCCTCCTGGACGCAGTTGGCGAAGCCGATGACCGGTACGCCGAACACCTCGGCGGCATCGGCGATCCCGTTCGCGACGTCGGGGTCCTTCATCGCCATGCCGAACAGGGCGCCGTGCGGCTTGAAATGGCTAAGGGCAACGCCCTCGGCGGCAAGGAATCCCTGCAGGGCGCCGATCTGGTAAAGCACCATCGCGGCCGTTTCGTCGCGGCCGAGCCGGATCTCGCGCCGGCCGAACCCTTCGCGATCCGGCAGGCCGGGATGCGCACCGATCGCGACGCCGTGCTTCTTCGCCGCCCGGACGGTGCGCCACATCACCCTGGGATCGGAGGCGTGAAAGCCGCAGGCGACGTTGGCGTGGGTCACAAAGGGCATGCAGGCCTCGTCGTCGCCCATCTTGTAGATGCCGAACGCCTCGCCCATGTCGCAGTTGATCGTGATCGCCATGGTCCCTCTCCCCGCTACCCCAACCGCACCAGATAATTGCCGAGGGCATCCACCTCCGCGCTCTGCCGGTCGAGCAACAGACTGGTGAATGTCTGCTCTTCGATGATGGCGGGTCCCTCGATCCGAGCGCCGACGCCGAGGGTATCGCCTTCGTAGACCGGGACATCCGTCATGCCGCCAAGGGAATGGATGTGGACCGGTCGGGTCGACTTCGGTGTCGCCGCACCCGACGTGGCGGTGGCGGACTGCCTCAGATGCAGCGCACGCTGCGTGTTGACGCCGATGGCGCGCACCTTCCAGGTCGTGAACTCGACCGTGTCGTCCTCGTCCTTGATCGTGTAGATGCGATAGTGCGTGTCGTGGAACGCCTTCACCAGCCGCTGGATGTCCGAGGCCGCGATTGCGCCGCTGTCGAGCTCGAACGGAACTTCGATCTCCCACGACTGATATTCGTAGCGCCCGAGATAGACATATGCGAAGCGCCGGTCCTCGGGCGCGATGCCGGCCCTGTCGAGAAAAGCGACGCCACGTTGCCGCAAGCCTTCGAGGATCTTGTTCACGCCATCGAGGTCGAAGCGCCGCTGATCGGTGTGAAGTGTTGCGCTTTCCTCCCAGCGGACGTCGGAGATCAGCCCGCCGAACGCGCTCAGCCCCGCCGCGAATTTCGGGATCATCAGGCGCTTGATCCCCAGCACCGAGGCCATTTCGCCGATATGGCAGGCCGTGGCACCGCCACCGCATACGAGATAGCTGTCGCGCGGGTTGATGCCCTCGCGGATCGTGATGTCTTCGATCGCGGTGATCATGTTGTGATTGCTGGTGGTATGGATGGCATAGGCGGCGTCGATCAGGCCGATCGAAAGGGTGTCCGCGATCTTCCGGACCGCGGCCTCGGCCGCCGCCCGGTCGAGCCTGATCCGGCCGCCGAGGAAATAATCCGGATCGATGACGCCGAGCACCACATTGGCGTCGGTCACCGTCGGTTCCTCGCCGCCGAGGCCGTAGCATGCCGGCCCCGGCCGGGCGCCGGCGCTTTGCGGCCCGACCCGCAACAGCCCGCCGACGTCGACCCAGGCGATGCTGCCGCCGCCGGCGCCGATCGAGCGGACGTCCACCTTCGGGATGCCGAGCATATCGTCGCCGATCATCGCTTCGGCGGTGACGACCAGTTGCCCGCCGCGGATCGCCGACACGTCGAAGGTCGTGCCGCCCATGTCGCCGACGATGACGTCCTGCTCGTCGGTCAGGTGCTGCGCGGCGATCGGCGCAAGCGTCGGTCCCGACATCACGCTGTAGATCGGTTTGCGGACGATCTCGTCGGGCGGCATCATGCCGCCGACGCAGTTTGCCATGAGCAGTTCGCGCGTGTAGCCGGCCGTCTGCAGGGCTTCCTGCAGGACCTGCACGTAGGAGCTGACGATCGGGCTCAGGCTGGCGTCGATGACCGCCGAGATCGCGCGACGATATTCGCGGGGGATCGGGTTGAGCTCGTGGCTGAGCGTGACCGGGACGCCCGGCCATTCGGCCCGGATGATCTCACGCACCCTGCGCTCGTGCGCGCCGTTGGCGATCGACCAGAGAAAGCAGACGCCGACGGCCTCCACGCCCACCTTGCGGAAATGGGCGATCGCCGCATGGACGTCGGCCTCGTCGAGCGGCACAAGCTCGCTGCCGTCGGCCGCGATCCGACCGCGCACGGTACACGTGCGGTTGCGCGGCACATAGGGTTCGGGATAGCGCAGCCGCCATTCGAAGGAGCGCTTCCTCGGCGCCTCGCGCAGCGTCAGTGTGTCGGGGAAGCCGGCGTTGGTGACGAAGCCGACCGGCCGGGTCTTGCCCTCGACGAGCGCATTTGTCGAAACGGTCGAGCCGTGCACGATGGACTCGACCCTGCCGAGGAAGCTGCGCAGATCGAGGCCGTAATGCTCGGCCGCGACTTCAAGGACATCGATGAAACCGCGCTCGAAGGAACCGGGCGTCGACGGCGCCTTGAACACGCGCAATGCACCGGTCGCGTCGGCAACCACGCAGTCGGTGAAGGTGCCGCCGATGTCGATGCAGAGCCGATAGCTCAACGCGCCGTCCTCCGCGCCCGGCGCAGCGCATCGGTGTCGGCAGCGTTCACCTGGTAGTCGACGCCGTTGCCGGCGAGTTCGAGCACCACGCCATAGACCTCGCGGGCCCGGCCGGCCGTGAGCCAGCCGCGGTTCACGGTTGCCGCCACCTTCTCCGGCGGCCGGTCGAGCGGATCGCCGTACCCGCCCCCGGCGCCGGTCACCGACATGACGGCCTCGCCCGGCCTGCAGACGACCTGATTGAACCCGGGCAGTTGCTCGACGGTGCCGTCGGCCTTGCGATGGAAATTGCGCGCCGGCGCACCGTCCAGCCCGGACAGCACGCCGCGGGCCGGGTTGATCTCGCCGTCGCTGCAATAGATCACGGTGACATCGTCGTTGGCGATCGGGCCGTAGATCAGCTTGACGCCCGGCGCGCCGTCGAACTCGCCGCAGCCGAGGGTATCCTGCTCCAGCCAGCGCCCCTCGACGACGATCGGATACATGGACTCGTCGACCTCGACGGAATCGAGCACGATCATGCCGCCGTTGTCGGCGCCGCAGAACGTGATCCAGCCGTCATAGCCCTGCAGCCCGGGCCCCGCCGCGTAGCCGATGAACATCTGGTTGACGTAGGGCTGGTCGTCCTTGCGCGAGTCCACGCCGGAGATCACCGCCATGCCGATCGGCTGCATGTAGCCGCCCTCCGCCATGCCGAACGGCTTGCCCATCTGGGCGAAGCAGCTCGCCACCGCCGCCACCAGCCGGTCGTTGACGTTGGTGGTCGCGACCGATGTGCCGACGGGATATTTGGGCCGGCCAACCACGCAGTTGTCGCGCAGCAGCACATCGATGCGGCTTGCGCTGCCCTCGTTGTGCGGAATCGTCGAGTCGAGATTGTAGAACACGCCGATGCGGCAGGAGCCGGAGGCGGTCGCCTCCGAGAGGTTGATGCCCCCCGGCACGCAGTCGATGTTGTCGCGCGCGTCGACGGTGATCCGGCCCTCGTCCGGGTCCACGGTCACCGAGACGCGTACGGGCACGCCGTCGTCGGCGACCGTCGGCACCGGATCGTGCCGCGTCTCATAGGTCCAGGTTCCCTTGGGGAACGCGCGGATCGCCGCGATCGCGCGGCGCTTGCCGTATTCCAGCCACTCCTCGACGAAGGACTTGATCGTATCCTTGCCGTAGCGCTCGACCAGTTCCTTGAGCCGGCGCTCGCCCGTCCGACAGGCACCGACCTGGGCCTGGTAGTCGCCGTACCAGATGTTGTTGACCCGGATTTTCATCCGCCCCATGCGGATGATGTCCTCCAGGTCCTTGTAGTCCCGCTGGATGCGCACGCAGGGAAAGTGCATGCCTTCCTCGTAGACGGTGCGCGCATACGGAAGATAGGTGGTCGGGATCGGCGCACCGACATCGGCATGGTGGGACCGCGACAGCGACCAGAACAGCGGCTCGCCGTCGCAATAGACCGGCACGCAAAGCGTCATGTCCGCGTGGTGCGTGGTGCCCGTGTAGGGGCAGTTGTTGATGAAGGCGTCGCCTTCGGCAATGTCGCCGAAGAACTCCGTGATCGGCCGCGTGGTCAGATCCAGCGCAGTGATGTGGATCGGGATGCCCTCCTCCACCGAGATCAGGCGGTGGTCGTAGGTCAGCAGCCCGCAGGACATATCGCGGGCATTCTTGATCACGGCCGAGCGGCTCGCCTTCATCACGGTATTGGTCATTTCCCGGATGATGGCCTCGAAGCGGCTCGACAGCACGGACATGAGGAACGGGTCGATGCTCTGTCCCGCCGTCGCGGCGCTATCCTGCGGGGGATCGGTCCGCGTCTCGCTCATCGCAATCTCGCTCTCCTGCCTCGGGCCGGCCCTACGTCTGCCGTGTCGCACGACGCAGCGAGATCGTCATCAGCAGCAGGTAGCCGGCGACGACCACGAACGAAAGCAACGTCGTCAGTGTGCCCAGCGCATAGAGCGTCGGCGTGATCCGGGTCGTGACCGAGGCCATCACCATGACCGGCAAGGTCTGCTCGTTGCCGGTGATCAGCAGGCTGCGCTGGAACTCGTCGAGGGACAGCGTGAAGGCGAACAGCATCGAGGTCAGCACCGCCGGCTGCATGATCGGCAGGGTCACGTGCCGAAAGGTCTGCCACCGGTTGGCGCCGAGCGTGAGCGCCGCGTCCTCGAGCGTCTTGTCGAAGCGGTTGAAGAACATCAGGAAGACGACCAACGAGAAGGGCAGCGTCCACACGACGTGCACGGCAAGGCCGGTGGTCATCCAGTGCGGGACGATGTCGAGCGACTGGATGATCAGCGCGGTCCCCAGGCTGACGGTAATGCCCGGCACGATGATGCCCAGCAGCCAGACATAGAATACCGCGCCGGACCCGCGGAAGCCGCGGCGGAAGGCCTGGGCGGCCATCAGCGCGAAGACGGTCGAGATTATCAGCGTCGTGAAGGCGAGGACCAGCGAACGCTGCAGCGCGCCGAGATAGTCGCCGAGAAACTCGCCGACATCGCTGTACTCGGTGATCTCGCCGGGATGGAAGAGCTTCCAGTACCAGATCGAGCTCACGCCCTGCATCGGGAATGTGTGCCCGCCGCGCGGCCCCTGGAAGGAAAGCACGGCCATGATGATGAACGGGAAGTACAGGACCGCGAGGATGAAACCGAGATAGAGGAAGGCGATCGGGCGGGTGAGTTTGTAGAAGCTGGGCATGGCGACGCTACACCTTGCGCAGGTCAAAGAACCGCAGCATCAGCGACACGGTGACCAGGGTCAGGATTATCAGTAGGACGGCGATCGCCGAAGCCGACGCCCACTGGAAGATGTCGATCTGTCTGAGGATCAGGCCCGCAAGCATCGGGTTCTGCGCGCCGCCGATCACCCGCTCGGTGAAGAACTCGCCCATCCCGAGCACCACGACGAACAGCGAACCGGCCATCAGTCCCGGCTTGGTCTGCGGCAGGATGACAAGGAAGAACGTCTTGAAGGGCGTGGCGCCGAGGACTGCGGCGGCGGAAACCACGTCTTCCTCGATCCGCCGCATGCTGTAGAACAGCGGCCCGATCATGAAGACGAGATACAGGAACCACAGCGCCACCATCATCGAATACGGGCTGTAGAGCAGAATCTCGATCGGCTCGCTCGTGATGTTGAGCGTCAGGAGCATGGAGTTGACCACGCCCTCGCGGCCGAACATCGGCAGCCACGTGATCGTTCGGGTCAGATAGCTGGTCCAGAACGGCACGATGCACAGGAGAAGTATGCCCGTCTGCCAGCGCTCGTCCTTGATCACACGCCAGATGAAGTAGGCCGCCGGATAGGCGAGGACGATCACGCCGGCCAGGGCCATCAGGATGACCTCGTACGTCCACAGCGTGATGCTCCAGAACGTCTCGCTGGTCAGCTGCTTCACATAGTTGTCGATGTTGTAGTCCGGTCGCAGCCCGGAGAATCCGGCCTTCCAGAAGCTGAACAGAACGATGCTGCCGAGCGGCACGCCGACGAACAGCACCATCCAGACGGTCCCGGGCAGCAACAGCAGCCAGCTGCCGATCCGCGGGTGGCGGTCGACGAACGAAGCGCCCGCCACCGGACTCGCGGCGATCGGCTGCCGTTCCAGATTGCTCGCTTCCGCCATGGCCCGGGCGCCCGTCTGTCAAGCAACCGGAGGCCCGCCGCAGCGGCGGGGCCTCCGGCATTTGTGGTCTGCTAGTTCACGGTCCGAACCGGCCTAGGCAGCGAGGAAGTCGTTCCAGCGCTCGGCGTAGTAGTCCGGATCATCGGGCCACACCATCCAGTGCATGATGTTGCTCCAGCGCTTGGCGAACGAGCCGGTGTCCCGCCCGCGGATCGGCCAGCCGGGTTTCGGATCCTCGCTGGCGCCGCCGTTGTACCACCAGTCGTAGTCGTTGAATTCGCCGTCCGGATCGGTGTTCTTGCTGTTCTTGAGGTAGTTCTCGCAGCTCGTCGTCGGCGAGTAGTAGCCCTGCGGCGCGACCTGCGCGCCCCACCAGCCCTCGAGACAGAAGTTCACATAGTCGATCGCCGCCTGCAGGTTCGGCGTATCCTTGGCGACCGCCACCCCGTGGAACCACGCGGTGAAACCTTCCTTCGGGAACGCGTATTTGCAGATGACGCCCTGCTTCTTGACGTCCTCGACGACCGGGTTCCAGGCGTCGGCGAGCCAGATCTCGCCGGAGGCGAGCATGTTGACGCACTGGCCATAGTCTTCCCAGATCGCGCGGAACTGGCCATCCTGCTTGCGCTCGATCAGGAACTCGATGACCGCATCGACCTCTTCGTTGGTCATGTTGGCGGTGTTTTCGATCTGGGCCAGGCCGTTCTTCTTCATGAAGCCGGCACACCAGCCGGGGGTCAGCAGGCTGTCGTTGAGGATGCCGACCTTGCCCTTGAACCTGGGATCGACCAGCGCGCCCCAGCTGTCGATGTCCTCGCCGATCAGGTCGAGGCGGTAGCCGATCGAATCGCAGTTGAAGAACTGCGGCACCAGCTTGAACTCCGTCTGCGCCTGCGGGTCGACCCAGATCTCCGCCAGCGGCCAGCCCGATCCCGCGTCGTAGCCGAGCGCCGAGGTGCTGGTGAACAGGTCGCGGGCATCGGCCCATGTCGGCACCTTGTCCACCGGAATCGGCTGCAGCAGCCCGGTGTTCCACAGCGCCGCATTGCGGTTGGCGTTCGTCTCGTTGGTGTCGTAGTTGCGGTAGCCGCCGGCGAGCCACTCGGTGATCATCGGGGTCAGGCCGGCGACCTTGCCGATGGTCTCATGCCCGCTCCGCCGCGCGAACTCGTTCAGGAAGCGGTCCTGAACCGAGACCCCGAGGCCGATCGTACGAAGCTGCAGCCCGGTGGATGCGGCCGACTCGCCCTCCGGCAGATCGTCCCAAGGCATGCGGTCGGCCGCCGCCGCGCTGTCGAGCACGGTCAGGCCGCCGAGCCCGGTCACCCCGAGCGCCGCCCCGGCGGCCAAGCCCGACTTCAGCGTATCGCGTCGCGTGAGATTCCTGCGCAGATCCTTCATCTCGTCCCTCCCTCCTAAACGCCGTTCGCTCAGGTCGTCCTTTCAACTATGCGGCAGGCAGCAGGTGGCCGTCGGCCGACGACCAACTCACCGTCAGGCTGTCCCCGTGCCTGGGGGCCGACTGGCCTTTGCTGAGGCTCTCGTGCTGCTCGACCTTGAGTTCCTTGCCGTTGCCAAGGTCGAGCACCAACAGGATCACGCTGCCCGCATATTCGAGACCCTTGATCGTGCCGGTCAGCGTGTTCTCGGCCGTGGGCTCGTCGCCGATGTGCGACCGCATGAGGTCCGCCCGGACGACCATCGTCACCTGCTGCCCGACCTGGAGGTCGCGTCCGCCCTGGTCGATCACGAACGTGCCGTGCGGCGTGTCCACGCCGATCTTGCCGGCGGAAATCGTGCCGATCGTACCGTCGAGCAGGTTGTTGCGGCCCACGAACTCGGCCACGAAACGGGTCTTCGGCTCGTTGTAGATCGTCTGCGGCGGGTCGACCTGCTCGAAGCGCCCCTCGTTCATCACCGCGATGCGATCCGCCATGACCAGCGCTTCGCCCTGGTTGTGGGAGACGTGGATGAACGTGATCCCCATCCGCCGCTGCAGGGACTTCAGCTCGCTCTGCATCTCGATCCGAAGCCGCGCATCGAGCGAACCCAGCGGCTCGTCGAGCAGGATGAGGGCGGGCTCGACGACCAGCGCGCGCGCCAGCGCCACGCGCTGCCGTTGGCCGCCGGAGAGCTGGTCGATGCTGCGGCGCGCCAGATCCTGCATGCCCACGGCGCGCAGTCCCGCCAGCGCCTTCTTCTCGCGCTCACCGGCCGGCACCCCGCGCATGCGCAACCCGAATTCGACGTTGCGCTGGACGGTCAGGTGCGGGAACAGCGCAAAGGACTGGAACACCAGGCCCACATTGCGCCGATAGGGCGGGACCCCCTCCATGCGGGCGCCCCGGATGATGATCTGCCCGCTGTCCGGCTGATCCAGCCCGGCGATCAGGCGCATCGTCGTGGTCTTGCCGCACCCGCTCGGCCCGATCACCGAGAGGAACTCGCCGCGATGGACCTCCAGATCGACATCGTTCACCGCCAGAACGCGGTCGAACCGTCGGGAGACACCACGAAGCTGAACGTCGGCTTCCGGCACAGCAACGCCCCCTGACCGGCGGACAGACACGCAACTGCCTTACCGCCCCACCCGACAAAAAATGCTAGACGATCTTTCGCGAGATGCCAATACCCTCCTGATCTGTGATCACAGGCCGATCTTGATCTGTGATCACAGTGGGCGTAGGTTCGCTCGAAACCGCGCGGATGAGGTCGATGACACTGCGACAGGCAAGGCATCCCGGTCTCACGCGCGTGGACCGTGATACCGTTCAAGCGCAGGTCTACAAGAAGTTGCGCAGCGCGTTGATGACCGGCAGCCTGGCTCCGGGCGACCCGGTCACCCTGCGCAGCCTGGCGTCGGCGTTCGGGACCAGCGAAATGCCGGTACGCGAGGCCCTGCGCCAGTTGCTGGCGGAGCACGCACTCGTGTCCGGGCCGAACAGGGCGATCGTGGTGCCGATGCTCACCGCCGAGCAACTCGAGGAAGTCCGCGTGATCCGTGTGGCCTTGGAGGGCATGCTTGCCGAGCGCGCCGCGGCCCTGGTCTCGGCCGGCGACATCAAGAAGCTGAAAGTCTTGCACAAGGATGCGACCCGCCTGGTCCGCGCCGGCGACTTCAAGAAGTATCTCGCGCTCAATCACAAGTTCCACTTCCTGGTCTATTCCGCCGCCGGCCTGCCGACCGCGCTGAGCATCGTCGAGAGCATGTGGCTGCGGATCGGCCCGGCGTTGAACTTCCTGCTGTCGAAGGCGCACGACGCCGAGAAAACGAGCACCGGGGAAGAGATCGAGCAGGTCTTCGAGCGGAACCACGAGCACGTCGTCCAGGCGCTGGAGCACCGGGATGGCCCGGCCGCCCGACAGGCCATCGCCGACGATATCAACGACGCGGCGGACTACTTTCTGTCGCTGATCGCGGTGCACTGAGCCGCGTCGTTCGGGTGCATGCCGCGTAGAGGGAGGCAGGGAAATTGACCAGCAATGCGGCCCATAATCTTTCGCTGGCCGAAATGGACCGGCAAAGCTTTCTGCATCCGGTCACGTCGGTGTCGGACCACCAGAAGAACGGCCCCCACATCTTCACCGAAGGCAGCGGGGCCAGGATCCGGGACATCGACGGCCGCTCCTACATCGACGGCATGGGCGGGCTGTGGTGCGTCAACGTCGGCTATGGCCGCGAATCCCTTGCCAAGGCGGCGGCCGCGGAAATGGGACGGATGGGCTACTACCACACCTTCGCGGCGGCCTCGAGCGAGCCTATGGCCCGTCTCGCCGACCGGTTGCGGCGCCTGATCAACGTCGAAGCCCGCGCACCTCAGATCAGCAAGGTGACCTTCGGCCTGTCCGGGTCCGACGCCAACGACACCCAGGTCAAGATCGTACGCTACTACAACAACGTCCGCGGCAAGCCGGCGAAGAAGAAGATCATCTCGCGCCACGGCGCCTATCACGGGCTCACGGTGGCGGCCGGCAGCCTGACCGGCATCCCGATCTACCACAAGGCCTTCGACCTGCCGACCGGCGACGTGATCTTCGCGGGGACGCCGCACTACTACTGGCACGGCAGGCAAGGCGAGACCGAGGCCGACTTCGCGGCACGGCTGGCGCTGGAGCTCGAGGCCATCATCCTGCGCGAGGGCCCCGACACCGTCGCCGCCTTCATCGCCGAGCCGATCATGGGCACCGGCGGCGTCCTCGTGCCGCCGGCGGGCTATTTCGAGCGCGTGCAGCAGGTCCTCGACAAGTACGACGTGCTGTTCATCGTCGACGAGGTGATCTGCGGCTTCGGCCGCCTGGGCAGCTGGTTCGGGACCACGCATTTCGACCTCAAGCCGGACCTGATGAGCTTCGCCAAGGGCCTGACCAGCGGCTATTTCCCGATGTCGGCCGTCGCGGTCTCGGACAAGATCTGGGAAGCGATCCGGGACGGCTCGGACGCCTTCGGCATGTTCGCCCACGGTTTCACCTATTCGGGCCATCCCGCCGCCGGCGCGGTCGCGATGGCCAATCTCGACATCATCGAGGGTGAGGGGCTCGTCGCGCATTGCGCCCGCGTCGGGTCGATTTTCAAGAGGCTGCTGCAGGAGCGGATCGGCGGGCATCCGAATGTCGCCGAGATCCGCGGCGAAGGGCTCATGATCGCGGTCGAGTTCGTGGCAGACCGCGCGACTAAGCGGCGCTTCGACCCCGGCGTGAAACCGCATCACAAGGTGGTGGCATCCGCCAGGCAGGGCGGCCTGATCATCCGGCCGCTGCCGAACGGCGACGTGTGTTCCTTCGCCCCGCCGCTGGTGTTCTCGGAGGACGACGCCGAACGGGCCGCAGCCATTCTCGGCCGGGCCGTCGACGACGTGTTCGCGGCCCTCGATGCCTGACGGCAGCGACGTGGCGCACGCTCGGTACCAACCGGCAAGCGGGATCCGCTGGCCGTGAGCGACCCCGACCCCTTCGCCAGGGGCACGGCCTTCGTCGACGGGGCCTATGTCCCGATCGCGGACGCGAAGATCTCGCTCCTGGACTGGGGGTTCATCCGCTCCGACGTCACCTACGACGTCGTCCATGTCTGGCGCGGCGCCTTCTTCCGGCTCGCCGACCACCTCGACCGCTTCGAGCGCTCGATGGCCGGTCTGCGCATGCGGATTCCGTACGATCGACAGGCGATCACCGGAATCCTGCGCGAATGCGTGCGGCGCAGCGGCCTGGCGAACGCCTATGTCGCAATGGTGACCACGCGCGGCGTGCCGGCACCGGGCATGCCACGCGCGCGCCCGAGCCTGATCGAGAACCGGTTCCATGCCTATGCACTGCCTTGGATCGACGTCATCCCACCCGACGTCCAGCAGCGCGGCGCGCACCTGATCGTCGCCACGACGCCGCGCATACCGGCGGACTCGGTCGACCCGACGATCAAGAACTACCACTGGGGCGATCTGGTCCGGGCCCTGTTCGAGGCCGAGGACGCCGGCGCCGACAATGCGGTCCTGCTCGACCGCGACGGCTATGTGACCGAGGGGCCGGGATTCAACATCTTCGCCGTTCACGACGGCCGCGTTACGACGCCCGACCGCGGCGCGCTCGAAGGCGTGACCCGACGGACCGTGATCGAGATCTGCCGCCAGCTTGGCCATCCTGTGGCGATCGGCCAACTGACGGCGGACGACCTGCGCGCCGCCGACGAGATCTTCGCCACCACCACCGCGGGCGGCGTCATGCCGGTCTCGCGCATCGACGCCGCGATCCTGGCCAACGACAGGCCGGGCCCGATTTCGACACGGGTCAAGGACGTCTACTGGGCCTGGCACGATCAGGACCGCTTCCTGACGCCGGTCGAGCCCTGAGCCTCAAACGACGCGTCGCGCTTCGGGACCGGTGCCGGGCGTGCGGCCCCTAGGCAGCGCCGTCGCCCGCATACCGGTCGAGGCGCGGATGGCATGATGCGCGCCTGTGGATCTCGGCGAACCACGGCTCGAGGGCCCGGTTGGCCAGTTCCGACTGCGCATGCTTCTTCAGCAGCGCCGGTACGGCATCCCTGATCTCGGCAAGGACCGCCCGTTCGTCGACGACCGTGAGCGCGCCGTCCTTGAGGACCCAGCGGCCGGCGACCATGACCCGCTCTATCGACGAGCCGTTCTCGGCGAACACCAGATGCTTGGCGATGTCGTTCAGCGGCGTGAACGCGTAGCCGGCGAGGTCGAGGACGATCAGATCGGCGGCCTTGCCCGGCTCCAGCGAGCCGGTGGTCGCGTCCAGCATGGCGCTGCGGGCGCCGCCGATGGTGGCAGCGCGCAGCACATCCTCGGCGCCGAGCCAGCGGCCGTAGTCGGGACCGGTCGCGCTGTGGATCAGGCCGGCGACGCGCATCACATCGAAGATCCGCGCGGTGTCGTTGGACGAGAGACCGTCGGTGCCGAGCGCAACGGTGACGCCGGCGTCCATCAGCCTGCGCACCGGCGCAATGCCGGCACCCAGCTTCTGGTTCGAGATCGCATTGTGCGCGACCGAGCAGCCGGCCGCCCCCATCAGCGCGATGTCGTCGTCGTCGACCCAGACGGCATGCGCGATCGTCGTATTGCGGCTGAGCACGCCCAGGTCGGCCATGTGGCGGACCAGGCTCTTGCCATAGAGCATCGGTCCGGTGACCGCCTGGGTCACCGTTTCCAGCACATGCAGGTGGAACGGCACGCCCGCTTCCACCGCCAGAGCGTGACAGACCTGCAGCATCGCCGGCGTGCATCGCTGCGGCGCCGACGGCGCGATCATGTAGTTGAGCCGCCCGTCGCGGCCGGCGAAGCGCGCAAGCGCCTCGCGGCAGAAGGCAATATAGGCCTCGACCGACACCGGCGGGCCCGCCGGCAGCAGCGTCTGCACCTCGGGCGGCATGATCGCGCGGGCGTACGGCAAGGCGTCGAGCGCCGGCACGTCCATCACCACGCTGGAGACGTTGGCGCGGATGCCAGCGTCCGCATAGGCCTGGAACACGATGCCGAGGCGGTCGATGTCGTGCGCGGGCGGATCGAAGAAGTCGTCGCAGAGCAGGGTCACGCCGCCGCGCAGCGACTCCATCGCCAGCAGCAGCGAGCGCAGGTAGAGCAGCCGCGGCGGCAGCGGCTCGGCCGCCAGCATGCCGTAGGCGTAGAGCAGCCAGATCTCCAGCGGCATGCGCTCGTAGCGCCCCTTGAAGAATGTCTCGCTGGAATGGGTATGGGCGTTGACCAGCCCGGGCATGACGAGGCGGTCGCGACCGTCGACGATCTCGGTCCCCTCCCCCGCCTGCAGGTCCGGCCCGATCGCGGCGATAGCCGCGCCGTCGATCAGGATGTCGCCGCGGACCGGCGCGCAGCCAGTGCGCGCGTCCATCGTCACGATCGTCGCGTCGCGGATCAGGGTGCGGGTCACGGCAGCCGCGCCAGGGCGTCGAGCAGCAGGCGGTAATAGGCCTCCGGGTCGCCATCGCGCACCCAGAAGGCGTTGCGCGGCCGGTCGGTGATCCGCCACCAGTCGGCGACCGACATGCCGAGAGTCAGCGCACTTTCGGTCTCGATGCTGACGTTGATTGCGCGGCCGGTGAAGATCTCCGGCGCCAGCATGAAGGCCGGCACGCAGGGCCCGTGCAGCGGCGCGCCTTCCCAGCCGTACTTGGCCAGGTCGAACGCCTGCGAAAAGGTCAGCATCTCGGCCGTGGCGACGGCGCAGCGGGTGCCGACGGCGCGCATCGCCTCGAGCCGCGCCGGCGTCGACAGCATCCTGTGGGTGACGTCCAACGGTAACAGGGTCGTCGGGATGCCGGCCGCAAGCACGATGGCGGCGGCCTCGGGATCGACGAAGACGTTGAACTCGGCGCTTGGCGTGATGTTGCCGACCTCGAAATAGGCCCCGGCCATGGCGAACAGTGCCTCGATCCGCGGTGCGATGTCCGGCGCGCGGGTGAGTGCCGCGGCGAGGTTGGTCATCGGCGACAGCGAGCAGATGGTGACCGAGCCGGCCGGCGCGGCCCGGATCGTGTCGACGATGAAGTCGACGCCCGGGCGCGGATCGACAGACGCGGCAGGCAGCGGCAGGTCCGGCCCGTCCAGGCCGGTGGGACCGTGGACATGCTCGGCCATCACCAGCGGGCGGGCAAGCGGCTGCGCCAGCCCGGCCATCACCGGAATATCGGTGCGGCCCGCCAGCTCCAGCAGCTTCAGGCAGTTGGCGACCGTGTGATCGAGGCCGATGTTGCCGGCCGTCGCCACCAGGCCGAGCACCTCGAACGCGTCCGGCCGGCCGAGGATCAGCATGATCGCGGCGGCCTGGTCCTGGCCCGGGTCCGTCGTGATGATCAGCTTGCGCGGCATCTCGTGGGGTCCGCTAGTAGTCGCGCAGCTCGGCGAAGCCGGACGCGGACCTGGCGCCGCCGCGCAGCCGGCCGCTGAGCCAGACGCCGAAGATCGTCGCCAGGTATGGCAGCGCGAGCAGCAGGTCGTGCGGGACGTCGTCGCCGAACACGAGCTGCGCCCGAATGCCGAGCGCGCCGACGATGGCGAAGAACAGCGCCGCCAGAGCTGCACCGAACGGGTGGCCCGCGCCGAAGATCACGGCGGCGAAGGCCATGAAGCCGCGCCCGGCGGTCATGTTCTGCGAGAATATCTGCAGCGATCCGGCGGCGAGCTCGGCACCGCCGATGGCGCACAGCACCCCGCCGATCATCAGCGCGGCCAGGCGCATCAGCGACGGGCGGACGCCGACGCCGCGGGCGGCGAACGGATGCTCGCCCGAGGCGGCAAGCTGGAGGCCGAAGCGGGTCCGCCGCAGCAGGACCCACATCGCCACGATGACGAACGGCATCGCCAGGACGAACACCGATAGCACGCCGTAGTCGCCGAACGCCTCGCCCAGACGCGGCACGCCGAACGGCGCCGTCACCGCGGCCTGGGTGCCGAAGATCGACTGGACCGCCAGCGCGGTGCCGCCGATGCCGAGCCCGGTGAGCCCGAGGCCGGCGATGATCGGGTTGGCGGACAGCTTCTCGATCACGAACCAGAGCAGGACCGAGGCCGCCACACAGAGCACGATCGCGATCAGCATCGCCTGCAGAAAGGATCCCGTCAGCACGATGCCGACGACCGTGGCGCAGGCGCCGATGATCATCACGCCCTCGAGCCCGAGATGCCAGACGCCGGCGCGCTGGGCGATGACGCCTGCCAGCGCGACGTAGATGAGCGGGGTGCCGGAGCGCAGGACGGCGATGATGATGTCGGTCATGTCCGCCGCCCCCCAAGCCTGAGCAAGCGGTCGACCAGGCCCGACTTGGCCGTGATGAACAGCGTGATCGCCGCATTGACGATGTCGATGGCCGCCGCCGGCAGCCCGGCCATGATCGGCAGGTAGAGCGCGGCGGAGGCGAGGCCGCCGAAGAACAGCGCCACCAGCGCGGTGCCGAGCACGGACAGCTGCGCCACCAGTGCGATCAGGACGGCGGTGAAGCCGTGACCGGGCAGGAACCCGCTGGCGATGCGGCCGTTGGGGCCGAGCAGCTCGATCGCTCCGGCGAGCCCCGCCAGCCCACCGCTGATCACGAAGCTCGACAACCCCAGCCGCCACAGCTTCGCCCCCTGCCAGCGCACCATGGTCGGATTGCGGCCGGACAGCCCGGCGAGCACGCCGAAGGCCGAACGGTTGACCAGCAGCCACATGGCCACGCCCACGCCGACCGCAAGGCCGACGATGGTCCAGGAGACGCCGAGCGAATCGCTGATGCGATAGGCGGCGTCGAGCGGCCGGCTGGAAGCCTGCTGGCCCGAACCCGACGGGTCCTTCAGCGGCCCGGACGTGACATAGACCAGCAGCAGCGCGGCTAGGAAGTTCCCCATCAGCGTGGTGATCACCTCGTCGGTCCCCGACTTCAGCCGAAGCAGGCCGGGCCACAGCCCCCACAGCCCGCCGCCGATCGCGCCGGCGACGAGGCAGGCCGGGATCACCAGCGCCGCTGGCGCGCCGGCCAGCCAGTCGCCGACGAAGGCGGCGCAGATCGCACCGACATAGAACTGCCCCTGCGCACCGATGTTGAAGTAGCCGGCCCGGAAGGAAAGGCCGACGCCCGCGGCGGTGATGAACAGCGGCAGGGCCCAGCGCAGGCTCTGTTCCCAGGCGCCCGGGCGCAGGAAGGCGCCATCGGCGATGGCCTGAAACGTCAGCGGCACCGAGTAGCCGGCGAAGGCGAAGATCACCCCGCACAGCGCGAGCGCAATCAGGATGAAGATGCCCGCGCGGATGACGCCGACCAGGCGCGCCTGGATCATGCCGCCCGCTCCGCCGCGCCGGTCATCGCCGCACCGACGGCACGGACATCGTAGGGCGGCGCGAACGTGCCCGCGACCCGGCCGGACAGCATGACGACGACGCGGTCGCTGATATCGAAAAGCTCGTCAAGGTCAGAGGAGACCAGCAGGACGCCGCAGCCGCGGTCGCGGGCGGCGCGCAGCGCGCGCCAGACGAAGGCGGTCGCGCCGACGTCCAGGCCGCGGGTCGGCTGGGCCGCGATAATGACGCGCGCATCGTCGTCGATCTCGCGGGCGAGGATCACCTTCTGGGCATTGCCGCCGGAGAGCGCGCCGGCACGCTGGCCGGTGCCGGCGAACACGACGTCCCAGGCCTGCAGGGCGCGGTCGCAGGCCTGTCGCAGCCGCGCCGGGCTGATCGGCGCCAGCAGGCTGCGCTGCAGCAGCGCGCGCGCCGACCAGTTCTCCCACAAGGGGCTCGACAGGCTAAGGCCCTCGCTGTTGCGCTCAAACGGGATGATGCGCAGCCCGCGCGCGCGACGTTGCAGCAACGACTGCGCGGTGACGTCGTTCCCATCCAGCAGGACCTCGCCCGCCGACAGGCCGGCGAGCGCCGCGATGGCGCGCACCAGCGTGCGCTGGCCGTTGCCCTCCACCCCGGCGACCCCGACGATCTCGCCCTGCCCGACGGTCAGCGAGACGCCGTCCAGGGCCGGGCCCTCGGCATCGGCCGCTGTGGCGCAGCCGCGCAGTTCGAGCGCCGGCCGGGCCGCTGCGTGCGAGGGGCCGTGGTGCCCTGCCGGTTTCGCCGCGTGTCCGGTCACCGCCTCCGCGTCTTCCTCGCTCAGGTCCTTCGCGGCGGCCGAACCGATGATCAGTTCCGACAACCGGTCCGCATCCACGTCGGCGCAGGGCACCGGCCCGGCCACCAGCCGGCCGCCGCGCAGGACCGTCACCGTGTCCGCGATCGCCAGCACCTCGCGGATCTTGTGCAGGATCAGGATCACGGTGACGCCGCGCGCCTTCAGTGCGCGCACGCGTGCGAACAGCGCCTCGATTCCGGACGGCGACAGCACCGCGGTCGGCTCGTCGAGGATCAGCACCTGCGCGTCGGCGACCAGCGCGCGCGCGATCTCGACGCCCTGCTGGGTCTCCACCGGCAGGTCGCGCACCCGTCGGCGCAGATCGACGCTCACGTCGAGGCCACGCAGATGGTCGCGCCAGCGTCGCTCCAGACCGCGGCGGCTGAAAATGCCGGCGCCTGCGGTGGCGCCGAATTCCATCGCCTCCGCCACCGTGAACGAAGGCGGCAGCGCAAAGCTCTGGTGTACGATCTCCACGCCGGCGCGGCGGGCCGCACGCACGTCGCCTGCCGGCACCGCGCGACCGCCGATGGTGACACGCCCTTTGCCCGGCCGAACGATGCCGGCGGCGACGCGGGCAAAGGTGGTCTTGCCCGCGCCGTTCTGGCCGACGACCGCATGCACCATTCCCGCGGGAAACCGAAGGCTGACGTCGCTGAGCGCGACGACGTCACCGTAGGTCACGGTGATGTCGTCGCAGGTCAGCGCAGGCAGCTCGTCGCGTTCCATGCCGCCGGCCGCAGACGTGGTCAGAGCTCCGTGTTGAATGGCACGGCGATCGAACCGTCGAGGATGCCGGCCTTCGCCGCCTCGATCTCCGGCCAGACCTCCTGTGTCCGCGCCACCAGGTCGGCCGGGCCGTTTTCCTGGTAGACGGGCGACAGGATGAAGTCGATCACGCCGGTGCCGAGGCCCGTCGGCACATGGCCTCCGGTCCAGTCGTCGGACAGCGCACTGCTGACCTCGTTGTACAGCGAGGCGCCGAAGTCGAGACCGACAATGCTGATCACCGAAGACGGGCCGAGCGGATATTGCGCCGGGTCGAGCGCGGAGACCATGCGCCCCTCGCCTTCGTTGGCCGCGGCGATGATGCCGCCGTCGGTCGCCGCGGAATCGGTCTGGATATAGTCGATCCCGTCGCTGAACATCTGCGTCGCGATCTCCTGGCCCTTGGCCGGGTCCTGGAACGATCCGGCAAAGGCGGCGGTCACGGTCGCGTCCGGATTGACGGACTGCGCGCCGGCCTTCAGCGCGTTGAAGTCGGCGTTCAGCGGCGGGATCGAGATGCCGCCGATGTAGCCGATCTTGCCGGTCTTGCTCATCCGCGCCGCGAATATGCCGGACAGATAGCAGCCGAGATAATAGTCGTAGGAGACCGTGACGACATTCGGGATCGGCGGCTCCATCGGGTCGCCGAACAACTGGATCCACCGGGTGTTCGGATAGACCGGAGCCAGCGCCTTGAACGGCTCGGCGACCTCGTTGAAGGTCGAGACGATGATCGATGCCCCTGCGTCGCCGAGGGTGCGGAACACCGTCTCGTACGTCGCCGGATCGACGGCATAGATTGCGCGATACTCGAAGCCCTGTTCCGACGCCAGTTGCTCCAGCCTGGCGATCATGCGGAATCGACCGGACCGCTGTCGCCGGCGGCCTGGGTGTGGACCAGGGCGACCAGCCCTGTCTGCGCGTTCGCCCGTCGCGACACCATCCCGCCCGCCGCACCGAGTGCGCCGGCGCCGAGCGCGCCCTGCAAGAGCCTCCTGCGGCCGATACCGGCATGGGGCGCCGGTCGACGTGTCGTCTGTGTCATTGCATAGCTCCCTTCGTCAAATGCCGGTCACCGGCCGGCAGCGGTTGCGAGGTCTCGCTCAGTTCCGGTCCAGTCGCCTTCGCCGTCGGTGCGCCGAGCCCACGGGTACGACCCACCGACAGCCCGACGACAGGCGCCGCGCCGCGACGAACCATGCGCACTCGGCTCTCCGGCACCACCGGCCGGATCGCCGCGCCGCCTTTGGCGGCGGGCGATGACGCATCGTGTCTGGCCCCGCGCGTCATCGGCTCAGGCATCGGGCGAGAACGGCGCAGGATCTGGTGATCATCACATCCTGGCTCTGGATCGCATCGAGCGTCCAGATGCCGGCGATGAAGCGCTGCCATTCGGGGTCGGCATACATCGCGGCCCGCCGCGCCTCGCGGTCGGCCAGGCTGTCGTAGCCCCACATTAGCACGACCGTATGCAGCTTGCCGATCTCCGACACCCAGGTGCCGAGATAGCGGTTGAGGTGCCGCTTCTGCACCGGCAGCCCCTCCGCTTCGTACTTCTTCAGCCAGCCGTCCACCGCGCCAGGGCGGAAGCTGTACATCCGGTGCTCGACGATCATGCCGCGTCCTCCGTGCCGGTTATGAATGCGGCGGCCTGCTCGCCGATCATGATCGCCGCGGCGTTGGTGTTGCCGCTGCAGATGATCGGCATGATCGACGCGTCGGCGATGCGCAGGCCGTCGAGCCCGTGTACACGCAGCCGTGCGTCGACCACCGCCTGCGGGTCGATGCCCATCTTGCAGGTGCCGACGGGGTGGAAGGTCGTCATCGCCGTCGCCTGCAGCCAGGCCACGATTTCCGCATCGCTGTCGACCTCGGGGCCGGGCGCCAACTCGCGACCGCGATAGGCGTCGAGAGCCCGCTGCGCGACGACCTCGCGCGTACGTCTGACGCCGGCGATCATCGTGCGCCGGTCGGATTCGGCATCCAGGTAGTTGGCGCGGATCAGGGGATCGTCCGCCGGGTCGGCCGACTTCAACGTGATCGTGCCGCGGCTGTCAGGGTTGACCGGCCCGACCCGGATCGTGAAGCCGTGGTTGGCCTCGGTCGGCGGTTTGCGGCGGAACAGCTTCGGGAAGTGCAGGTTGGCGGTCTTCTCCAGCGCCGGCATGAAGTGCAGCTGCACGTCGGGCGCGACCAGCTCCGGCCGCGTGCGGATGAAGGCGCCCGACTCGTAGGGGAAGGTCGTGGCGACGCCGGTGCCGAACAGCATGCCCTGCACCAGGGACCAGGCCAACCGGTCCGCCCGCAGATCGCGATAGAGCGTCACCGGCGCGGTGCATTCCCACACCATGACGCAGTCGACGTGGTCCTGCAGGTTGCGGCCGACCCCGGGCAGTTCGTGGACCGTGTCGATGCCGTGCGCGCGCAACGCATCGGGCGCGCCGATGCCCGACAGCATCAGCAGTTGCGGCGACTTCACCGTGCCGGCGCACAGCACCACCTCGCCCTCCGCCCGGGCGATGCGGCGGCTGCCGCCATGCCGGTAGGCGACGCCGACCGCGCGCCCGTTCTCGACCAGGATCCGCTCGCTGAGGGCGTCTGTGCGGACGGTCAGGTTGCGCCGGTCGCGGATCGGACGCAGGAAGGCGTGCGACGTCGACCAGCGCTTGCCGTCGCGGATGGTGAAGTCGTAGCGGCCGAAGCCCTCCTGCTCCTCGCCGTTGAAATCGTCGTTGACCGGATGACCGGCCTCGGCGCCGGCCGCGACGAACGCGTCGTGCAGCGGGTTGCGGCTGCGCGCGCGGCACACGGTGAGCTCGCCGTCGCGGCCGTGATAGGCGCCGTCGCGCTGGACGTGCCCCTCCGAGCGGCGGAAGGCAGGCAGCACCGCATCGTAGGACCAGCCCGCCAGACCGAGTTGCGCCCATCGGTCGTAGTCGTGGCGGTTGCCGCGCACGTAGAGCATGCCGTTGATCGTCGAGCAGCCGCCGAGCACCTTGCCGCGCGGCCAGTACAGCGAGCGGCCGTTCAGATGCGGTTCCGGCTCGGTATGGTTGTGCCAGTTGTAGATCCCGCTCTGGAACAGCTTGCCCATCAGCATCGGCAGCCGGAACAGCGGGTTGCGGTCCCGGCCGCCCGCCTCCAGCAGCAACACGCGGGTGCCGGGATCGGCCGACAGCCGGTTGGCGACCACGCAGCCGGCCGAACCGGCGCCGACGACGACATAGTCGTAGCCCTCGGTGGCCGCGCTGTCGGGCTCGGCGGTCACGGCGTCACCATGCGATCGGCGCCGCACCCATCGCCTCCAGGCGACGGTTGCAGATCTCGAACGGATTGTCCCGGCCCAGCACCTGCTCGGCGAAGGCCGGATGCGCGCGCAGGACGCATGCGCATGGCGCGGCGGCATCCTCGCCGAGCCCGGCGGCCCGCAGCGTCGCCGCGGCCGCGTCGCCGAAGCCGAGGAACACCACCGGCGTGCCGCGGTCGCGCAGATAGGCGATGACACGCTGCATCAGGGGGCGCCACAACGGCAGATGCCCGCGGGCCTGGTGCGGATCGACCGCGACAGCGAAGCGCGACAGCGTCAGCGAGGTGTTGAGCAGCAGCACGCCCTGGCCGACCCAGCGCTGCGCCAGCGCATCCGGCGGCTCCAGCTCGACCAGGCCGCTTTCGACCGCCGTCAGCGTCGTGTGCCAAGCCGCGAACGAGTCCGCATACCGGCTGTCGCCGCTGCGTGCGGCCACGACGAGCTGCAGGAACGCGCGGACGCTCTTCGAGAACATCTTGTCGAGCTCGCGCCACGCCGCGACATTGCCGGCCTCGAACGCGCGGCCGGTGGCGAAGCCCGGCTCTGGATAGGGGTCCTGGCCCAGCACGACGCAGCGGACGGCGTCCGGCGCGATGCCGTCGAATGCGCGCAGCATGTGGGCGCCGGCGGGCGCGCCGGGGAAGCGCTTGCCGCGCCGCGCAGGGAACACCGGCTCCCACGGCTCCAGTTCCAGATCCCGGCCGATCGCATCGAAGTCGAGGTCCACGTCGGCTAGGACGGCGGTCCAGGCCGGCTCCAGGTCCGCAGACCATCCGGCCAGGATTTCCCGCATCGCCTGTTCGAGCCGCATCGGCATGCGCCGCCTTCCCCCTCGGCCCCGATGCGGGAATGAGGTCAAATCCTGACCGCAGTGTCAACTATTCCAATCGCTGTTCCTGACCGAAACGTCAGATTTCGCGCAAGCCGACGACGATGCTATAGAGCCCAGGACGTCGCGTGGCGCGCACCGCCGGCCACCGAGCACTGGAGCGCTGGATGACCGTTTCGGCCCGACGCAGGGGCAAACCGCCCGAGGAGAGGATCCGCGCGCGCAACATCGCGCGCATTCTGCGCGCGGCGGTCGATGTCTTCGGCCGCAAGGGCTTCGACGGCGCGCGCATTGCCGAGATCGCGTCGGCCTGCGAACTGCCGAAGGCCAATGTCTATTACTATTTCCCCACCAAGCAGGACATCTACGCTTCGCTGATCGAGAGCGTGCTGGCCGGCTGGGACCGCGCGCTCGAAGAGATCGACGCCGGACGCGAGCCTGAGGCGGCGATCCGCGCCTATGTCCGGGCCAAGCTCGACTACTCGCGCCGGCATGCGGCGGAGTCCCGCTTCTTCGCCAACGAAATGCTGCGCGGCGGCGAGTTCGTCACCCGCCGGCAGCGCCGGCACATGCGCGCCGTCACGGCCGACCGGGCCGCGATCGTCGAGCGCTGGGTCGCCGAGGGCCGACTGGCACCGATCGACCCCCGCCACTTCTTCATTCTCCTTTGGTCGGCGACCCAGTTCTATGGCGACTTCGAGAAACTGGCCGCCGACGCGCTGGACGTCCCGCGTCTGCGCCGCGCGGACTTCGACGCGGCCGCGGAGGCGATCGCCGCGGTCGTGCTGCGCGGCTGCCTGCCCACGCCCTGACCGGTGGGACGGCGCCCACCGGCTCCGCCGCTGCGACGCCGGCCCACCCCGGTCCACCCGCACGGACGCCGAAGCGGCCACGCGGACACCCGAGGCGAAAGGCGAGGTGTCCCAGCCGGTGCCGAGGACCCGCTGCCCCCTCCCGACGACCCCTGGGATGCGGACCGGATCGTCGCGGCGAGCGCGGAGGCGGTCGACGCGGTCGCCGCGGCCGGTTAGGCCCGGGCGTGCGGCGGGGTTGCGGCGGGGTTCCGGAATCAGCGGCTTAGTCTGCGGTTGGGCTAGGCCGTTATGTTTTTGGTTGTGAGGGGCGCAATCGGCACTGTTAGCTCTTCGCACTCCTCGGGCTTCGGGCCGATCGGCGAACCTCAATGTGGGAGCCAGCGACCACCATGAGCTGGTTCTGCCCGTGGTCGCGATTTGACCTTCCGGCAGCAATGCGCGGCAAATGCCAGATTCACCCAGCGCAGCAGCGGCACATTCCTTCCCGTCGCTCCATAGATAATCTGGATGGAGCAAAGGGGAGGACAGTTCATGGCAGTTGGAATCGGGATGCTGGGCGCGGGCTTCATCGGGCAGATGCCATTCGCTCGCGTTCTCCACGGTCCATATCGCGCGCATTTCGCCATCGGTCGATGCAAAGCTCGTCGCGTTGGTCGACAACGACCATGCCCTGGCCGAGGAGGTGCGTCAGCGCTACCGGTGGGAGAGCGTGGCCCCGGACTGGCACACGATCGTCGCAGATCCGAAGGTCGACCTGTTCATCAACTCCGGGCCAAACGACGCGCATGCCGAGCCGACCATCGCGGCCGCGCGCAACGGCAAGGCCGTGTTCTCGGAGAAGCCCCTGGGCCGAACCGCCGGCGAGGCCTACGCCATATGGGAAGGGGTCGAGAAGGCCGGTGTCAGGCACATGTGCGCATACGTCCACCGCTTCGTGCCAGCCTTACGCCTGTTCCGCGACATGGTGGCCGCCGGCGAATTGGGCCGAATCCGCCACTTCCGCTCAAACTTCCTGCTCGACATGCAGCACCCGGACGGGCACCTGTCGTGGCGCTACAGCCTGGGTGCGGCCGGTGGCGGCGCCACCGGCGACCTCGGCTCGCATCACATCGACCAGGCGAGGTTCCTGCTCGACACCGAGGTGCGACGCGTGTTCGCGATGTCCAAGAGCTGGAGCAAGGACAGCAAGGGCGCGGTCACCGACGTCAACGACGACTGGTTCATGGCCGGCGCCGACCTCGACAATGGCGCGACTGCGAATTTCGAGTGCTCGCGGGTCACCGAGGGGCATGCGCTGACCGGGCGGATCGAGGCCGACGGCACCAAGGGCACGCTGCGTTGGGACATGGAACGGGTCAGCGAGCTGACGCTCACCGAGCCGCGCAAGGGATCCCGGCTGATCAAGGCCGTACTGCCGGAGCATCCCTACAGCGACTTCTGGCTTCCGGTCGGCATCCAGGGCGCCTTCGCGGTGGGTTGGCGCGACGCGTTCTGCCACCAGGCGCATCATATGCTTGCGGCCATGGACCAGGACCAGCCGATCGGGCCGATCGGCGCCACATTCGAGGACGGATACAAGGTGGCCGAGATCGTCGACACGATTCTCAGGTCGGCCGAGAGCGGCCGTGCGGAGGACGTGGCATTCCGGCCCGCGCCGGCGCGCGGATAGGCTTTGCCCTCCGGTCCCGGGCTCCCGACAGCCCGGACTCAGCGCAGCGCGCGCTGGGTCTCGGCGTCGAACAGGTGGAGCTGCGACAGGTCGATCGCCATCGTCGCGCGGTCGCCGGTGCGGGCGCCATGCCGATGGTGCAGCTTGGCCAGCACCTCATGACCCGCGAGATCGAGCCCGAGTATCGCCTCGCCCCCCAGAGGCTCGACGAAGCTGATGCCGACCTCAACCTGATGTGGCCGCTCAAACTGGGGATCGTCGATCTGGCCGACATGCTCCGGCCGCACGCCGAGGATGACCGGCAGTCCAGGCTCCAGGCCCGCCGGCGCGCCGGGCAGCGGTAGCGTGGCATCGCCGCTGAGAAAGGCGATGCCACCAGGGGTCGCGGCAATCACGCCCGTCAACATGTTCATCGCCGGGCTGCCGATGAAGCGTGCAACGAACGTGTTGTTCGGCCGGTCATAGAGCTCCTCGGCGCCGCCGACCTGCTCCCAGATGCCGGCCCGCATCACGGCGATGCGCGTCCCCATGTTCAGCGCCTCGACCTGATCGTGAGTAACATAGACAAATGTGGTGCGCAGGCGCTGGTGCAGCTTGACCAGCTCGGAGCGCATGGTGACCCGCAGCTGTGCGTCGAGGTTGGACAGCGGCTCGTCCATCAGGAACACCGCCGGCTCCCGCACGATCGCGCGGCCCAGCGCGACCCGCTGGCGCTGGCCGCCCGACAGATGCCGTGGACGCCGGCCAAGCAACTCCCCGATCTCGAGGATCCGCGACGCGTCCATCACGCGGCGCTCCACCTCGCGCCTGGGCACGCCGCGATTTCGCAGCGCGAATGCCATGTTGTCGTAGACAGTCATGTGCGGGTAGAGCGCGTAGGACTGAAACACCATGGCGATGTCGCGTTCGCGCGGCGGTAGGTCGTTGACCACGCGCTCGCCGATCCTGATCTCGCCGCCGGTCAATTCCTCCAGGCCGGCCAGCATGCGCAACGTGGTCGACTTGCCGCACCCCGACGGGCCGACCAGGACCAGGAACTCGCCGTGGCCGATGTCGAGGTCGATCTCGTTGACGACCGTGGTATCGCCGAAGGCCTTGGATACCCGGGTGAACGTCACGCTGGCCATGGCAGCGGCCTCCTATCCCTTGATGCCGCCGGCCGACAGGCCGCGCACGATCCAGCGCTGAGCGATGATGCCGATGGTGATGATCGGGATCACCGCGATCATCGCCAGCGTCGACATGATCCACCAGTAGGACCCGGCCTCGTTGGCCTGGCTCGCGATCAGCACCGGCAGGGTCTGCGCCTTGCGGAAGGTGAGAATCAGCGCGAACAGAAATTCGTTCCAGGCAAAGATCAGGCAGATGATGAAGCTCGCCACCAGCCCCGGCGCGGCGAGCGGCAGAGCGATGCGGAAGAACGCCGTGATCCTGGTGCAGCCGTCGACCAGGCTGCTCTCCTCGATCTCAAGCGGTACGTTGCGGAAGGCGTCCCGCAGCACCCACACCGCAAGCGGCAGGTTGAACAAGGTGTAGGCCAACGCAAGACCATAGGGATCGTCGAGCAGGCCGACGAAGCGGTACATCAGCAGGAACGGGAAGACGATGACCACCGGCGGCATCATCCGCTGCGAGATGAAGAAGAACGCGATGTCGTCGTTCTTGATGAAGCCCCAGCGGTCGCGGAAGCGGGCGAGGCCGTAGGCCGCCAGCGCCCCGAGGAACGTCGCGGCGGCGGCGCTGACCAACGACGCGATCAGGGAATTGGTCAGCGCGTTGAGCACCTGGGAGCCGTAGTCGTTGATCACCGTCTCGAAGGCGGCGAGGGTCGGCTCGAAGTCGATCCACGGGATGTATCTCGGCACCGGGAAGATCGCCGACTGCGACTTGAATGCCGTGCTGACCATCCAGAGCAGCGGGAAGATGATCACCGCGCTCCAGATTGCGAGCACCACGTAGAACAGGATGTTGCGCCGGGTCTTGGCCTTCATTGCATCACTCCACCGCCCGCAGCACCAGCTTGCGCAACACGCCGAGGAACAGCATCGCTGCGACCACGGTGACGATCAGCAGCGTAAACGCCAGCGTCGAGGCGTAGCCCAGGTCGAAGTTCCGGATGCCGACGCGATAGGCGTAGATGGTGAGGGATTCCGTCGCGATCCCGGGCCCACCGTTGGTAAGCACGACGATGACGTCGACGATCTTCAGCATCTCCACGCTGCGGATGAGCAGCGCAGTCACCGTCCAGGGCAGCAGCAAGGGGAAGGTTACGCGCCAGAAGGCCTGCCAGTCGGATCGGGTGTCGATGCGGCCGGCCTCGACCACCTCCTCGCTCACCGACTGCAGACCGGCGAGCAGGATCAGCATCATGAACGGCGTCCACTGCCAGGTGTCGACGATCAGCACCGTCACGAAGGCGAGGACGCTGTCGCTGAGCCACGCCACGGGCGCGATGCCGGAACGGATCAGCAGGTCGTTCACCGGGCCTGCCGCCTCGTTGAACATGACGCGTCCGACCACGAACGAGATCGCGATCGGGCTCAGCATCATCGGCAGCAGGAACAGTACGCGGAAGAAATTCCGCGCCTTGATCTCGGCGTTCAGGACGACGGCCAGCAGCAGGCCGAGCCCATACTGGATCGGCACGCCGACGATCACGTAGAGCACGGTGTTCAGCGCAACGCCGTGGAAGTGCGTATCCTCGAACAGACGCGCCCAGTGGTCGACGCCCGCGAACGCGATGCCGGCGTCCGGGTTCGATAGGTTCCAGTGGACGAAGGACAGGCCCAGGGACATGACGAGCGGGAAGATCGCCATGACTATGACCAGCGCCAGCGGAGGCGCTATGAACACCCCCGCCGCACGCCGGTCGCCCAGCCGCGCTAACAGACGCCACATGGTTCCGGACTCTCGGTCGCCGCGCGCCCGTGCAACACGGAACGCGCACACCGGCGGCCGGCGCTCGTCACCGCGCCGGCCGCCGGCCAGCGGCTATTCGCCGACCGAGGCGACGTAGAGTTCGCGCTGGCGATCCCGGCCGAGACGGTCGGTCGTCATCTCCCAGCCGTCGGACGCGTTCTTCATCGCCTGCTCGGCGCTGATCTCGCCGGCCATGAAGCGCGACGCCTCGACGTCGAGCAGGTTGTAGTACTCGCCGCCACCGGGAATGCGCAGGTCGAGGACCGAGTTCGGATGGCTGATCGCCTTGCCGATCGAGCCGAGATACTCCTCGGCATCGACCGGATCCATCCCTGCATCGACCAGATAGCTGGCCCCCTCGATATTGCTGGTCCGCGACGGCTGGATGCCGGAATCCGGATAGGCGACCAGGATGGGGCTCGACACCGGGTTGCACAAGAAGGCCGCGAGATCCCAGGCGGCCTCCTTGTTCTCGGCCGTCTTCGGTACGCCGAACAGCCACGCGGTGGCGGCAAGGAAGGGTGCGAAATTCGCCTCGCCCGGTACGTCCTGCCATGCCTGGGCTGCCCGGCTGAACACCTGCCTGCCCCCGGGAACCAGGCTGGTCCCGCACTTGCCGCGGATCTGCGATTCGGTTGAATAGGACAAGGTCCTGATATCGCCCCAGTCGGTGACGATCGCCGCCTGTCCGCTGACAAACGTCGGCCGGGTCTCCGAAAAACCGTACTGCGACAGCCCCGGAGGCCCGTTCTCCGAATCGCGCCGCCAATCCTCGAGAGCCTGAATCCACCCGCCTTCGGTCAGGCGCGGAGACATCGACTCCGGGTTGAAGAAGACGTGCGGATCGCCCTCCTGCTTGGAGTAGCTGATGCCACGCCCTATCAGGAAGTAGACGCCGCCTGTCCCACGGCCCATCGGCTCGAGGATGCCATAGGAGCGGCCGGTGCCCGACCAGTCGAAGCTGTTGAAGAACTTGCCGACGTCGGCGAACTGTTCCCAGTTTTTCGGCACAGCGAGTTCGTATCCATATTCGTCGGCGAAGCGGGCCTGATGGTCAGCATTCCCGAACAGATCGCGGCGATAGAACATGTTGTGGCAGTTGCCGTCATAGACGATGCCCAGCATGTCGTCGCCCCAGTTCATCGCATCGCGATAGGTGGGGTAGTAGTCGTCCATCCCGATCAGGCCCTGGACGTCCTCGGGAACCGTCTCCAGGAAGCCGCCGCCCATGAAGTCGCCGGCCCAGCCGCTGAGGAAGTTGAACAGATCGCTGGTATAGATTCCGGTAGCGAGTTCGGTGCGCAACTTCTCGAACATCTCACCAAAGGAATAGGTGACAAGCTCGATGGTCGCGCCGGTCGCCTCCTCCCAGATCGGGCCGAATTTCTGGATCGGTCCGCTGATCACGGGTCCGGACTGTGAAGCGACGATAACGGTCTGGCCGTCGAAACGCTTGTCCGACACGATCGGCAAGGTCACGTCGTCGCTCTGGGCCGCGACCCGCCGGCCGATGCCGGCAAGGACCGCCGCGCCAGCCGAAGCCATAAGGAACTCGCGCCGATTGGCGCCGCGAGGCACATGCATAACGAATCCTCCCCAATTCGTTCTATTTTCGGCGTCTGGAAATCCTGGCGCCGGCACCTCACCGCGACGCGGTACCCCACCTCTCGGCTTCGGTACAATTCTGATGCTATCCTGGCGCTCCCGTCTTGCATAGGGGCCCCGGCCAGTCTCAATCATGCTTGGTCGACCCAAGCCGCGCCCCGACAAAGACCACCTGGACAGGACCTGCCCCTGCAGGCTCTTCGCCTTTTTCCTGGCGCCGAATGCTTGGCAAACACCGACCAGCCAGGTCGCACCGTTTCGAGCTCAGGAGCGAGGCAGCAGGATGTAGTCCGATCCGTCGGGCGGGCCGTCCGTGATGTGTGCGCTGCCTTCACTGAGGTTCATGATCACCGAGAATACCGTTTGCAGGCGCTTGCCCTCGGCATCCTTCGGATCCTCGCGCCGGCTGATCGCATCCGGCCCGTTGGCGCGGTCGCGCAGGACGTCCATGGCCGCCTCGACGCTGACGCTGCCCCGTCGCTCCTCCAGCAGCCGGCGCACGCGCGCCAGACGCGGATAGCTGTCGGGCAGCACGTGCTTGCCGAGGTCGCGGACCTCGATGAGGCGCGGACTGCAGATGTGATTCGTGTGGCACAGCATGTCGCGATCCGGCAGCAGCACGTCGAAGTCGCTGGGGATGGCCTCGATGTCGAGGGCTTCGGCCCCGGCCTGCGCAACCAGATAATTGGCAGCGGACGCGACCGGCCCGGTCGCAACAGCCTCGATGGCGTCTCCCAGGTTCTTCGATTCCAGGATCCGCCGCAGGACGATGTGCAGAGGCACCCCGTCCTCGCGCAGCTGGTCGGTGACGAGGGCGTTGAGGCAGACACCAAGCCCCGCCGAATTGAAACCGATCTTGCCGACGATACCGCCCTCGGTCAGCATGGTGATCGAGGGGCCATCATCGCGCTCGACCACCACGACCGTGAAGGCGTCGCGCTGCGATGCCCGCCAATCCCAGTTCTGGCACAAGAGCACCTCGCCGGCCGCAGTGGCCGATCCGAAGGCCGCAAAGGCGGTACAGCCGTCGACCAGGCGCGCCGATAGCGCGATCTCCGACCGTGCGTTCAGCGCCAGGATGTCTTCCAGGGCAAAGCCACTGCCCTCGGCCAGTCCTCGCATTTCCTCGAGAAGGTCGGGCGCATAG
The DNA here is from genome assembly GCA_041396705.1 of Alphaproteobacteria bacterium. Classification (NCBI taxonomy): domain Bacteria; kingdom Pseudomonadati; phylum Pseudomonadota; class Alphaproteobacteria; species Alphaproteobacteria bacterium. The sequence goes on from JAWKYB010000002.1 coordinate 296,301, forward strand.
CGCTCGATCGCGGGCGCGTAACCGGCACCCATCTTTCGCGCTTGATCCCAGTCGAGGCCGACGAAGTCGGTGAAGAGGCGTTGATATGTTCGCACCGAGGCGGCCACCTGGGCCTGGGCGGCGCGCCCGTACTCCAGCCCGCGTGAGCGCGGATCACCGCCGACGCGAACGATCGGGAATGGGAAGTTGCCTCGCATCGCCCGCTCCTTCAGGTGTTCTGCGGAACCAGTCGGATGACCCGTTCGGCCGCCGCATCGACCGCCGCGCGACTGTAGAGCATCGGCACGTAGTCGCCCTGCGACCAAAGCCCGGCAAGGTCCGCATAGTGCGGTGAGCGCGGGTCGCCTGACTGGCCAGGTGAATTGATCCATCGGCTGTTGTCCCAACCGCCGACATCGATGACCATGCGCACGGTGGCGCCAAGCACGGCGCGGAAGTCGGTGGCGCGGTACATCATGTTCATCGGTGTGGACTCGGTACCGCCGACGGGCAACGGACCCACATCCCACACCTCAGCGCCCACCGATCCACGCAGCGGAGTCAAGTCGTGCGGGAAATAGCCGTGGTGCAGCCGGCCCCATGCCCAGCCTCCGGTGTCTTCGCCCATCAGGGCCCGGCAGTCACGCAACGCCTCTCCGAGCGTCTTCAGCAGCAACCCGTCACGGGCTTCCGCGCCCCCCTCGAACAATGCGCCCGGATGTTCCAGCACATACGCGATCCCATCGGGATCGCCCGGTGCCATCAGCGAGCGAACCGCCTCGTCCGGCATCGCCCGCGCAATGACGGCCGGGCGCAGAAACCGGGTCCACCAGACCTCGAACAAAGCCGCCTCCGGACTGTCCGGACCGGTGCTGCAGTCCCAGTTGGTCAGCAGGGCAAGGGCTGTGACGAGTCCTGCGTCGTCGGATTGCAGACCGTGCAGCAACGCCGTAATTCGCCGCGCCGGGATCGACAAATCATCCGTCTGCAAGGCGCACGATGAAGCCACGCTGACCCGCGGTGTTGCCGCAAAAGCCTCGGCAATCCGCGTGGCACGCGAGCGGTCGAACCACTCGAACCCGATCTGCTTCTCGTGGTGCGGCCAGTCGGCCGGCACATTCATCTCGTTTGCGGTGGCAAAATAGCCTGCCTTGGGGTTGAGGACATTGGGTAGGTCGTCGGCATTGAAGAACCCCTCCCATTCGAACCGGCCGTCGCCGGGCACCGGCAGCAGTCCGTCCCAGTTGCGGCGGATCGGCGACCGGCCGACGGCCGACCAGGAGATGTCTCCCTTACGATCGGCGAAGACCATGTTGACCGCAGGCACCGCCCACCGCCGCATCTCGCGACGGAAGGCCGTGTGATCGCGCGCCCGCATCGATGCGATACTGGCCATGTAGGGCGCGGAACCGGGCTCGAACCAGGTTGAGCGGATCGCGAAGGCCCGGTTCGCAGCGGCGTCCGCCTTCACCACCGGGCCGTGGCGCGTGAAGGTGAGCGTGACCTCCTGGTCCGGTGCGCCACGGACAGCGATCGTCTCCCGGATCGTCGTCATCTCCTCCCAGCCGTCGCCGTAGCGATAGCGGCGCGGACGGCCGGGTTCGGTCTCGTAGACGTAGACGTCCTCGGAATCGACGCCGAAGAACAACGTCAGGCCGAATGCGATCTCGCCGTTGTGCCCCATCATGATGCCGGGGATCACCGGTTCGCCGGCACCGATACCGTCGAATTCCGGCGACGACAGATGCACCAGGTAACGCAGGGCGGGAACGGCGTGGGCGCGATGCGGATCGTTGGCGAGGATCGGCCGGCCGGTGTCGGTGCGTTGCGGGGAAACGGTCCAGTTGTTGGAGCCTTCACTGGCTGCAGTCCGCTCCACGGCACCGCCGGCCGCAACCGTCGCCCACTGTTCAATCTCGTCGACGCCCGCGTCCAGCCGTTCGCGGCTGAACGTGACAGGAGCCATCGCCAGCTTGAACACGTTCAGCATGTCGTCCGGCAGGCTCGCCAGGTCGAGGCCCTCCGCGGGCGTCGGGACGCGCGGTGGGTCGAGGTTCTGGCGCAGAAGGTCGACGCCAGCGTCCGCCTTCGCCATCACCCTGGCACGCGCTGCCTCCGAGAGCGCGTTGCGCATCCAAGAATGGACCCGGATGCGGACCACATCCTCGGGTCGCCAACGCGCCGGTCGAGTCCCGAGCTCGACGAATTCGGGCGGCAGCCAGTCCGGATGGTCGTCCAGCAGTTCGATGTAGCTGTTGATCCCGCGCACGAAGGCGGTGCAGATCGCTTCGGCGTCGTCGCCATATGACGCCCACTCGGCGGCCATGTCGCCGCGGTACAGAAACAGGCGTGAGGCACGGTCCTGCGCCGCATAGCCAGGGCCGAAGTCGTGCGCCAGCAAGCCCAGGCCCCGCTTGCGCCAGAGGTCGATCTGCCACAGGCGGTCGCGGGCGGCGTTGAACCCTTGGGCGAAGAACAGGTCGTCGATGTTATGGGCGCGGATGTGCGGCACCCCCCACCGATCGATCACGATCTCGACGGGGTCGGTGAGGCCGGTCGCTTTGATCGTCGTCATCTGCATTGCGAAGGCCGCCCAAGCTCCTATCAGATCAGGCCAGGACCCGCTGCACCGAACGCGGTTCCGAAGCCGCAACGGCCGCATCAGCCAGGAAACGGACCAGCGCACGCTCGATGCGGCGGGTGTCCAGGTCCTGGACGATGAAGACGATGCGGGAGGAATGGTCCCTGTCGGGCCAGCACTCGAGATGCACGGGGTGATGGATCACGTTGCGCACGACATCGAGGACAATCGGGCCTGGCGCCTCCGGCACGTCGAGAAGCCCCTTGATGCGCAGAATCCGGTCGCCGTAGCGATACGCGAAGGCGCTGAGCCAAACGCCGAAGACCGTCCAATCGATGCGCCTGTGCGCACGCAACACGAAGCTGGAGACGCCGGCGTGAGCCGATCCGGCGTCAACCCCGTGCCCGCGGGGCTCCCCGTCGTGGTGCAGGCCGGCAATGCGTCCGAGCCAATCTTGATCCCCGCTGTCGGCTCCGGGTTGCGGGCCGGTTAGCACGCGCAGCGGATCGAAGCACGGCGCGTTGGCATCGCTGACGTCCGCCAGCGGGTTCAGCCGGGCGAGAAAGGACCGCCCGGCGTCGGCGGACATTGCGCCGTCCATGTCCGTCTTGGTCAGAACCAGCTCGTCCGCGATCGCCAGCTGTCGCAGTACCTCCGGCTGGTCGAGAACCTGGCCGCGCACGTGCAGGCAGTCCACGGTGCACACGACGTTGGCCAGTCGCATTTGGTTGCGGAGCATCGGATCGGCGATCAGCGTCTGGACGATGGGGGCCGGATCCGCCAACCCCGTCGTCTCCAGGACGACTCGGTCGAATGGCTCGATTGCCCCGGAAGCCCGACCGTCGATCAGCTCGCGGAAGCTCGCTCGCAGGTCGGAGCGGATGGTGCAGCAGACGCAGCCGTTCTGCAGGACCACCGCATTGTCGGTCACGTTGCGCACGAGCAGATGGTCGAGACCGACCTCGCCGAACTCGTTGATCACGACCGCGATCCGCTCAGCCGCATCGGAGGCGATCAGCTTGCGCAGCAGCGTGGTTTTCCCGCTGCCGAGCGCGCCAGTCAGAACCGTGACAGGCGTTGGTCGGCCGCTATCGGTCCGCATGCGCATCGCCCCCATCGTCCTCTCCATCGGTCACGGCGAGCGGGTCGACGCGCCCCCGGCCGATTTTGTCCGCGGCGGCCCAGACATGCGTCAGGTCCGGCACGAACAGCGAGCGGCCGGTTGCGCTGCGCACGACATACACACGTCCTTGTGCAGACAGCTTGACGCCGCTGTCGGCGAGGAGCCGGTTGACCAGCGCGATCCGCCGTTGGCGCTCAGCCACCGGATTGCGTCCGCCAGCCTGCTCGATCCACTCGGGCCCGCCGCTCAACAATCCGCATGCGCCGCACATGACGACAGCCCCGCTTCAGTACCTGCCACTCACAGGCCGCTCGGGCCGCCGACCTCGGTGCCGCTGCCGAAGGGCGCGCGCTTGCGGAAATCCGCCACCATGTCCGCAAAGGTCATCATGCGCACGCCGGAATGCGCCAGCATGTGGTCGACCAGCCGCTCGAGCAGCATCAGCACATGCGGCTTGCCGGCGCTGTCCGGATGGATCGTGATCGGGAAGATCGCATAGTCGTGGTGGCGATAGACCCAGTCGAACTGGTCCTTCCAGATCTGCTCCAGGTCCTGGCCGGTGATCCAGCCGTGGCTGTTGGGGAAGGCCTTGACGAACATGGTCGGCGGGGCGTCGTCCAGGTGCCAGCTTGCGGGCAGTTCGACAAGGTCGATCTCCTTGCCGGCCTTCCACGGCTTCATCCAGTCGGATGCCGGCTTGGCGTAGTCGATCTTGGTCCAGCTGTCGCCCACGCGCAGATAGTAGGGATGATAGTCGTCCTCCATCATGCTGCTGTCGTAGAGCATGCCGCGGTCGAGCAGCAGCTCAACGGTATTGGGGCTGAGCTCCCACCATGGCGCCATGTAGCCGACGGGCTTCTTACCGCTCATCCGCTCGACGACCTCGATCGTGCGGTCCAGTACGTCGGCCTCCTGCTCGCGGCTCATGGCCAGCGGGTTCTCGTGGGTGTAGCCGTGCACCCCGATCTCGTGGCCGGCATCGATGATCATTTCGGCCGCACGCGGGAAGCTCTCCATCGAGTGGCCGGTGACCCCCCAGGTCGTGGTGATCCCGTAGCGCTTGAAGAAATCGAGCAGCCGCGGCACTCCGCGCTTGGCGCCGAAGACGCCCCGCGAGATGTCGCAGGGCGAGTCCTCGCCACCGAACGAACCGATCCACAGCGCCACCGCATCGAAATGCGGGTTGATGCACACCTGAATGTCCTTGGCGGTCATGCTCGTGCCTCCTGGGTCATGATTGTTCGCGCTCGCGCAGCATGATGACGGCGCCCATCAGAACGAGGCCGTAGATGATGCTGCGCATGGCCTCGGGCAGCGCGGTGCTGGCCAGCATGCTGCTCAGCGCCGTGAACAGCAGCGCGCCGCCCAAGATTCCGAGATAGTGCCCTCGCCCGCCGGTGATGCTGGTGCCACCCAGGACCACGACGGCGATCGACGACAGCAGATAAGGCTTGCCCATGTCGTAGTAGGCCTGGGCCGTGAAGCCCGCCAGAAGCAGCCCGACCAGCGCCGCGCACAGCCCGCTCAGGACATAGGCGGTGATGATGACGGCGCCGGTGCGGACCCCCGACAGCTTCGCCACCCAGGCGTTCATGCCGACCGCGTGCAGCCGGCGGCCGAAGGCGCTGCGGTCGAGCAGAAGCGTCGCCACGACGACGAACACGACCAGGAAGTAAACGACCGGCGGCAAACCGAGGAGCCGCCCGTTGACGAACCAGGCCAGCATCGGCGGCGCCGCCCCGGTGGGGGCGCCGTCGCTGAACACCAGGGCGATGCCCTCCAGTACGCTCGCGGTCGCCAGCGTGGCGATGATCGGTGACAGACGCGCTCCGACCACGAGGATGCCGTTGACCAGACCGATGAGAGCGCCGATCGCCAGTGCCAGCGGCATCGCCCAGACGGCATCCGCATCGGATCCATTCGCGTAGGTCGTCACCACGATCGCGGGAAACGTGATCGCCCAGGCGATCGAGAGGTCGAGGCCGCCGGCGAGGACCACCGCCCCCTGGCCGACGCCCAGCACCGCCAGGAAGCTGGTGAACACCAGCAACGTCACCAGGTAGCTGCCGAGCGAAAAGTCGCTGCCGTTGATAACCGCCGTCGCGATCATCGCGATCAGCAGCAGCAGCCACGCCGGCAGCACGAAACGAAGCGTCGCCGCGTTGCGAAGCAGCCATGAAGGCATTGCCGCGGACAACGGCGCGGGCGTGAGCACCGACGACGGCGCCGGCGTGACCCGCGAGCGGCGACGTGGCGCGCGGCTCTGCACCAGCTGGCGAAGCGCAGCCACCGCCGGCAGGCCGCGGCCGGCCTCGAAGCCGAGTACCGCCAGGACCAGCACGAGACCCTCGACGATCGGCACATAGTAGGTGCGGATGCCGGCAACCAGGAACAGGTTGACGATGATCGTCAGCGTCAGCGCGCCGAACACGGTGCCGACCGCGCCGCCGCGACCGCCGCCGATAAGGGTCCCGCCGAGCACGACCGCAGCGAACACCTTCAGCAGCATCGTGGCGCCGATCAGCGGATCCCCGGCGCCGCTGTTGGCGGTCACGAACACGCCCGCGGCGCCGTAGAACGCACCCGCAGCAGTGAATGTCCGGAACCGCGTGGCGGCGACGTTGACTCTGTTGGTCGCAGCCGCGGAGGCGTCGCTGCCCACCGCATAGATCGCAGTCCCGAGCCGGGTGGCACGCAGCACCAGCCAGGCAACCAGCGCGACGGCGAGGACCAGGATCGGGGCCGGTAGAAGGCCCGGCACGGCATCGCCGACCAGCACCATCGAGAAGTCGTAATCGAACTCGCCGCCCGGATATTGCAGGATCAGCAGCGCGGCTCCCTGGGCCACGAACATCGTCGCCAGCGTGACGATGATCGGCTGCAGGCGCAGGTAGCCGACGAAGAACCCGTTGACCGCGCCGATCGCGCCGCCCAGGCCGATCCCGATCCCCGTCGCCGCCAACCCGTAAAGAACCGGATGCATCTGCGCGGCGCCAAGCTGCGTGACCAGAACCACATTGACCAGAGAGACGACGGCGCCGGCCGAAAGGTCGAGGCCGCCGGACAGGACCACGATGGTCTCGCCCATCGCGGCAAGGGCCAGCGTGGTGGCGCTCGCACTGATGGTGCTGATGTCGAAATAGCCGAGGGGCGCAGGGTTCACCGCCACCAGCGCAAGGATCGAGACAACAAGCACCGTCAGGGAGATCAACGTGCCGCGGCGACCGCTCAGCCATTCCATGGCTGTCGGTCGGCTGATCATCGCTAGGTCAGTGGACACGGACCGCCGCCTGTGCCGCGGTCTCAGCCGGGGCGCCGCCCAGGGCGGCACGCATGATCTGCGTCTCGGTGACCGCGCTTCCATTGAGCCTCTCTGCGACACGGCCCCGGTAGAGCACGAGAACGTCGTTGCAGAGGTTGACCAGCTCGCCGACTTCGCTGGAATAGAGGAGGATGCATCCCCCCTTGCCGGCGAAGTCGTGCATGATCCGGTATATCTCCGCCTTGGTGCCGATATCGACACCGCGCGTGGGATCATAGAGCAGCAGGACACGGCTGCCGGTCAGCAGCCACTTGGCTATCACGATCTTCTGCTGATTGCCTCCGCTGAACTGCCTGGCCTGCAGATAGAGCGCCCGCGGCGGCACCTGGACCTGCTCCAACACGTCGAGCGCGGCCGACGACTCGTCCCGGCGCCGCACGAGGCCACCGGAAACGAACCGGCCCAGCGACGGGAGGCTGACATTCTGCCGACCATCGAACTCGAGAAACAACCCCTCGGTCTTGCGATCCTCCGGCACCAGGCTGATTCCAATATCCGCGCCTATTGCATCGGCCGGCGAATGCAGCGAAACCGGCTCCCCATGCACGCGGATTTCACCGGCGTCGAGCGGCAATGCGCCAAACAGTGCAAGAAACAACTCGCGCTGGCCCATGCCCTCCAGCCCCCCCACGCCCAGAATCTGGCCCGGGTGAAGGTCGAGGCTGATCCCGTCCATTTGCCGACCGGCCTTAAGTCCCGCCGCCGACAGCGCCGGCGCGCGGTCGGCCCCTGCGGTAGGCGGGCCTTTGGCCGGGAACACCACATCCAGCGAGCGGCCGATCATGGTTTCGATGACCTGCTCGTCGGCGATGTCGTCCGCCTCGAAGGTGCCGACCGCCTTGCCGTTGCGGAGGATAGTCAGGACATCGCAGAACTCCCTCACCTCCTGCATGCGGTGCGAGATGAACACCGTCGTGCTGCCCGTCTCGCGACGACGCGCAATGATTTCCGCGAGCCACGCGACATCGCGTCCCGACAGTGACGCCGTGGGCTCGTCGAGCAGCAGCAGCTTCGGTTCGCGGCTGGCGCTGCGCGCGATCTCGATTTTCTGGCGCAGCGGAAGGTCGAGCGTGGCAACCTTGGTCCGGGGACTTATACGGTCAAGCCCGAACCCTGCGAGCGCCGCACCGACCATCTCCTCGGCCCTGCGCCGGACGACGAGCCCGAGGCGGCTCAGCGGCTCCTCCATCAGCAGGAAGTTCTGCGCGACCGTCAGGTCCGGAACCAGCGAGATCTCCTGAAACGCCGTTCGAATGCCGAGTTGGTGCGCCACGGCGCGGCCGCGCGATCGCGACGGGGCGACCGAACAGCGCGACGCTGCCGGCGTCCGGGCGCGTCAGCCCGCTCAGCACCTTCACCAGGGTCGACTTGCCGGCGCCGTTCTCGCCCAACAGCGCGTGGACCGTCCCGGAGCGGATCGAGAAGGACACATCATCCAGTGCGACGGTGGACCCGTAGCGTTTGATCAGTCCGGTGATTGTGACGGCGGTCGCGCCGACGGAATCATCCGGCGTCGTGCTCATCTTGAACGGCCCCGCACAGAATATCCCCGGCGGGCCCGATCTGGCGCATCGGGCCCGCCGGGGCTCCTCCCCTTCGATCTACTGGCCTTCGGGAACGGTGCCGTTCAGAGCGGAATACAGGTCCAACTCCGGTACCTCTTTGCTCCATACATCGATGAAGTAGTTGGCCGGTGCCACGCTGAGAGGCACAGCATTGCAGGACCAGTCCATCGCGACGAGCTCGTCCCGGTCGGCGGACTCGCAAAGCACCGTATCCTCGCTCTTGACCAACGGCATCGGTATCTCGGTGTACTTCTGCACTTCCCCGCCGTCGATCATCTCCATGGCAAGTTTGAAGGCATACGGAGCCGCCCAGGGCGGCGAGCCCATCGAGACGCCCGGGACGGCGAGCGCCCCCTCGGTGGCGCCTTCCGGCAACTGCGAAACGCGCTCGCCGTTCGAGCCGTTGCCCGCACATGGCAGCAACGTATCGCGTCCCGCCTCGATCTGCAGCTGGGCGAACTCGTAGCAACCGGTCTGGGTCCACAGCCCGTCGATGCTGTCCCAGCCCCGCGCCGCGACAATCTCCGCTAGCTTCTGCCGGGCGGTCGCGTTGTTCCACATGCTCGGCGTGTCGGCGACAATCTCGATGCCGGGATATTCAGCGAACACGGCCTTGGCAGCTTCGTTGCGACGGGTGTCGACCATCGTGCCCGGAATCCCGCCCATGAAGATGATGTCGCCTTCGCCATCAAGCTCTTGCGCCAGCCACTCGGCCGGACCGGCGCCGGCCCAGTCCTGGTTGATTCCGACGTAGTACGCGCATGGTTCGGTCACCTGCGCGTCCCAGGTAATGAAGATGACGCCTTGGCTGCAGGCGTTGCGCACCGATCGATTGAGTGCCGTGGGCGAAATCGGCCAGGCGACAATGATGTCGGCGCCCGCCTGCACCATGGCATTGATCTGCTGCTGCTGGACCTGGGCGTCGCCACGCGCCGACTGAACCTCCAGTTCTACGCGATCCTTGTACGCGCTGGTCTGGGAGATCGCGCGCAGCAGGTTCATCGAGGCATCCATCCAGGTGTTGCCGTCGAAGCCGGCGCTGACATAGACCTTCAAGGTTTCCTGCGCGCTCGCCGCCCCCGGCACCGCCAACACGGCCAAAGCCGCGCCGGCCAGTCCGGTACGGATCGTGCGCGAGACATCATGGCTTTTCATGCATACCCCCTCTTGCTCGAATGCCCGCCTTCCGTCGCCGCCGCTTCGTCTGGCGCGACCCCTACTGGCCAGACCGGTTGGACCGCAATGCGCAAACTGCTGGTTGGCCCTGTCGACGGAAATCAGCTAACATTCACCCTGAGTTTGCCACTCTAATTGGGCACAAGGGGCTGTCAACGTCGAATCGGCGTACCTGGCCTTGATATGAGCGGTACGCGAAGAGCAAGACGCGGTCCGTCCGGTCTGACCGGCACCACGAGCAACGGAAGCGACCTGGGCGTGGACAAATCCTACTGGGCACCGGTGTCCAAGACCGTGGCGCGGCAGATCGAGAAAATGATCTCGGAAGGCGCGATCGACGACGACGGTCGCCTTCCGTCGCAGCGAGAGCTATCGACGCAGCTCGGCGTCAGTCGAACCTCGGTGCGCGAGGCGCTGTCCCAGTTGGAGGCGTCGGGCATGCTGCGGACCGAGCCTGGCCGTGGCACCTTCTGGCTCGCCGGGCAGCGCGGCGCCACCCAGCGCTCGGAGAGCGGCAGTGCCCGGAGCGAACTTGCCGACATCATGCGCGGGATGGACGTCATCTCGCATGATGCGACCTATCCGAAGCTGGAGATCTCGCGGTTCCGCTACCTGATCGAAAGCCAGTCGGCGAGGCTTGCCGCCATGCGCATATCCGACGATCAGATCCAGCTCCTGGAGCGCAACCTGAGCGCCTTCAAGAGCCAGACGCGGGCGGCAGACCTGGAGGCAAGCGCAGCGACAGACTTCGAGTTCCACCACATGATCGTCCGGTTCGCCGAGGTCCGGCTCTTTGCCGATATGCACCGGGCGTTCCGACCCCTTGTCATGCATGCGGTCAGGATGTACGAGACCCAATACAATCGTGCATGGGAACCGGTTGTCGAGCACGAGAGAATACTGGAAGCATTGCGTCGCCGGGACCCCGACGAGGCGCGTTACTACATGCAATCGCACATCATACGAAGTGCCGAACGCCTGGGAATTACCGACGCTAGTGAAATATTGTAGAAATTGTGGACGACCGTTCCGCAAACGGTAACTGGTTAGACTTGCTGAGGTGATTGCTGGGCAGTCACCCCATGGTTCATCAACTGATGTGCTTCCCGGAAACGCCCTCGATTCTGTTTAGAGTTTTCCGTGTCGATTTTCCTGGCTGGGAGGAGGAGCGGAACGGATGAAGGCATCGCGGTTCACGGATGCGCAGAGGGCGTTCATCATCAAGCAGGGTGAATAGGGCACGTCTGTGGCCGAGATCTGCCGGAAGGCAGGGATCAGCCAGGCGACCTATTTCAATTGAAAGAAGAAGTACGCCGGGATGATACCGTCGGAGATGCGGCGCCTGCGAGAGCTGGAGCAGGGGAACGCGCAACTGAGGAAGATCGTCGCCGACCTGTCGCTTGATAAGGCCATGCTGCAGGACGTGATCGAGCGAAAGCTCTGAGGCCTGGCCGGAAGAGAACGCTGGTCGACGTGATGCGATCGGACTGGGCGATTTCGATCCGCCGTGCGTGCGCGGTGATCCTGCTCGACCCGAAGACCTATCGGTACAAATCCCGTCGACCCGGTCAGGCCGCTGTGGAACAGCGGATCAAGGAGATTTGCCAGACTCGCGTGCGCTTCGGGTACCGGCGGGTGCATGTCCTGCTGCGGCGGGAGGGATGGTCGATCAATCAGAAGAAGACCTGCCGGATCTACACGGAGTTGGGCATGCAGTTGCGCAACAAGACGCCGAAGCGGCGGGTCAAGGCCAAGCTGCGCGCGGATCGAGCGGAGGCTGTTGGGCCGAACGATGTCTGGGCCATGGACTTCGTTCACGACCAGCTGACGACAGGGCGCAAGATCCGCGTGATGACGGTGGTCGACACCTACTCGCTTCATGTGCCGGTGCTCGACCCGCGGTTCAGCTATCGTGGCGCGGATGTGGTTGCGACGCTCGAGCGGGTTTGTTGCAGGATTGGCTATCCGAAGACGATCCGGGTGGATCAGGGCTCGGAGTTCATCTCCCGGGACCTCGACTTGTGGGCCTACCAGCGCGACGTGACCCTCGACTTCTCTCGGCCGGGCAAGCCCACCGACAACGCCTTCATAGAGGCCTTCAATGGCCGACTGCGGTCCGAATGCCTGAACACTCACTGGTTCCTGAGCCTTGCGGATGCCGCGGAAAAGTTGGAGGCTTGGCGTCGAGACTACAACGAGCAACGGCCACATGGCGTGATCGGGCACAACGTCCCGGCAGCGCTGATGAAATCAGCATACGCAGCCAGCCCGTATTGCTGACCAAGGCCGGAAAACTCTAACGCCCACCGAGGGTGCGTTGGGGAGCGCTTCACAAAGCAGAAAACTCTAACTCACAACGAGGGCGTTTCCGGGAAGCACATCACAAAATTGCCATCGGCGTTGGCTTCAATTGGAACCGACGCGACCAGCCTGCGCACTTTGCCCACATTGGCCTCGACTTGATGTCATTCTCAAAGATGCGCCGTCATTTCCCTACAGCGTGAAAACGGCTTTCTCGGTTTCCCTGTTGTCGAACTTGCGGAACGCGATCTCCGCATCGTCGAGCGCGAACCGGTGGGTCGCCAGCACCGCGAGGTCGATGTCCTTTTCCTGGATGGTGCGCAGGATGTCGTCGTACTCGTGCGTGCTGAAGTACCACGACCCGAACAGCGTGAGCTGCTTGCGCAAGAGCTGCTCGCTGGGCCGGATCGTGGTTCGCGCCGCTTCACCGATGAATGCCACCTTGCCGAATGGCATAGTCGCGTCGAGCGCCATGTTCTGGGCCGCTTCGTTGCCGGAGCAGTCGATGGCGGCGGCCAGACCGGCGCCGCCGGTCAGCTCTGTCAGCTCCTCCAGCGCCTGCGGTACGGTCGGATCGACTGCCGCGTCGGCGCCCAGCCCGATTGCGAACGACCGGCGCTCGGCAATCGGATCGAGGGCGATGACGCGTGCGCCGCGTGCTTTCGCCGCCAGCACGCCGGCCGACCCCATCGGGCCAAGGCCCCAGATGCCGATCGTGCCGCCGCCCGAAGCGCCGAGTTTGCGGCAGGCGCTGAACAGGGTGCCGAACGCATCGGTGGAGATGGCCGCGGAAACGAACGACATCGTCTCAGGCACCCGCAAGCAGTTGCGCTCCGGCACCACGAGATATTCCGCGTTGCCGCCGTCAGCCGTGAAGCCCAGGCATTTCCACCGGCCGCACAGGTGCATGTTGCCTGCGCGGCACCATGCGCATGCGCCGCATCCGAGCGCCAGGTACACCGCCACCCTGTCGCCCACCTTGAATTGCGTCACGCCCTTGCCGACCGCCTCGATGATTCCCGCCGGCTCGTGGCCGGTGACGCATTTTCCCGCCGCCGCACCACCGACCACCGCATTGCCGTAGTAGAGGCTGAGGTCGCTGCGGCAGATGCAGGAAGCCTTCACCGCCACCAGCACATCGTTCACCCCCGGCGCCGGATCCGGGACCGAGCGCACCTCGACGCGGCGATCGCCGGGCAGAAACACGGCCTTCATGAGCTTTCTCCCGTTGTCGGCTGTTGCCTGCGCCTATGGCGAGACATCGTAGCACCGCTCCAGCGGCCGCACGCTGACCGCGAGCGGTGTTTCCATCCTGTCCGCCACCGCCTCCCAGTCGTCGAAGCGATCATAAGCAGCCCAGATGGTCGAGCCCGACGGCAGCTCGGGATACTCGTTTTCGCCGTTGGTGCCCCAGTTCACCCAGCCGCTGTCGTGGCGCTGTACGATCTGCATGCGCGGCGAAACCCGGTTCATGTAGCGCACGAACGCATAGCCGGTGCGTGGGCTGTATTCGCAGGTTTTCTGCGCGTCCAGCGCGAATATGGTCTGCTGCGGCACCTTGTTCACCTCCACTGCATCGTCGGTGTAGTGGACAAGGGTGTGGTCCCGATCGCTCCACACGATCTGGTTCGCCGAGCGCCAGATCTTCTCAACCTCCGCGGCGAGCACCGCCTGCGGCAGCGCCTGTTCCACCGCGCAGAACAGGCGCCAGTAATTGTCCCAGTGCCAGGTGGACGGGTCCTGCGTCGGGTCGATGCCGAGCCGGTCCATCGCCTGGGATAGCGCTTGCGGCTCCCGGTCCTGCAGGTCGCGAAGGCGCGCCAGCAGGATCTCGGCGTAGAGGTCGCCCTCGCGATAGGCGGTGCCGCCCTTATGACGGTACGTCGACAGCAGCAGGTTCGACTTGCCGCTCTCGATCTCGTCGCCGACGGTAATGCGGTTGGCGCAACGGCGGCCATCGATCTCGGTGTCGAAGTCGTCGACAAAGTAGGTGCGGGTGAACAGCGGCGTTCCGTGGTAGAAGCGCCAGATCACCTCGATCGACTTGCCATGCAGTTCCGGGCGCAGCCCGTCCGGCACGTCGACCTTCATTCGATATTGGCAGGTGACCGGCCCTTCGCAGATGATGTCGAAACGTGCCACGGCGTGAGCCGGGGGGTTGATCAGACCGTTTTCGGGCGTGAAGAACGGGCCGTAGACGCCACCGAAGGCATTCGCGTTGCCGGCGATCAGGTTGATCCGTTGGCTGGTCTGCTCGAAATGGCGGATGCCCCACTTGCTTGCACCATCGCCACGGGCAGTTCCGGTGCACAGTTCCAGTTCATAGCAGCCGGTATTGAGACGGCGGTATCCGTCCGCAAGTTGCGGGTCGAGAATGCGGATGCCGTCATGTGCTCCGTCCTGCGGAGTCTCGGACAGCCAAACCACGTATCTCTGCCGCACCTCACCGCGCGCCATGGAGACCGGCAGGCACAGTGTGGCCGACGCCTGCGCACCATCGGCTCCGACATGCCACGCGGTGATCTGTACCGGCATCCGCCGTCCGTTGCCATCGGTGACCACGAGCCCGCGCTCGTTCGGGCGGATGCGGTCGAACGCAAGGCAGAACTCCACCGGTTCGGCCACCCTGCCGAGGCCGAGGGGATCGACGATATCGATCGGAATGCAGTGTTGCGCCAATGGCTCGGTCATGCCGTTCCCTTTCCGACATATGTGCTGGCAGGAAATTGCGCGGGCAGGCCGGTCACTTGATCGCCCCCATGGTCACGCCGCGCCGGAAGCTGCGCTGGGTAACGATGTAAAGCAGCAGTATCGGCACGAACATGATCACGCAGGTCGTCGCGACCAACTCGTAGTTGAAGGTGAAACGGCCCATGAAATCGATCACCGAGACGCTGAGCGGCATCAGGTCCTGACGGGTCGCGATGACCAGCGGCAGGAAGAAGCTGTTCCAGGCCCATAGGAATTCGATCACGGCCAGCGCGCCGATACCCGGCAGACTGACAGGCACGATGATCCGGATCAGGATTTGCAGGTCGTTACATCCGTCCAGGCGGGCGGCGTCGAGCAGGTCGCGCGGCACCTCGCGCATGAACGTCGTCATCAGGAAGATGCCGAATGAAAGCCCCAGCGCGATCAGCGGCAGGATCATGCCGACATAGCTGTTCAGGAGGCCCCAGTCCTTCAGCAGGTTGTAGACCGGGATCAGGATCGAGACCTCGGAGACCATCAGCCCGACCAGCACCAGGACAAACAGCACCTGCTTGCCGGCAAAGTCGTAGACCGCAAAGGCGAACGCGGCCGTCGCAGACAGGATGATGGTCAGCCCGGTGACCGCGCCAGACACCAGCAGACTGTTGAGAACGGCCTGGTAATAGCCACGATCGACCAGCACCAGCCCGTAATTGTGCCAGCGTGGGTCCTCTGGCAGGGCGAAAACGCTCGCGATCAGCTCGCCCTGCGACTTCAGGGAGGTGACGAACAATAGATAGACCGGCGCGATCGAGATGATCGTGAACAGGACCAGGACAGCGTTGGCGCCCAGAGCGTTGAGCAGCCGGTTCATCAGGAGGCCATCCGTGCCGCGCGGGACCGCGCGTTCCACAGCAGCAGCACGCTGAGAGCCAGGATGATGGCGGTCAGCACCGTGCTCATGGCCGCGGCGTAGTGCACCTGGCCCTGACGGATGAACAGGTCGAACATGTAGACGGCGACGATCTGGGTGGCGTTGTCCGGGCCGCCCTTGGTGGCGACGTAGATGATGTCGAAGAACTTCATCGAGCCGATGACGGTGTAGACCAGCACGAAGACGATGGTCGGCCGCAGCAGCGGGATGGTGATGCGCCAGAACTGTTGCAGCGGCCCCGCGCCGTCGATGCGCGCGGCATCGTAAATCTCGGGGTCGATCCCCTGCAGGCCGGCGAGGAAAATCAAAGTGCAGAAGCCGTAGTAGCCCCAACTTCCGATCATGTTCACGGCGACCAGCGCGGACCCAGCGTCGCCGAGCCAGGGCCGCGCCAGGCTGCTCAGTCCGATCAGATCGAGGCCCTGATTCAGCGCGCCGAATGTCGGGTTGTAGACCCAGCCCCAGATGATTGCCGCCATGATCGGCGCAACGGTCGCGGGCAGGAAAAAGACGGTCGCGTAGAACAGTCGTGCCCGGCGATGCACCAGCAGGACCGCCAGCACCAGGCCGATCGCCACCGGCACGACGATCGAAAGCGCGACCCAGATCAGATTGTGCGACAGCGCACGAAGGAACAGGTCGTCGGAGATCAGACGCTCGTAGTTGCCGAGGCCGACGAAATGGACCGCCGATTCCCGGCCCGCCTCGGGCGCCAATGTGCTGAGCACGGCATTCTGTGCGATGGGATAGAAAATCCATAGCGCCAGGTAGAGAAGGGCCGGCGCCAGGAACACATATGGCGCGCGCTTCTTGTTCGGCATGACCGCCTTCGGATCTGCGGGAGGCGCGGCCGCGAAGCTGCGGCCCGCCGTCGGGATCTCATTGCGGGCTTACGGCTCCCACACTTCGCCGGCGTCGGTCGCCGACTGCATCTGCTCGTCCAGTTTGGCGAGGTGCCGGCGTCGTGTCTCCGGTCGGCGCCCTGGATGTCGTTATACATGACAAACGTCACCCGCGGCGGCGCCGTGGTGTGGAACGCATCGACGTTGCGATCCTGCATCGCCGCGCCGGTGGCGAAGGCGTCGGCAACCACGCCGGCGATGCCGTATGCCGCGAAGTCGATCGGCGTCTTCTGGATCGGGATGGTGTAGCCTTCGGTGACCCAGGTTTCCAGCCAGCGCGGATCGGACACGAAGTCGATGCTTTCCGGCCACGCGAGTCCAGGCACCTTCGTCGGACCAGATGTACCAGGCCGAGCCTCGGACATGTGTGTGGCCTGCGGCACCCCTTCCTTGAACTGCGGCATGTAGAAGATGTCGAGCTTGTCCTCCGGCATGTTCTCTATGACCGTATGGATCACCCAGGTGCCGGTCCAGATTGCGGTCGCCTGTCCGGAATAGAACTGCAACAGGGCATCGTTGTGGGACGTGCCGTTGAAGCCTGGGCTGAAGCAGCTGTGCTCAACCATCTGCAAGATCAGTTGTAGCGCTTCGAGCGGCTCTGCCGAAGTTCCACGGCTGCCGGCCTTGCAGCAGGGCGAGGCCCACCTCCCGGCCTCCAGCCAGCGCCGTCACGTCCGTCCACATGTTCTGGCCGGCCAGAGATCCTGGTTGCCGAGCGAAATCAGGATCAGGCCCGCCGCGCTGGCCGTGTCGCGCAAGCCAACACGTCCTCGAACGACTGCGGTGGCTGCAAGGCCCAGCTCGGCGAAAATCTCGGTGTTGTAGTAAACGTATTCCAGGTCCTGCTCCCACGGATACGCATAGAGAGCTTGCTGGAACGAGTTGCGCTCGATGGCCCATTGCGGCAGCCGGTCAGACCAACCGTACTGCTCCGCATACGGGGTCAGGTCGGTCAGATAATAGCCGGCGTTGGCATAGGCGGTCAGCCCGGCGCCGGACGGCCAGCTGTAGAACACGTCCGGAGCCTCGCCCGACGTCAGGGCCAACTCGACCGCGTTGCGGATCCGGGAAACCGCCACCGAACACCGAGCGCGAAACACAACGCACGGATGCTCGGCCTGGAACTCCTGGTGGATCTTCTCCACCGCAGGTCTTCCCGCGAAGCGGTCATGCCATAGTATTCGAACTGGTCCCATACGGTCAGGATCTGCCGGTCCTCGTCCGCGCATTCCTGGGCCGATGCGGCAGCGGCGAGACCGCTCGAAAACGCCATCGCCGCGGCAAATGTCGTCCAACGCTTCATTCGCGTTCCTCCCGGTTATCCGGTCGGTTCGGCGCTCGCGCAGCAGCGGCAGCACGACGCCACGCCCGCTCGCATCCATCCGACGGTGCCGACAGGTTAGGAAGTCGCCCCCAGTCGGGGAAACAACGAAGACGCGCGGATTGGATCGAAAAAATCCAAAGTGGATATCTAACGCGATATCAATGATTAAACAGCATCGCGACTCGCGACTGGATGCGCGCCAGCACCGCGCGCGGCGGGTGCCCGTGCAGCAACATGTCGTGGATCTCCTCCACGCCGAGGATCTCGATCAGCATGGAGATGCCGGGTACCGGTGGTCGCGGCCACATCCGCATGTAGCCGCGGGCATGAAACTGTCGATGGCGTCCATCATCGGCGGAATTTCGCGCGCACCTCGGCTTCACGGCTGACGCTGAGCCTGGCGCGAGCAAGGTTTCCGTTCATGCTGAAGAGCTTCATCACTTCGGGCGACGTCAGCGAGCGGATCGCCGACCACGCTGCGTCGACCCGCGACGGCTCGATGTTGGCAGGGATCGCCAGCGCACATAGCCGCCGAGCGGGTGATCGGCCATCCCCGCGGACCGGCAGGATGCGGCAGGTAACCGGTGCGGCCGTAAGCGGCGCAGTTTTCGTTCAGCTCAGACCGGCGCGAGCAGCAATGGGAATAGGCGAAAACGGCCTCGCCGCGGGCATAGGTCGTTGCCCGGTCGTACCAGGCCATGCCGAGGATATTCGGCGGCGAGCAGTCCATCAGCGCGCGCATGAACTCGGCCGTTTCCAGGGCCTCGTCAGAGAGAAACTGCGGCTCAGGCCGCCAATCCCGACCCACCTGTGCGTCGAAGCCCCGTCGGTTCCTCCGGCAGCCTGAGCACGCTCCGCCCAAGCAGCCATCATCATCATGAAGCTGGCCGAGGGGCGTGCCGCGCGGCGTTCCACGACACGCCCCACATCCGCTCTCGCGGCCGGTTGACAAGCGGGAGCGCCCGGATCAGGTCCGCCGCCGTGCGTGGGGGCGCCAGATCCAGCGCCTCCAGAATGTCCGAGCGATAGACCAGCATTTCCGCCGTGGTGACGATGGGATGCCATAACAGCGACCGAGGTAGGAGGAACTGGCGATCGCATCGGGGTAGAAGTCGGCCAAGTCGGTTCCGGCCCGCTTCGATCCCAGGTCATCCAGCGGGCGCAGGACGCCCTTCAGCGAAGAATCGCCGAACCACGGCAAATCGCAGGCCAGGATGTCGTAGCGCGAGCTTGCCAGTCTCGCATTCTCCAGTATCTGCAGGCGCAGCCGGTCGATGACAGCGCGCGGCTGCTGATGGGCGTCCCCAGGATCAGCTCGACCTGCCGCTTCAACGTGTTCATCGCCGTAAACGTCGGGTCGGCGTGCAGCAACAGCCGCAGGCCCAGACCTACGTCCAGGCGACGGTCGAGAACCACCGGCGGTCCGATGATGCGCCCGTCCGTGGCGGCGAAGCCGCCGCGGGTCGGCTGGGGCGCTCTCGGCAACAGCTCGTCCAGATGCTCCTGCAACTGACGTGAGCCGGACTCCAGCGCCGCAGCAGCTCATCGGCCGGATGCAACGAGAACGAGCCCGCTGCGGGTGCGCCGGTCGGATCATGACCAGGTCAGGCCGCGGCCGGTCGACCGGGCCATGGCAGGAGCCACGTAGCTCATGCCCGATGCGGCGACGCAGAAGAGGTTGTCGCGACCTGGCCCAGAAAGTGGCTGCGCAACAGGTACAGAATCATCTTCGAGGCCCTGCGGAAGCCGCTCTTGAGGCCGAGGGTATCAGAGATCTCCATGTCGAGCTGTTCGACTAGGTCCAGCACGCGCAGCTGTTCCGGGGCTGCCCGGCAGATGCGCAGCGAATATGGCTCTCCACGCTCGTAAGGGCCTTCGGAGCTCGCGGACGACTTTGCATGGTCCGCTTCATGGGTCTACGCTAACTCGGGCCGTCGCTTGGGACACCGTTCCGTCCGCTTAGAATGCGTTTGAGAAAGGGCTTCCCCGACGCGGCGCGCTGGGATTACCCCTATGCATGTGGACAGCAGCGACGCGAGGTGTGGATCGGCGTGGAATAAGGGCTCTGACTCCGATTTCGGTGCAGGATGCCTGTATATTGTGGCGCAGCTATATAGAACGCGCTCAATATGTGGGAGAGCCTGGCCATGCGCCAAGTTGTCACGTTCAATCACTGCTGCCGTCAGGCCTGAGGGTCGAACATGTCGCGGTGATGGCGGCGAGATTGTCGCCGTTGCGCGGAGATCGCGATCGGCATCCGAGTGTCCTGCGTGTGGTCGCGCCTCGAGGCGAGTCCGCTGGCCGATACTTGCGGTGCCTGGCCGACCTGCCGGCGCATGGTCGTCGGACCGGATCCGCCTGGAGACCAGACGGTTCCGATGCGGCGGTGCCGGTTGCCGGAGGAAGATCTTCGCCGAGCGGTTTGACGGCGGAATCACGCAACCCTTTGCGCGGCGGACCTCACGGCTGCAGGGCATTGTCCGTCATCTCGGCCTCGCCCTCGGCGGCCGCCCAGGTCAAAGTCTCGCGCGGCAGCTCTTGTTCCCGTCAGCAAGGACACGCTGCTTCGGGCAGTACGGTCCCCAACCATTGCGCAGCCGACGGATGTTGGGCATCGATGATTGGGCATGGCCGCGGGCACCGTTGTGGAACGATCGTCTGCGATCTTGAGCGGCGGCGCATCGTCGACGTGCTGCCTGACCGTGAGGCCGCGACGGTCGAGGCCGCAGCTCCGCGGCGCGGCCTGCCAGCCGCGTCGTGTCGCGAGATCGCGGCGGCGCCTATGGACCAAACCTCAGCCGGGCATTGCCCGAAGCGCGGCAGGTCGCCGATCGTTGGCATCTGATGGAGAATGCGAGGCAGCGCGTTCCTCGACGCGGTACGCAGATCGATGCGATCGATCCGTCAGGCGCTCGGCGCGACCGAGATCAACCCCGCGCTTTTGACCTGCGCCGAGCGCATCCAGTACGAAGGCTTTCTCCGCCGCGAGGAGACCAATCGGACCATTCTCGTCCTCTTCGACGCAGGAACGCCGATCAAGGCGATCGTGCGCCGCACCGGCCTGGTCGGCAGGTGGTTCGCCGGGTGGTGCGGCGAAAGAGATGACGTATTCCGCATTCGCAAGAGCTCGTTGGAGCCATGGCTCGTCAGGCTGAACGAGGAGTGGGCTGCCGGCTGCCGAAATGGTGCCGAACTCTGGCGCCGCCTGAAGCGCGCTGGCTTCAAGGGCGGCTGCGTGTCATTTCCGTCACGGAATGGGCAACACGGCGTCGACGGGCTGAAACAGCGCCAACCTGCGGACCGCTGAAATGTCCATCATCACGCCAGATCGCGCGTGATGACCGTCGCCCGCGATGATCTTTCCAAAGCCGACGCGGTGACGATCGCCACAATCGAAACCGCTGTTCCGGCGCTCCGCCGGCGCCGCGCCACTTGTTCGATCGCTTCCAGGCGATGATCCGACAGCGCAAGAGCGAGGACCTGCAGCGCTGGCTTCCAGGACGCCGCCACCTGGCCTGCTCGCGTCCTTCGCAGGGGGGCTGAAGGCCGACGGAATGCGCGGTCGCCGCCGCGCTGTCCAGGCCTTGGTCAAACGGACAGACGGAAGGCCAGATCCACCAAGCTGAAGCTCGTCAAGCGGCAGATGTGGCCGTGCCAATCTCGATCTTCTTCGCGCCTTCGATTGATCGGAGCCGAACGATGAACCCTCGGTGTGCACCGAGATTGGGTCAGAGCCGGAAGATAAGGACCCCGACACCGGTCGGCGCGTCTCACCGCGGCTGAACCCGCCCCGAGCGGTGGTGGTCCGCGACGAGCCGGACCTCAGGATCGTGCCGCAGCCGCTGTGCGGGACGCGGTCGAACGCCAGGAGGCGGTCGCCCTGGGCCCTCAGACAGCAGTCCGCAACGCCGAGCGGCCGCCGTGGGAGCGGCGCCAGCCGCGCCCGCTCTCCGGGCTGGTGAAGTGCGGGAGTCTGCGGCGGCGGCTACGTCCAGATCAGCAAGAGCCTGCTCGGCTGCGCCAGCGCCCGCAACAAGGGCACCTGCGCCAACCGCCTCAGCATCCGCCGCGACACGCTGGAGGCGACCATCCTCGACCGTTTTTCCAGGGCCGGCCTGGTGAACCCCGAGCTGTTCGAGGCCGGTGCCCGTCCAGCCCGAGTTCCGCTGACTCAACCGGCTGCGCGGCAACGCCGACGCCGAGCAGGAAAGCGATGCGCAGCGAGATCGCCCGCATCGACCGGCGGCTGGAGCGGCTGGTCGACGCGGTACTCGCCGGCGGCGACGCCCGCGTGCTCAACGCCCGCATGCGCGACCTGGAGGGCGCCAGCAGGCCCTCAAGACCAAACTCGATCAAGCCAGGACGCCACTGCCCCGGCTGCATCCCAACCTGGCCGAGGTCTACCGGCAGAAGGTGGCCACGTTGCACGAGGCGCTGGCCGATCCTGCGCAGGGCCATCAGGCGATGGAGCAGGTCCGCGCGCTGGTGGAGAAGATGGGCTGAAGCCGGAGGGCGGCGAGCTTCGGATCGACCTCTACGGCGCGCTCGCGGGGATCCTGGCGCTGTGCGGCGACGGCAAACAGCACAAGCCCGGTCGAGGTCAGGCTTTGTGTGAGCAATTAGAGGTGGTTGCGGGGGCGCACAACCGCCTTCACTATTTGCTCTTCGCGCTTTCTCCGGGCTTCGGCCTCAGCGAAAGCGCGCTGCGGACCGAGCCACAGTGGACGCAACGACCCGTGATCACTTGAGCCACACGGTGAACCCGCGTAAATGAGGGCCCAATTCTCGGAGAGCCAACAAACCTACGGTCTGCGCGCCCGACACAGGCTGTTTTGTGGCTAGCTCCGTTTGCGGCCTAGTCCCACAGCCAGGATGATGATTCCGCGTGCGGTCAGCTGCTGGCTGAAGTCGAGGCCCATGAGGATCGGCCGTTGTTGATCAGGCTGATCATCAGGGCGCCGATGATCGAAACTCAACCACGGTCCCGAAGCCGCCGAACAGACTGGTGCCGCCGAGGACGCAGGCCGCGATCACCGAGAGCTCGTCGCCCTCGCCGAACTGGAAGCGACCGGTGTGGAGGCGTCCGGCATAGAGCATGCCGGCCAGCGCCGCGGTCACCGAGGAGATCAGCAGCACGTAGAACTTCATCCGCCCGGTCGCCACGCCGCTGAACCGGGCCGCGGTTTCGTTTCCGCCCGTCGCCAGCACCTGACGGCCATAGCGGGTCTTGCGCAGCGCGACGTGGCCCACCACCCCGACGACCAGCGTCCAGACCAGGAGAATGGGAATGGGCCCGAGATCGCCGGCGCCGAACACGAAGGTGTAGGTCTCGTTCAGGATCGGGATCGCGGCCGTATCGCTGATCCACATCGCCGCCCCGCGGGCGATACCGAGCATTGCCAGCGAGACCAGGAACGAGGGAATGCCGATGCGGGTGGTCAGCGTGCCGTTTATCGTGCCGACCGCGAAGCCGGTCGCAAGACCGGCCGCGACGCCGGCGACGAATCCCCACTCCGCGATCGCCATGGCGGCCACGACCGACGCAAGCCCGGCAACGGCGCCGACCGACAGGTCGATCTCGCCGGCGGAGAGCACGAATGTGACGGCGACCGCCATCACCGCGATCATCGCGCTCTGGCGCACGATGTTGAGCAGGTTGCTGGTGCTGAGAAAACCCTTGTCGAACAGGGTCACGGCAAAGAAGACGAAGACGACGGCGAAGCCGATGTAGATGATGTACTGCCGCCAGTCTAGCTGGGACAGCTGGCCGGACTGTTCCCGGGTCGCGCTCGAAACGTCGCTGTCAGCCATGATCTGCCGCCTGTTGCATTGCCAGTTGGAGAGCGTGCTCCGAGGCCGCGATCCGCGCCTCGGGCTCGGCGATGTCTGCGCTCCATCCGTCGATCTCGTCGTGGTCGATCTCGCGCAGCAAACGGCCGTCGCCGAGGATCAGGATGCGGTCGCTGACCGCCAGCAGTTCGGGCAGCTCCGACGAAATGAAGATGATGCCCTTGCCTTCGTCGGCCATCAGCCGGATCAACTCGACGATCTCGACCTTGCTGCCGATGTCGACGCCTGCCGTCGGCTCGTCGAGCACCAGGATGTCCGGCGTGGCGGCCAGCCACTTGGCCAACACGACCTTCTGCTGATTGCCGCCGGAAAGATTGCCGACGCGCGTGTCCTGTGACTTCGCCTTGACCCTGAGCTTGCCCATCAGGTCGTCGACCAGCGAACGCCCCCGGCGATCATCGACGAAGCCCGTCCGCGTGATGTGGTCGAGAACGGTCAGGCGGACATTCGCGCCGATGTCGTGCTGCAGGATCAGCCCCTGGCGGACGCGATCCTCGGGGATCAGGGCGATGCCCTGGGCAATCGCCCGGCGCGGGGTGTCGACCGCGATCTCCCGGCCCCGCAGCCTCACCCGCCCGGCACGGATGGGATCGATGCCGCACAGCGCGCGCGCGAGCTCACTGCGCCCGCTGCCGAGCAGCCCGCCGATGCCGAGGATCTCGCCGGCGTGCAGCGCGAAGCCGACGCCGTTCGGCTTGACCGCTCCGCTGAGGCCCTCGACCTCCAGCAGCGGCACACCGCCGCGGTCGACGGCATGATCGCGCCTGGCGAACGCGCCGACGCGACGGCCGACGATGTGCTGGACCATCTGATCCATGGTCAGGTCGGCGATCCTGGCGGTGATTACATGGCGGCCGTCGCGCAGCACAGTGGTGCGGTCCGCGATCGCGAACACCTCTTCCATCCGGTGCGAGACATAGATCACGCATACGCCTTCGCTGCGGATCCGGCGCAGGAACGCGAACAGCACCCTTGTCTCCGCGGCGCTCAGCGCCGAGGTCGGCTCGTCGAGCACCAGCACGCGCGCCTCCTGGGAAAGCGCCTTGGCGATCTCGGTCAACTGGCGCTGACCGGTACTCAGCCGGCCGAGCTCCGTGCCCGGGTCGATGTCGACGCCGAGCTGGTCGAACAGCGCGCGGGTGCGCCGCTGCGCGTCGACATCGTCGATCAGGCCAAGACCGGTCAGCTTCTCCCGCGCCAGAAACACGTTCTGCGCCACGGTCAGCGACGGGATCAGGCTCATCTCCTGGAAGATCATCGCCACCCCGAGGCGCCGCGCCGCATCCGGCGTGTGTTCCGCCAGCGGGCGCCCGTCGACGGCGATCGTGCCGGCGTCGGGCGCGTACACTCCGCGCAGGATCTTCAGGATCGTCGACTTGCCGGCGCCGTTCTCGCCCATCAGGGCGTGAATCTCGCCGAAATCGGCTGAGAACGTGACCTCGCGCAGTGCCTGCACGCCACCGAACGCCTTTGAGATCGACTGCATGTCCACGGCCGGGCCAGCAGGCACGGCGCGCTTTCCTGCGCCGTGCGGCAACCGGTTGTTCGTCTCGGCCGTTGTCACGACACGTCCAGCCAGGCCTGCTGCTCGGCAGAGGCGAGGATTCCATCGGCGATCACGGCGATCCGCCAGCCGTCCTCGAAGTTCGGCGAGGGCTGATCGCCGTCGACGATCGCCTTCACGAAATCGTGGCACTCGATGATCTTGGTCTCGCCGTAGCCGATGCCCAGCGCCGGGATCGGCCACAGGGCCTCGCCATAGGCATGCGCCGGCCCGGTGAAGATGGTGCGGAAGCCCTTGCGGTCTCCGGGGTCGTCGGCGAAGCAGACCTGAAGCTCGTCGCGCCGCTCATAATCGAACAGGATCGACCCCTTCGTGCCGTGCACCTCGAACGCCAGGAAGTTGTTGCGGCCATAGGCGTTGCGCGTGGCCTCGATGCTGCCGGTGGCCCCGTTGGCGAAGCGGACCAGCGTCAGGATCTCGTCATCGACGTCGACCTCCCCTCGGGGTACGTCGCCGCCGCCCTTCTCGGCCGCGCCGAGCTTGTCGAGGCCCCCGGCCTGGACGGGGCGGGTCGGCACATAGGTCTTGGCGATGGCATTTACCGCGACGATCTCGCCGACCAAGAAGCGCGCCATGTCGATGACGTGGGTGCCTATGTCGCCGTTGGCGCCGGAACCGGCGATCGACCTCTGGAAACGCCAGGACAGCGGTGCATCCGGATCGGCAGACCAGTCCTGAAGGTAGGTACCCCGGAAACTGAGCACGTCACCGATCTCGCCATCGGCGATCATCCGGGCCGCCGTCGTCACCGCCGGCGTGCGGCGATAGTTGAAGGCGACCATGTGGGTGACCCCGGCCTTCTTGACCGCGTCGAACATGCGGCGGCTCTCGGCGGCGTTCCGCGCCAGCGGCTTCTCGCACAGGATGTGCTTGCCGGCCCTCGCCGCCGCAACCGCGATCTCCTCATGGCTGTCGTTCGGGGTCGCGATGTCGATCGCGTCGATCGTGTCGTCCTCGACGATCTGCCGCCAGTCCCCTGTGTGTCGCTCGAACCCGAAGCGCGCGGCCGCGTCCTTGGCCAGGTCCTCGGTCACGTCCGCCACGACCTTGCGCACGGGCATCGCCGGGGCGGGCCAGAAGAACATGGGCATGGCCGCATAGGCGAGCGAGTGCGCCTTGCCCATGAACCCCCCGCCGATCATGCCGATGTTGATGGTCTTCATTGTCGTCGTCTCCATGTCCGGGTGGGTCGAGGCGGCGGCACTGGGCCGCCGGCCCCTTCCTCACCCCAGTTCGTTCGGCCCTTCGCTTCCGCCCACTATTCCATCAAGCCCTGGACGGTATCCGGCGCCGGCGCGTGGTAGACGGTCTGCCACGCATCGAGCAGGTTCTCGCGGCTGACCGGCAGAGCCGGCAGCGCCACGTAGTCGGGCGCCGGCTTGCCGAGCAGCGCATAGGCGGCGAGGTTGGCCTCGGTGACGCCCTGGTCGTATGGCCGCTGCGCGCCGAGCCCGTAGACAAAGCTGTCCTGCGCGATGCTGATAGCGACGTTCTCGCCCAGGTCGATCGTGGTGATGACCAAGTCGTCCCGGCCGGCCGCCCGCGCGGCGGCGATCACGCCCTCGGCCGGCACGTCCCAGACCGCCCAAACGCCGTCCAGGTTCGGGTTTGCGGTCAGCATGGCCGACGCCACCCGCTCGGCCTCGCCGGCGAAGTCCGGTCCGCCGATGCCCTGCTCCACAGCCAGCTCGATGCCGGGGTAGTCCTCGGCAATGGTCGCCGTGAACGCGTCGTAGCGTTGGCGGGTCACGAAGAAGTCGGCAGCGTGATAGACGACGCCGATGCTGCCGGAGCCGTCCAACGCCTCGGCCATCAAGTGGGCGGATGCAACGCCGTTGCCGTAATTGTCGGCGGATACGACGGAGACATAGTCGTCGCCCACCTTCAGGCCGGCGGGCACGTTGTCCATGAACACGAGGTGGACGCCGGCATCGGCGGCGCGCTTGTATGCGTCGGCAGTCGCCACCGGATCGACCGGAATCGACACGATGATGTCCGGCTCCTGCGCCAGCACGGTCTCGATGTCGGACACCTGCTTGTCGGGCTTGAAGCCGGCATCGGTGACCGCCACGATCTCGATCCCCAGCTCGCCGAAGCGTGCGGTCAGGCCGTCGATCTGCGCCTGCGACCAGTCGTTGCCCCCATAGTGGAACACCAGGGCTGCCGTGGCGCCCATGCTCTGAACCTGCGCGACCTCCTCACCGCTGAGCACGACGTCGGCCGCCGAAACCGGCTGTTCGCCACCCGGACCGGTGCTGAGCACCGTCTGTTGGAGCGCGTCCAGCGCTGCACGCGGATCCGCCTGTGCCGAGGCGACCTGCGCGCTGGTAGACAGACCGACAAGACATGCAGCCGATATGGATGCGCTGACCCATCCAGCTCCAATATTCAGCATTGCTCTTCCTCCTTTTGCTACTTATTCGGGTAGTTTGCCGCGCACGATGGCCCTGTGCCGCCGTGCGTCTTAGCCGACGGTTTCCATGCCGTGTTGGCGCATTGCCGCTTCGAGGAAGCGACGGCTGGCCAGCGCCGCGGCCTTCGGATCGGGATGGGAGTCGAGCTCGACCGTAACCCAGCCCGAATAACCCAGATCGGCCAGCGTCCCGACGATTCCGGTCATGTCGAGTTCGCCCTCGCCCAGCGGCAAGAAGGCGAACGGATCGCGCCGGAGATCCTTGAGGTGCACGTAACTGATCCGGTCGAAGTACTTTCGGATCATCGCGGCCGGATCACCGCCGCCGGCGGCGAGATGGGCGGTGTCGGGACAGAAGTTGATCCGAGACATCGAGAACACCTCGTCGATCTCGTCGGGAGCCTCCGCGATCGTGGTCAGGTGCGGATGGAAATGGGCGGTCAATCCGTGGCGCTCCGCGATGTGGCAGACCCGATCAAGCGCGCGGGCGAGCCTCTCGTGGTCGCCGTCATGCAGACCGTTCGACCGCTTCGCGCCACCGCCCACGACCAGGTGCTCCGCGCCCGCGGCCGCGGCCACTTGCGCCGCACGCTCAACCCGCCACAGTTCGTCTTCCAGGATGTCCGGGTAGATGTAGTTGCCGCCGGAATAGACGCCGATCAGCGAGACGCCGGCCTTGTCGAGCAACGACCGGAAACCGGCAATGTCGTCCGCGAAGTCGACCAGGCTGCCGTCGAACAGCTCGACGCCCTGGAAGCCTGCCTCGCCGATATCGGCGAGCGCGTTCCCCATGTCGGCGAAGGTCCGGTAGAACAGGTCCTTGATCGAGGTGACCCCGACGCCGTCGCCGCCGAGCGCACCCCAGCAGTTGGTCTCATAGCCCAGCTTCCAGCCACTCATGTGAAATCTCTCCTCTTGCGCGGACCCGATCAGCCCGCGAGCTCATAGACCCGCTTGTTGAAGGCGGCGACCGGCCCGATGAAGTCCTGATAGGGCTCGTCCCACGGGTCCTTGATGCCCCAGCCCCGCGCCGTGTTCTCGACGTAGGAGCACCAGTGCCAGCCGACGAACCACGGCGCCTTCAGCAACTCGGTGATCGATTCCACATAGTTGCTGCCGCGCTCGGCCTGGGATCCGAGTCCGGTCGAGCGGTTGGGATTGAGCTTGGTCGCACACCAGTTGCCGAGGTCGGCGTTGAGCACCGGCTTGCCGCAGATCTCCTGCCATCCGGCGAAGGCATCGCGCATGGCGACGTGGTCTTCGATGTTCGGGCCGGAGAAATACTGAATGGACAGAACATCGACAAAGGGCTTCATCGCCTCCAACACCGGGGTCGGGATGCCCTTGTTGCCGTTGTAGCGGTCGCCGAGGATCAAGTGGTTCCGGTCGTAGCGCCGGATATGCTTGACCATCGTCTCGTAGTACTTGCTGGCGACGTCGTAGAGCTTGGTGTCGTACGCCTTACCCGAAAGCCCCTCAAATCCCGGGAAGAAGCGGCCGCTGGCATGCGGAAGCCAGGACGGGATGTCGACCAGGAAGTATCCGATCAGGTTCCTGGAGTCCGCATTGTCGAAGCAGACGTTGCGCGCCAGGTATTCGCAGTAGACGTCGAAGTCGGGGTCGAACACGTCGGGGAAAGCCGGCTGGCCCTTCCAGTCCTCGATCTCGGCTACCCGGATCTGCAGGATGTAGGGCATGTCGGCGAGCGCGAAGTCGGGCGCCGGCCACGGCGTACTGGAGTGGCCCAGATCGATGACATCGGTGTGCCAGTCGAGTGCCACGCCCCAGTCACCGCTGATGTACTCCTGGGTCCAGCCGATAGTATTGAAGCCCCAGTCCTTCAGGTCCCGGACAAGGCCGTCGCGGATCCAGCGCTCGCGTGACCCGTACTTGCGTTTCCATATCTCCAAGTTGTGCGGGTACTTCAAATTGGACTCGTCGGCATGATTGAGACCGATCGAAATGAAGCCGTTGCCGGCCGGGTCGACCAGCCACCAGCGTTCGCTGGTCTGCTCGAGGCGGACGAAGTCTGTGGCGTCGAACGTGCGCTCCGGCGTGCCGCCGAATGCATCTAGATTGGGTGCGTTCATCGGGTCATGTTCCGTGCATGCGGGTTCGTTGGATGGACCACAGTGGCCCCGGCGCCCATAAGCCCGCGCCGGGGCCGGTTGCCGGTCAACAGCCGCCGGATGCCTTGCAGGTCTCGACCAATGCGTCGGGCGGCGGCGCGTGGAAGACCGCCTCGTAGGACTCGAGCAGGTTGCTCGGCACCACCGGCACCGCCTGCAGCACGATCCACGGCGGCGGCTGATTTCCCAACAGCACCTGCAATGCCGCCTCGGCCTCAGCGACGCCCTGGTCGTATGGCAGCTGCGCCGCGATACCCTTGATGTAGCCGCAGCGCGCCATCTCGATCGCCGCCTCGACGCCGACATCGATCGTCGTGACCGGAATATCGAGCGCCTGAGCCCGGAGCGCGGAGACGACTTGCATCGCCGGTGCGTCCCAGACCACGAACATGCCGTTCACGTCCGGGTTGGCGGTCAGGAAGTTGGCGGCGACGTCGCCCGCCTTGGTCGTGTCGATGAAGTCGACCTGGCGCAACTCGACATCCGGCCGGTTGTCCTCGAACCAGGCATGAACCTGTCGCGTGCGCTCGTTGGTGGTGAAGAAGTCGACGCCGAAATCGACGATGCCGACCACGCCTCCGTCCGGGATGTGCGACGCCAGCATCTCAGCGGCAACCTGTCCGTTGCCACGGTTGTCCGGCGAGATCACGGCCTGGTAGTCGCGCGGGTACTCGAGACCCGCCGGAACCTGGTGCATCAGGATCAGCTTGATGCCGGCGTCGGCGATCGTCTTGTACGCCTGCGCCGTCGCCGTGTTGTCGACCGGGATGCTGATGATCGCGTCCGGCTGCAGTTGAATCATATCGCCGATCTGCGCCACCTGGCGGTCGACCTGAAAGCCGGGATCGGTGACACCGACCAACTCGGCGCCGTACTTCTCCAGCGTATCGCTGATGCCGGCGACCACCAGCTGCGACCAGTCGATGTCCATGGTTTGCATCACCACGCCGACCCTGAAACCGGCGGCGCGGGCGGCTTCGCCCTGCTCTTCGGTCAGTTGGACGGATGCGATGGTCGATGGCTCCTCGCCGAACGGGCCGGCGCCGACGATCCCCGCCGGAACCAGCGCGGCCGGATCGAGTCCGTTGGCAATCGCGCAGCCCCCGGCATCCTGAGCCTGGGCCGCGGCCGCTCCGATGACGATCGTCGAGGCCGTAGCGGCCAACAGCGCGCGCCAGTTCTTCGGTTGGGTCATTCTCTCCTCCCCCTCTTGCTTGGTGATCCGGCCCGCCTCGGCACGCCATCACACCGGTTGCGGATCAGCGGCCGCTGAGCGCCACCGCGATCCAGATGATCAGGCCCTTGACCGCGAGCTGGACCGATGCGTCGACCCCGAGCAGGACCAGACCGTTGTTCAGAATTCCGATGATCAGGCTGCCGACGATGGCGCCGATGATCGTGCCGCGGCCACCCGACAATGCGGCCCCGCCCAGGATCACGGCGGTGATCACGTCGAGTTCCAGCCCGGCCCCGACATCCGGCCGCGCGGCGTGCGAGCGTGCGCTCAGCACCAGCGCAGCCAGGCCGGCCAGCGCACCGGCCAACACCAGGCTCAGGGTCTTGATCCGTGCGGTCGCGATGCCGGAGTAGCGCGCGGCCGTCGCGTTGCCGCCGGTCGCATAGACCTTGCGACCGAAGGTGCTGAAGTGCAGCAGCACGATGCCGGCAGCTATCACGACCAGCGTCCAGACGATCGGCACCGGCAGGCCGATCAGATGACCCTCGCCGAACAGCAGGAAATAGGGGTCGTTGGTGATGATGACCGGCCGCGTTCCCGTGGCAAGCAGCGCCAGGCCGCGCGCGATGCTGAGCGAACCGAGCGTCACCAGGAAGGAAGGGATGCGGAACAGCGTGGTGATCAGTCCGTTGACCAACCCGATCAGCGCGCCGCAGCCGATCGCCGCGATCGCGCCGACCACCCAGTGGTTGCCGACATACTGCATGGCCATGGCGGCGATTACACCGCAGAGCGCCATGACGGAGCCGACCGACAGATCGAATTCGCCCGAAACGATGACGAAGGTCATGCCGACGGCAATGATCGAGACCAGCGCCGTCTGGCGGCCGATATTCTCGATGTTGCCCATGGTCAGGAACACGGGCGAGGAGACGGCGAAGATCACGATCAGGATCAGGAACGCGACGTAGAGCATGCCTTCGCCCGACAGCAGCCGACGCTGCACGTCGCTCATCAGCCGCGATACGCCGCCAGCCTCGAGCCCACCGCGGACCAAGGTTTCGGTCATTGCTGTTGCTCCTGGACGAGTTGGTGGAGGTGCTCCTCGTTGCGCAGATCCGCCCGTGCGTGGACGGAAACGATGTTGCCGTCGACGACCACGGCGATGCGGTCGCAGAGCAGCAGCAGTTCGGCGAGGTCGGACGAGACCACCAGAGCGGCCGCGCGCTCTCCGACCACATGGCGGACCACGTCGTAGATCTGCTCGCGTGCACCGACATCGACGCCGACCGTCGGTTCGTCGAGGAGAAGCAGCCGCATACCGGGCTCTTGCCAGCGGCCGAAGACCACCTTCTGCTGATTGCCTCCGGAAAGGTTCCGCACCCGCGTGCTGGGCGAAGGCGCCTTGACGGACAGGGCCGCCATGGTCTGCTGCGTGCGCTTTCGCGCCGCTGCCGAGCGGAACAGCCCGAAGCGTCGCAACTTGTTCAGCCAGGGGAGCACCGTATTGCGCTCGATCGTATGTTCGAGCACGAGCCCCTGAACGTGGCGGTCCTCCGGAACCAAGCCAATGCCATGGCGGATCGCGTCCACGGGCCCGCGCACGCGCGTTGGTTCGCCGTCGATGAGGAGCTGACCGGCATTGAGCCGCCGCAGGCCGAAGATCGTTTCCAGGATCTCTGTGCGGCCGCTGCCGATCATCCCGGCAAGGCCAACGATCTCGCCCGGCCGAACCGCGAGGTTCACCCCGCGCAAGCGATCGTTGACGGCATCTCGCAGCTCGACCAGGGGTATGTCTTCGACCGGCGCTCGTGTCGGGTCAGCGGCAGCGTCCTTGGCGGAGACTGGCGACGCCGCTTCGTCTGCCGCCGCGGTTTCCGTTCCGACAATAGCGGCGACCAGCGTCGCCATGTCTGTATCGCTTGTGGCGAACGTGCCCGCGTTGGCGCCGTCGCGCAGCACCGTGACCCGGTCCGACAGCCGGAAGACCTCGCTGAGCCGATGGGTGATGTAGATGACGCCGACGCCGCGCTTGGTCACCTCTTCCACCGCGTCGAACAGGATGTCCTCCTCGCCCTTCGACAGCGACGACGTCGGTTCGTCGAGGATGAGGATGCGGACGTTGCCGCTCAGCGCCTTGGCGATCTCGGTCAGCTGCCGGTAGGCGAACGGAAGCTGGTGCACCGGCGTAGCCGGATCGAGGTCGAGGCCGTGCCCGGCGATGAACTGACGCGCCTCGCGCAGCATGCGCCGTCTCTGCACCAGCCCGAACGTGCTCGGCTCGCGCGCCAGATAGAGATTGTCGGCGATCGACATCTGCGGCACCAGGCTCAGTTCCTGGTAGACCACGCCGATGCCCGCAGCGCGCGCGGCCGCCGAGCTGCGGAACTCGGTGTCGACGCCGTCGATCCTGATCTGGCCCTGGTCGCGCGGCGTCACGCCGGCCAGGATCTTGATCAGGGTCGACTTGCCGGCGCCGTTCTGGCCGAGCAGCGCGTGGACCTCGCCCGGCCGAAGGTCGAAATGCACGCCGCGCAGAGCGCGCACGCCGCCGAAACTCTTGTTGACACCGTCGAGTTCGATCAGCGGCGCCACATCCGCACGCGGTACGGCGGGTACGGCATCTCGGTCGGTGGCAAGTTCCGCGATCATGGCGGGCGCAATCCTTCGGCGCGAGCGCAGGTGTGGCGTGGTGCGAAGAAAGCGGGCAGGCGGCTGGCCGCCCGCCCAAATGCCAAGCGCGGGGGAGGTATGCCGGCGCCTGACGATGTTCCGGGCTAGCTGCCGAAGAACTTGATGTATTCGTCAGCTAGCGCTTGCGGACATTCCTCGGCGAGCTGGTGGCCGCGCGGCAGGATGACGCCCCGCACGTCCTCGGCGACCTCATGCATCTGACGCTCGTTGTCGTCGGCGATGAAGTACTGACTGCCGACGGCGAGCACCGGCATCTTCAGCTTTGTCTTTGCCGACTCTCGGTTCTGCCGGCCGCTCTCCAGCGTTGCGCGATAGATCTCGAAACAGCAGCGCAGGCCGCCCGGCGACGAGTAACAGCGGATGTATTCGTTGAGGTTGTCCCGCTGATCGCGGTCGGATCGTGGCACTCCGTGCTTGATGAAGTAAGTGAAGTACTCGCGCTCGCGCCCGGTTATCAGCAGCTCCGGGAAGTCGGGCACGTTGTAGAAATTGATATGCCAGAGCCAGACGTAGGTGCTGACATTCTCGTGGGTCAGGAAGGAATAGTCCTCCAGGCCGTAGCCGGGCAGGATCATTTCCTGGTAGCAGAGCTTCTTGACTCGGTCCGGATGATTGGCGGCGAGCTGATAGGCGGTGGACGCCCCCAGTCCTCGCCGGCGATCATGAACTTCTCGAAGCCGAGATGGGTCGCCAGTTCGGCGATGTCCTCGCCCATGTTCTTCATGTCGTAGCCGACGACCGGATGCTCTGAATCGCCCAGACCGCGCAGGTCCGGTGCGATGATGGTGAAGTGTGGCGTCAGCAGCGGGATGACGTGACGCCAGTGGTAGTGCGTCTTCGGCACGCCATGCAGCAGGAACAGGGGCTCGCCGCTGCCGGCTGCGACATAGTGCAGGCGCACGCCGTTGACCTTGGCGCGGCCGTGCTCGACCGGCCTGCCGGTATGATCGCGGATCGGTTCAGGCATTGGAAATCACTCCAGAACGTGTGCGGCAGCCAGCGCTACTTGCCGCAGATCGGGTTGCTGTCGCAGGCCGAGACAAGATCGTCTGGCGGCGGCAGGTGGAACACCGTGTCCCAGGCTTCGAGCACGTTGTTCTGGATGACAGGCACCGCGGCATAGGCCAGGAACGGCGGCAGTTCCTGTCCCAGCAGGCTCTTGATCGCCGCGTTCGCCTCGGTGACGCCCTGGTCGTAGGGGACCGCGACGCTAGGCCGACAATCATGCTGCCCTTCGCCAGCTCGATCGCGACGTCGCCCTCGAGATTGATCGTGACGCTGGAATCTGCTTCCCCCTGGGCGCGTGCCGCCGAGGCTGCCGCGAGGCCGGGGCCGGACCACTCGGTGAACAGGCCCTGGATGTTGGGGTTTGCGATCAGGAAACTGTCCGCGATGCTGCCGGCGTCGTTCGGATTCAGGAAGTACTCCTCCTCGATCGTCACATCGGGCCGGTTCGCGGCCATCCAGTCCTTGAAACCGCGCGTCCGCTCGTTGGTGACGTAGAAGCTGATCCCGAAACTGATCACGCCGACCGTAGCGTCCTCGGGCAGGTACTCGGACAGGATGGCGGCCGAAACGGCGCCGAGTCCCTGGCTGTCCGACGACACCACCGTCTGGTAGTCGGCTGGGTGCTGTAGCCCGGCCGGCACGTTGTCCATCATGATCAGCTTGATGCCGGCTTCCTGCACCTTGGCGTAGCTGGTCGCCGTCGCCACGTCGTCGACCGGGATGCTGATGATCGCATCCGGCTGCAGCAGAATCATGTCGTCGATCTGGCCGATCTGCTTCTCGACAGTGAAATCGGGGTTGGTCACGCCGATGACCGTCGCGCCGCAGCGTGCCAGCCCGTCGGTAATGCCACGCACCTGCTCGGTCGACCACTCGATGTTCATCGTCTGCATGACGATGCCGATCTCGAATGCTTCGGCCTGCGCCTGTTCGCATTCCTCTTCTGTCAGCCAGGCAAGGGCCGGGTCCGAGGCTTCGTCCCCCGCCTGACTGAGGCCAACGATGCCAGGCGGCACCAGGCTTGCGGGATCAAGGTCGGCGGTCGGGTCCGCGTGAGCGGGAAACCCGCCGGCGACGACGGCCGTCGTGGCGGCAAGCGCCGTGCCGACGAGAAGGCTCTGTCGAGGTTGTAGTCGAGGCATTCTTCCCCCCTATCGTTATGTTGCTTCCCGTCTTTCTTATGCAGGTTTTAGACATAAAACAACCATTTTCGGACATTTGATGGCTTGAGTTATGATTTTTTTCGACATACGCTCGGTTTTATGATTGATATGAAGGGCTTAGTTGCGGAGGCTCGGTGCGCGCCGTCCAGCGGCAGAGAAACCGGCGAATGTGATGCGCCGTCGCGGGCGGGCGGGAGACCGACGCGCATGGGCACATCGCTCGCCTGGTTCCGTTGCACATTCAGCCCTTGGCGCAGGACTGGTAATAAGTTGACGGGCGCACCATGGGTGGAGTGGACGAGTCGTGGGTCGGCAACGTGGCAACTGATCGCCAAGCCAAGAAGCGCCGGCGCAAGGTAGAGTCGGCGCCGGTGCAGCGCTCACTCAGGGAACCGAGAGCGAAACCACGTCGGGTTGAAGCAACGCGTCAAAGCCTTGCAGGCCTGTTGACCTTGGTCTTGTCCGGGCAAGCGGCCACGCGCCAGGAGATCGAGATCGAGTCCGGGCTTGGCCGCGCCATGGTGGCCGACCGGCTGACCACACTCATCAACCTGGGCCTGCTCGACGAGAGCACCCTCGGGCAGGCACGGGGCGGCCGCGCGCCGCGCCTGCTCAGGTTCTGCGCAGAGGCTGGGGTGTATCTGGTTGCCTTCATCGACAAGACCATGCTCAGCGTCGGCGTCGCCGACCTCACGGGGAAACTGCTGGTCGAGCACCATGAGGAGATCGACCTGTCGCTGGGCCCGGAAGCGGTCCTACAACGGCTGTGCACTCTCTTTGACTGGGCGCTGGAGCAGCATCAGACCGATCGCACGGTGTGGGGAATCGGTATCGCCGTCCCCGGTCCGGTGGAGCTGACCCAGGACGAGCCCTTCGGGTCGCCTGCCTTCCATTTCATGCCGATGTGGCAGTCCTACCCGTTCGTCGAGCAACTCATCGCGCGGCACCGCACGCCGGTCTGGGTGCGCAGTGCCGTCGAGTGTATGGCGCTGGGCGAGCGCAAGGCCGGCAGCGGACAGGGGACCGACAACCTGCTCTTCGTCAAGCTCGGGCGCGGAATCAGCGCCGGCGTGATCGCCGACGGCCAACTGCTACGCGGCGACGTTGGCGGCGGCGGCCTGCTTGGCCATGTCGTCGTCGACGAATCCAGCACCGAGGTCTGCTCCTGCGGCAACGTCGGCTGCCTGGAAGTTCGGGCCGGCGGTGATGCGATTGCGCGTGAGGGCATCCGCGCGGCCAAGGACGGGCGCAGTCCGCAACTGGCGGGGATCCTGGGCTCCAACGGCGTCATCACCGCCAACGATGTCGGCATTGCGGCGCAACTCGGCGATAGTTTCAGCACGGAATTGCTCGTACGTAGCGGCAGGCTGATCGGCGATGCACTCGCCGCAGCGACCAACATGCTCAATCCCTCCGTCATCGTTTTGGGTGGCGAGGTCACCCAGACCGGAGATCTGCTGTTGTCGGCAGTGCGCCAGGCACTGTATCGGCGGGCGCACCCGCTGACCACGCGCGATCTGCACATCGTCAAATCCCAGATGGGCAGTTCCGCCGGACTGCTCGGCGCCGCACTGGTCGTGTTCGATACACTCTTCACCGGCAACACCCTCGAAAACTGGGTCGCCTACGGCTCCCCCCTTCGTTGCCCGAGTTTTGCGGAACGGCTGGAGGTCGATCGGACACCACCCCCCCGGAAGGATCGGCCGGCGCCACCGCCTGGCCCGACCGTGCAGCGGTCGGTACGGAAATGACACGCCCAGCCACACCGACGGACGCCGCTGCAAGGTGTATCGAATTGCCGACCAGCATGGACAACGCCGTCATTCTCACCGCAATCTTGTGGAAGCGAGCCTTGGACTGCGGACATGCCATCGTGTATGGCGCGCTGACGGTTCGCGTGGCGGGAGGCGTGCTTCGGTCCATTGGCGGCCATAGCAGGATCGCGTTGCGGAGCTGAAAACATGCCCATTGCCGGCCTTGGACCGCACGGCGAGCGTGCGGTGCCGTTTGACCGCATCATTCTGAGCGACGCGGACTCCCGTGCCGCGCGCCAGGGACGCTTTTCTGTTGCCGTCGTGCTTCATACCACGGACAGCGACTGGTCTCGCCAGCAGCTTGCCGGCATCGTCACCACGCTCGGGCACTATTCCGCCGCCGTCGTCGACGTGATCGGCTGTGACTTCCAGGCCGAGCGGCAGGTTGAGGCTCTGGGGCGTTTGATCGACGAAAGGCCCGATGCGATCATCAGCATCCCGATCGGCAACACCCAGGTTGCGGAGGCTCATCACCGCGTTTCGCAGGCGGGCATCCGTCTTGTCCTGATCGACAACGCGCCGACCGGCCTGTTGCCCGGCTCCGACTACGCCAGCGTGATCTCGGCGGATAACTTCGGCCTCGGTCAGGTCGCCGCCGAGTTGCTGTCGGGCCATGTCCCCGAGCGCGCGGCCGTCGGAATGCTGACCTACGGCGTCGACTTCTTCGTCACCAACGAACGCGAGATCGCCTTCCGCAGGTGGATGGCGGCCGAACGCCCCGACATCATCCTCAGGCAAGCGCGATTCTCCGATGTCGACGACGCCGATCGTGCGGCTCGGGATCTCCTCGCCGCCAACCCGGGCCTGGGTGGTCTGTTCGTGGTGTGGGACGAACCGGCGATGAAGGCGGTCGCCGTTCTGCACGAGATGGGGACAGAGATCCCGGTGACGACGATCGACCTCGGCAACGAGGCGGCGCTCGAGCTGGCGCAAGACGGGCTGATCAAGGGCATCGGCGCGCAACAGCCATACGACCAGGGCTCCGCGGCCGCGACCGCGGCATTGCCTCGCTCGTCGGCCGGCAACCGCCGCCTTGGGATTGCCCTGCCGGGTCTCGCCGTGATGGCAAGCAACGTGCTGGAATCGTATCAGGTTGCCTGGCACGCCCCGGCCCCAGCGGACCTGGTCAAGGCATGGCGATCCTGACCTTGCCGTGACTATGCATCTCAGACACCTTTCCAATTGAGGTAAGGAGGAGCCGCGATCGCTCGCCCGGCAGGGACTGCATGACGTCATCCGCAATCCGGACGCCTCGATGTGGCAGGCTGCTACAGGAGTGAGCGCATAGAAGCAGCCCCAACTCCTTGCGGCAGACCGACTACGTGGAGGTCAACCGCCAAATCGGCTCGGCCGACGCCGAACAGGAGGCGATGCGCAGCGAAGCTGGCCGCCTCGAGCGCCAGCTGGACCGCCTAATCGAGTTGGATCGGCGTGCAATCAAGGCTCTGACTCAATTTCGGTGCAGGATGCCCCGTATATTGTGGCGCAGCTATATGGTGCGCTCAATATGTGGGAGAGCCTGGCCATGCGCCAAGTTTGTCACGTTCAATCACTGCTGCCGTCGGGCCTGAGGGTCGAACATGTCGCGATTGATGGCGGCGAGATTGTCGCCGTTGCGCGGTCGCGATCGGCGGCATCCGATGTCCTGCGTGTGGTCGCGCTTCGAGGCGGGTCCATAGCCGATACTTGCGGTGCCTGGCCGACCTGCCGGCGCATGTCGTCGGGTCCGGATCCGCCTGGAGACCAGACGGTTCCGATGCGGCGGTGCCGGTTGCCGGAGGAAGATCTTCGCCGAGCGGTTTGACGGCGGAATCACGCAACCCTTGCGCGGCGGACCTCACGGCTGCAGGGCATTGTCCGTCATCTCGGCCTCGCCCTCGGCGGCCGCCCAGGTCAAAGTCTCGCGCGGCGGCTCTTGTTCCCCGTCAGCAAGGACACGCTGCTTCGGGCAGTACGGTCCCCAACCATTGCGCAGCCGGCGACACCCCCGGATCGTGGGCATCGATGATTGGGCATGGAAGCGCGGGCACCGTTATGGAACGATCGTCTGCGATCTTGAGCGGCGGCGCATCATCGACGTGCTGCCTGACCGTGAGGCCGCGACGGTCGAGGCCTGGCTCACGGCGCGGCCTGCCATCCGCGTCGTCGCGAGATCGCGGCGGCGCCTAGGACCGGCCGTCAGCCGGGCATTGCCTGAAGCGCGGCAGGTCGCCGATCGTTGGCATCTGATGGAGAATGCGAGCAGCGCGTTCCTCGACGCGGTACGCAGATCGATGCGATCGATCCGTCAGGCGCTCGGCGCGACCGAGATCAACCCCGCGCTTTTGACCCGCGCCGAGCGCATCCAGTACGAAGGCTTTCTCCGCCGCGAGGAGACCAATCGGACCATTCTCGTCCTCTTCGACGCAGGAACGCCGATCAAGGCGATCGTGCGCCGCACCGGCTGCAGTCGGCGGGTGGTTCGCCGGGTGGTGCGCGGCGAAAGAGATGACGTATTCCGCATTCGCAAGAGCTCGTTGGAGCCATGGCTCGTCAGGCTGAACGAGGAGTGGGCTGCCGGCTGCCGAAATGGTGCCGAACTCTGGCGCCGCCTGAAGCGCGCTGGCTTCAAGGGCAGCTTGCGTGTCGTCACGGAATGGGCAACACGGCGTCGACGGAGAGTGTCCGGTATCTTGTGTAAATGAGTGCTGCGGGCCCAAGATGTAGTGGTTTGGAGGGCCTGCGATGACGACACTGCGACCGGAGCTTCTGGACGAGCTGCTGGCCGGCTACGAGAAGCCGGATGACCTGCTTGGCGAGGAGGGTTGTTCCGGCAGTTGAAGAAGGCGCTGCTGAGCGAGCGCTCGGCGCCGAGCTGGCGGAGCATCTGGGCTACGACAAGGGGGACCCGGCCGGGCTGCGGCACGGGCAACAGCCGCAACGGCTACTCGGCGAAGGCGGTTCTGACGGACGACGGCAAGGGACCTTGCGGTGCCGCGCGACCGCAACGGCACTTTGAGCCGCTGATCGTGCCGAAGGGCGAGCGGCGGCTGGACGGCTTCGACGACCGGATCGTCGCTCTATGCCCGTGGCATGACGGTGCGTGAGATCCAGGGCCATCTGCAGGAGCTCTACGGCCTCGCAGTGTCGCCGGACCTGATCAGCCGGGTGACCGACGCCGTGCTCGAGGAGGTGCGGAGTGGCAAAGCCGGCCGCTCGACCCGCTCTGCATCCGGTGGTGTTCTTCGACGCGCTCAGGGTGAAGATCCGCGACGAGGGCCTGGTCAGGAACAAGGCGGTCTACGTCGCGCTGGCGATCACGGCCGACGGCGACAAGGAGGTGCTCGGGCTGTGGATCGAGCAGACGGAAGGCGCCAAGTTCTGGCTGAAGGTGATGAACGAGCTGAAGACCTGCGGCGTCGCCGACATCCTCATCGCCGTGGTCGACGGCTTGGCCGGCTTCCGGAGGCGATCTGGCGCCGTCTTCCCACGGACGACGGTGCAGACCTGCATCGTCCACCTGATCCGCAACTCGCTAAGCTTCGTGTCGTGGAAGGACCGCCGTTCGGTGATGCCCGATATCCGGGCGATCTACCGCCGAGACGGCCGAGGCGGCGGCGGCCAGGCTGGATGAGTTCGAGGCCCGGTGGGGCGCGCGCTACCCGGCGATCGGCCGACCTGGCGGCGGGCCTGGGAGCACGTCGTGCCGATGTTCGCCTTCCCGCCGGCAATCCGCAAGATGATCTACACCACCAACGCGCTGGAGAGCTGCACCGCAGCCGCAAGATCATCAAGACCCGCGGCAGCTTCCCGAGCGACGAGGCGGCGGCCAAGCTGCTGTTCCTGGCGATCCGCAACGCCGGCATCCATTGGAAGCGTCCGATTGAATGGACCGCCGCGATGGGGCAGTTTGCCATTCTGTTTGCCGACCGATTTTCGGTCTCAGCGCGCTGAGACCGAAAATCGAAAATGCCCGCTGCAATGCTTACACAGACTGTCGGACAGACCCGTCGACGGGCTGAAGCAGCGCCAACCTGCGGACCGCTGAAATGTCCATCATCACGCCAGATCGCGCGCATGATGACCGTCGCCCGCGATGATCTTTCCAAAGCCGACGCGGTGACGATCGCCACAATCGAAACCGCTGTTCGGCGCTCCGCACAGCGCGCCACTTGTTCGATCGCTTCCAGGCGATGATCCGACAGCGCAAGAGCGAGGACCTGCAGCGCTGGCTTCAGGACGCCGCCTCTGGCTCGCGTCCTTCGCAGGGGGCTGAAGGCCGACGAATGCGCGGTCGCCGCCGCGCTGTCCGAGCCTTGGTCAAACTGGACAGACGGAAGGCCAGATCACCAAGCTGAAGCTCGTCAAGCGGCAGATGTATGGCCGTGCCAATCTCGATCTTCTTCGCGCCCGATTGATCGGAGCCGAACGATGAACCCTCAGTGTGCACCGAGATTGGGTCAGAGCCCCGATCCAACGCCGATTGACACCGAAGCTCGCCGCGCTCCTCGACGACGCCGAGACCGACGTGCTCGCCTAAGCTATGACCTTCCCGCCCAACATCGGGCCCAGCTGTAATCGACCAACCCCCTCGAGCGGCTGAACGGCGAGATCAAGCGGCGCACCGAGGTGGTCGGAATCTTCCCCAATGAGGCCGCCATCCGCCGCCTCGTCGGCGCCATCCTCTTGGAGCAGAACGACGAATGGGCGGTCCAGCGCGCCCGCTACATGACGCTGGAAACCATCGCCCTACTCAGCGATGATCCCCTGTCAGCCTGCCCGCCGTGGCCGCCTGACACCCCGGCCCAACCCACCGGGACACCGCGCTACCCCCGCGCGCTCCTACACCACCACCGGGGACACGATCCTGCCAAGCTACGCACGGATGCTGCCTAGCATGTCGCCTGACGCCAACACAGACGCATGGCCCACCGGGCGCTGCGCATTATAATTTCAAGTAATTGCGTTGGTGCGCGTGAGCTATGCTGCGCGCGGCTGCAGACCAGTGATCCAAGCTGGCAATCATTTCGCGGGGCATGCACGAAGTGCCTTTCCCCCGGGGGCCACGGGAGCCTGGACATGCGCGGTGTCGTTCACGGGGAATAGAACGCTCGAGGTCACAACCTTCCCTGACCCCGCCCCCGGGCCGGGCCAGGCCGTCATCCGGATGAAGGCTTCGGGCATATGCGGCAGCGACCTTCATTTCTACCGCGCGGAGGATCGACGCCCAGCTCGCCGCGCAGGGGTTCAAGCTCTCCCGGGACCGCGCCATGGACACGGCGGATCATCGCCGGGCATGAGCCCTGTGGCGTGATCGAGGAGGTGGGACCGGACGTCGACCCGTCGCGGTTCCGCATGGGCGACCGCGTCATGGTCTTTCACTATGAAGGCTGCGGCGTCTGTGACCATTGCCGCAGCGGTTGGACGCAGATGTGCGATGACGGCGCCGCCCCGCACGGTGCCGTGCTGCATGGCGGTCACGCCGACTTCATGCGTGTCCCGGTCTCGACGCTGGTCAAGCTCCCGGATGAGATTTCCTTCGTCGGTGGCGCGGCGATTGCCTGCGGAACCGGAACCGCCTACGGCGCCATCTGCCGGCTGGGCGTGAGTGCGCGCGACACGCTGGCGGTCTTCGGACTCGGGCCCGTCGGGCTCTCGGTCGTCCAGCTCGCCTCTGCCATGGGTGTGCCCGTGATCGGCATCGACATCGATGCTAGCCGGGTCGAGGCCGCACGGCGCTTCGGAGCGGCTCACGTCGTCAATGGCATGACCGATGATCCGGTCGCGGAGGTCCGCAAGCTCACCAAGGGAAAGGGCGCATCCTGCGCTCTGGATTGCGCCGGTGGCGAGAC
The DNA here is from genome assembly GCA_041396705.1 of Alphaproteobacteria bacterium. Lineage (NCBI taxonomy): Bacteria > Pseudomonadati > Pseudomonadota > Alphaproteobacteria > Alphaproteobacteria bacterium. The sequence continues at coordinate 339,842 of JAWKYB010000002.1, forward strand.
CGCACGGGCCCAGGCCGTTCGCAGCACGGCACCATGGGGCCGCATCGCCCTGGTCGCCGTGGGCGGCAGTTTCAACGTGATCGGCTGGAACGACATCATCAAGAGCCAGCGCACGATCATCGGCTCGTACACGTTCTCGATCATGGGAATGCGGCAGTGCGCCGAGTTCATCACCGATCATGGCGTCGACATCGATCGGATTTTCAGCGACCGCTGGCCACTCACCGAGGCGGCACAGGCCTATGAGAGGTTCGACAGCCAGGCCAGTGGAAAAGGCGTTTTCATGCTTTGAAGGCGACCTGTTAGAGGTTGTCCATTCGACACCGGTCGGGAAAAGAAAGTTGGGCCGGTAGTCTCGCTGGCAACCCGCACAACTACTGTGATCGCCAGAGTGGCAACTTCAGCTTTCGAGATAGGCAGAGAGCACCGCCGCCGTTCCCTTGGCATGGAGATGGGTCAGCCAGCGATCGAAAGCGTTGGCAAATGTTGGCGAGGCGACCAAGTCGCCATAGATTTGTGCCATACTGAGCCAAGCACGCGGCGCCTGTTTTGCTTCTGCCGCGCGTGCCGTCAGCGCCGCCCAATGCGGGTCGTTCGGTTGAATCGTCGCGCCGTCCTCTGTTTCGCCGAAGCAGTAGCGCGCCCAAAGCGCCTCGACCAGCGCAAGGCCCACCACAGAACCGCCGGACGCCAGTCTCTCACGGACCAATGGCAGGATGAACCCGGGATGCCGGCTTGAGCCATCGAACGCTACTCGCCGGGTCGTATCGCCGATTATCGGGTTTGAAAATCGCCGCAGGATCAGATCGAGGTACTCGGCCGGTGACACACCGGGCACCGCGGCGACGTGCGGCAAGATCTCTTCGGATTCAACCTTGCGCAGCAACCCCAGGACCAGCCGGTTGTCCATGCAGCCTGAGATCGTCTCGATTCCCAGGAGCGCACCCGCATTGGCGATGACCTGGTGGCCGCCGTTCAAGATGCGGACCATGCGGGTCACCTTGAAGTCGACAACGAAGCTCAGGCTCTTGCAGGCCTCCTCGGCAGGTGGCCGCAGCGGTTTGTGACAAGCCGCTCGATCAGCGTGGTCGCGTTGGCCGCGCCGGCTAGGTCCAGCGCCGTCGGCGAAGGGCGAAAGCGCAAGAGCTCCGGGATTGCCCGGGCCAGCGCATCCGCCGACAGCAGCCGCGGTTCGAGCAGCATCAACGCGCGCAACTCTGCCAAGCGCTTGGCCCTGTCGAGTTGCTCATCCTCGGATTCCTGGTGAAAGGGCACCACCAGCGCCGAGACCCCGGAATACAGGATGTCCATGGCGGTGTTGTAGCCACACTGGCTGATAGAGGCTGTCGCCGCGGCCAGTTCGGCGCCGACATCGGGCACCGAGCGGACGATCTCGACTCCTTCCCGATCGGTTGCGTGTTGCTGCAGCGCGGACCACTCGTCGTCGGGTAGGAACGGCCCGGCGATCATCCGCATCGGCGGTCGGTGGGCATCATCGAGCCGGCGATGCGCATCCAATGCCGCGCGCAGCAGAGCCCCGCCGACAACGCCGCCGCCGACGGAGACGACGATCCGTCGCTCGCGCGTTCCGGGCGCAACGGTTCGGGTGGGCAGCACGAATCCGGAATAGTGTATGGGCACCGCAAGCGGCTGATCTGGCTGGAATGACTCTTCCAGGCGCGCAAAGCGCGGATCGGAGTGTGCGATCACGACATCGAAGTAGCGGTTCAACTGATCGCACGCCCAACGGTCGTGGGCTTCCTTCTTGCGACGGCTCTTGACCAGGATATCGCGCAGGCTGCAGCAGACGAGCGGCCTGTCGGCGCCCATGGCGTGCGCGGCGTCGAGCAGTCGTGTCAGCTCGTCGGCGAACTTGCGCCGCCCGAATGGAAACAGCTCGATCACCAGCACCTGCGGTCGACGCTTGCCCAGCAATGTGAGCATCGTCTCAGAACGCCCCGCCTTCGCGCGGTCGACGGTGAAGCGTGGATCGGGGCTGTATAGCTTCTTGTCTTCGCCCATTGCCAGGGGCGGCAGGGAGACGATCTCGACCTTCTCGGGCAAACGCAGGCCCGACGGCAGTTGGCCGCCATTGAGCAGGGTTACCCGGAACCGTCTCGCCAAGGCCTCGGCCAGCGCAAAGGAGCGCACGAGGTGGCCCATGCCGAGCGAGTGCTGGCAGTAGAACAGCAGTTCCGGCGGTGCGTTCATCCGGCCACCCTGAGTTTCGCCCGATGCTCTTCGACCGACACCGACCGTACGCGAGCATTCTCGATCTCGATCACATGGTCCGCCAGCCGGGTCAGCGCAGGCTGGTGCGTGACGGCGACGCAGGTGCGCCGCCCACGCAGGCCGGCCAGCGCGTCGACGATGGCGTCCTGCGAGTAGGGATCGACGTTGGCCAGCGGCTCATCGAGCAGCAGGATCGGGGCCTCGGTCAGCAACGCCCGCGCCAACGACAGGCGCGCGCGCTGCCCACCGGAGAGGTTGATTCCGTTCTCGGCCAGGCTTGCGTCGAGCCCGCCGGGCGTCGCCGCGACGAACTCGGCCATACGGACCTTTTCCAGCGCAGACCAGATCTCGTCGTCGTCGGCGTCGCGCAGCGCAGGCAGCAGTGCCTCACGGATGGTGCCGGAGAATAGGTGGGTCTCCTGCAGCATGGGCGCGAACTGGGCCCGGAGATCGCGGACCCGGATGCGGTGGATGGGTATGCCGTCGAGCAGGATCTCGCCCTGGGTGGGGTCGTAGAATCGCAGCAGCAGGTGCAGCAGCGTGCTCTTGCCGGCACCGCTGGGGCCGACGGCGACGACGAACTCACCGGGGGCGACGCTGAGCGACACGTCCTGCAGCACGGCCGTCGGCGGCGCATCCGAGTTCGCGGCACGATATCCGAAGCCCACGCCGCGGAACTCGATATGGCCGCGCGCGCGATCCAGGCCCAAGGCGTCGGACGCATCGACGATCTCCGGCGTGCGATCGAGCAGGGCCGCAAGCTGCTCGCCTCGGGCCAGGCCGCGCGAGATCGACGAGGCCATCTCGTTCACCTTGGCCATCGGTCGCATCAGGTTGGCCAGGTAGGCGATGCCGACTGTGAGGTCGCCAACCGTCATCTGCCCACGCAGCACCAGCAATGCGCCGCCGCACAGGATAAGTGCGCCGCCGATCGCCTTGACGATCTCGAGCGTGCGCTCCATCGACACCGCCCGCCGGGCTTCCTGAACGCCGGCCTCGAGACTCAGCGTGTTCGCCTCGACAAAGCGCTGGCGAATCTTCTGCTCGGCGCTCAGCGCCATCGCGCTCGGCAGGCCGCGGACGATCTCCTGCGCAATGCCGGCAACGGCGCCCTCGCACCTGCGCTTCACCTTCGATGCCCGTTGCAGCGGCCGCGCGAACCGGCGGGTGAGCACACTGATGATGACGATGATGATGAGGCCGAGCAGCCCGAACAGCGGCTGCAACCACAGGAGCGCGGCAAGCGCGGCGACCGCCGTCATCAGCTGGCGGATCGCCGTCGGGGCGCTCTTGCACAGCAGGCGGACGAACTGGGCGACGTCATCGACCAGGCGCAGTCCGATCTCGCCGCTCTGGTCCGACGTGCGATAGGCCAGCGGCAGTCGCTGGACGTGGCGCAGCAGGCGGTCGCGGATCTCGAGCGTCAGCCGCTCCACGTTGCGGGCGTTCACATATTGCTCGAGGCCCGCGAACACGGTGCCGATCACGCCGATTGCCAACAGCGCGCCGGATAGCGCGATGACGATCATGGTGTCGGTCGTGCCCGCCGCCATGGCCTGCAGCCACGCCGGCGCGGGCGCCGTGCCCAGCACGTTGTCAATGATCAGCTTCAGGGGCCATGGCGCGGCCAGGGTGGCCAGAATCGCCATCAGGCCGCACCCATAGGCGGCGACCATGCGCCAGCGATGGCGCCACAAGTCGGGCCAGAAGCGCTTGAGCACCTTGCCGGCGGCAACGTGCTCGTCCGCTCGTGCGCGGGATCCTGCGGTCATCTGCTCTGCCTCCGACGCCCCTGTTCGGGCTGCCCGCGCGTCCCAAGCAGGTCCGCGTGCGGGGTGGGGTGCAGCGTCACCCTGCAGGCGCTGCCGTTGGGCATGCGCAGGCCGCGCAGCCCCTCGACAGGACTGTCGAGCAGCAGGCCGAGGAGCGCCTGGTTGACTCGCTTGTGGGCGACGATCAGCACGATGCCCGCCGAAATGTCGGCGCAGATCCGCGCCAGCCCGCAACGCACGCGCGCCCGCAGATCCGTGGCCGATTCGCCGCCTGGGAACCGGAACTGCGGGTCGTCATGGCGGCGCGAGGCGCTCAGCGTTGAGGAAACCGGATCGGCCCCGCTGCGCGATCGGCCTTGCAGGGCACCGAGGTGTTGTTCCATCAGCTCGTCGAGAATCTGCACGGGCAGCCCATGCCGCACCGCCGTCGGACATGCGGTCTGGACGCTGCGGATCAGCGGGCTCGCGTAGATGGCGGTGAGCGGGAACGTCGCCAGCAGCGCGCACAACGCTTCCGCTTGCGCGCGCCCATGATCGGTCAGAGCCGGGTCCAATTGTCCGGTGACGCGGTTTTCGCGGTTGAACGTCGTCTCGCCGTGGCGGACGACGATCAGCTCGCGCAGCGCGGAGGCGCTGGCTGCGGCTTGTCCATCGCCTTGCCACATCATGCCGCCCTGCCCCTGGTATAGCCGAGCGGCGACAGGCGGCCGGCCGCTAGCGCCTCCGCTAGTTCGAGGGCGTGCTCGACCTGCCCATCCAGCGGCTGCATCAGCGTGACCGCGCGGAAGATCTTCTCGGTGACGAGCCTCAGCGATGCGTGCCAGGCGACTTCCGCCAACCGCAACGGTGCGGCCGTCGCGTAGCCCTCGAGGAACGCCGCGAACGCGCGACTGGTCGTCGCCTCGTCCGCGCTGCGCAGTAGGCCATCCCACAGCACATAGGCGGCGAAGCGCCCGAGGTCACGCGCCACCGGCCCGACCGTCGCCTCATCGACGTCGATGATCGACACCCGATCCTCGTCGACCAGGATGTTGCCGGCGTGAAGGTCGCCGTGCACGCACCCGATGCGCGGCGCGGCAGGCGCGGTCCGGTGCAGGCGCTCGCGGATGGCGTGCAGTCGCGCTGCAAGCCACGGCCATCCCTGCACAAGACAGGCGGCGCGCTCGTCGAGCCGGGCCAGGTCGTCCGCCTGGGTGCTTGCCTCGAGACCGGGGATGGTCGCGCCGTGCAGTGCGGCGACGGACGCCGCGACCTGTCGCAGAGTCGTTTCCGCCGCCGCAAACGGATCGAGGGACTGCCCGGGCGCCGCCTCCTGCCACGCGATGCGCGGGTCGGGGAACGTGCCGAGCGGCCTCGGCGTTACGAACCGGCCGAGGCGGCGCGCCTCCGCTTCCCAGAAGGCGGTCGCCGCGGCTTCGGTACGCGCGGTGCTCCCGGCGCCGCTCGTCTTTCCGAACACGATCAGCTGGCGTTTTGCGCCGGAAGCGATGTGATCGAGGTGCAGCAGCAGCCGCACGCAGCAGCGGCGCTCATGCACGTAGCTGGCGATGATCGGCTCGCACGCAGTGATGCGATAGCCGCCACCGAGCGCGCGCTGCAGCATTTCGGGCGCAGCAGTCCCGGCAAGCCATGGCAGGTTGGCCAACAGCGGCAGCGCCGGCAGATGACGGTCATTGGGAAAGCTCCACAGGACCATCTCCCGGTCCTCCAACAGCATCAGGGGCGGGCCGAAGATGGGGCGGGCGACGAAGTCCTGCCGATAGCGCTCATAGCGGCCGCGTGCTGCACCGGTCTCGAACAGTCGTGCGCTGAGCCTCAGCGCGTGCCGTTCCCCATGCGCCGTTGCCGCGACAACCCGATAGCCGATGCTGCAGCGCTGTCCCGGTGCGTATTTCACGCGCTCGACGACGCATTCGAGCACGCGTGCCGGGAATGCCGCTTCAACCAGCGCCCGCTCCAGTCGCGTCGCCATTGCACCGCCGTCGACGGCGAACGCGAGCCCCCGTGGGACGTCGCCTACGGGCAGCCGGCGATCGTCCGGTGCCGCCGGTCTTGGCTGGGTCATCGCCTCGGCCATGATTCCTCCAGCGCCATCGCGTCGCGCAACAGCACCGCCTGTGCCAGATCCGCCAGCTCGTCCACCAGCCGCACCTGGCCCGGCTTGAGGCGGGTGAAGCAGCTGTAGATGCGGTCCACGAGCAGCGCTGCCGCGGTATGCCAGACGATCTGGTCGTTCGAGACCCGCCACAGCACGTGCCGCCGATAGCAGGCAAGGAACCTGGCGATGGCCCGCATCGCATCGCCCAACGCGACGCCCGCCGAAAGCGACCGGTGCAGAAGCACCGCGCAGAATCCGCCGACATCGAAGAGCGGTGCGCCTCGCGCCAGATCGTCGAGGTCTATGATGGAGACCCGGGCGCCGTCGACGAGCAGGTTCTTCGGATGGAGATCGCCGTGCAGGCAGGCGAGCGGTTCGTCGTCGACGTCCCCAGCGCGCAGTGTCAGTTCGTCAACGACGGCGCCGACCCGCGCTGCGCATGATGGCCGCAACTGCGCCGTCAGTTCGCGCAGCTTCTCCAGTTGCCGCAACGTCTCGCCCACCGTCGGGCCGGGCGGACAGTCGATGTCGGCCCCGTGCAACGCCGCCACGGCCAGGGCTGCTGGCTCGATGAGCGTTGCCGGTACGCCGACGCCGCTGTCGTCGGAGAGCATGGGCCGGCCGCTTAGGCCCTCTTGCCAGAGCAACTGATGCCGCTTCTCGATCGCGAGCGGTTCCGCGATATGCAGGCGGCCGCTCTGCCGGCTGTCGCTGTGCCACAGCCGCTGTGAGGTCGCGTGAACCCGCTCGGCGGCGCCGTCGCGGTAGGTCTTGCCGAACACGGTCGCCACTCTGCGCCGGCCGCATCCATTCTCCAGTCGGACGTCGACGCGCGCGCAGCCGGTGTATTCGGGCGCGAGGTGCATGATCCGCGGGGTCGCCTCGACAATGCGCCACGAGGCGTCCCCGCGTGTCACGATCCGCGGCAGCGCCTCGGTGGCCAGTCGCTCGGCATCCAGAAGTGCGGCGAGCCCATCGAGCTTGCGGTCGTTCGGCACCGCCCAGGCCACGGTGGATTGCGCCTCCAGGTGCAGGACCGGCGGCCCAAAGGGCGGCGCCTCGAGCGGCCGTGCCATCGCCTTGGCGTATTGCGCCGGCGACTGTCCCGGATGGAATACGCGGGTCGAGTAGAGCAGCTCCCGTGGCCCATGTCCGGGTGGGCGCACCCGCAGTCCGTACAGAATACGGCAGGCTTTGCCCGGCTTGTACTTGACCCGGCGGATATCACAGGTCTCGACCTTGGTTTCGGCCGATGCCGTCCTGGACAGCTCCGCCTCGAAGATGGCGGCCATCGACCGCTCGTTCAGCGTGATCGCCATCTGCGGCAGGCTTGGATCGTTCGGCGCGCGCGCGTTTGCGCTCGGGCTCATGACGCTGTCTCCGCTCCGCGCGCGCATGCGAACCGGGTGCCCGCGGTGTGGTGGGCGTCACGCAGGCCGCCATGGCCGTCCAGTCGAAGCGCAAGCCATGACCCGTCGCAGCACCAGTCACCGAAGCGCCGCCACGCGCCGTCGTCGGGGCCGATGAAGACGATGTCGCGGTTTTCGCGACCGGCGTCGCGTCGCACGATCTCCAACGCCGCCGCGCCCGCGGCATCGCCATGGGCGCTTTCGCACCGCACCGGCAGCGTGCGGACGAAGAGGCGCGGTGCAGTGCCGGCGTATGGATGCAGCACGGTCAACAGGCTCGTCGTGTCGGCGCGGCAGTCGAAGCTGACGATCGGCGCCGGTTGCTTTTCCCCGTACTCTCGCGAGACAAAGCCCTGCTCCAGCCGTGCCGCGACATCTGCCCGCGCAGGCTGTGCGAGCAGCAGGCCGGGGGCGCGCACCATGACGGTGCCGTCGACGTGCTCGACCGACGTCGCGTCCTGCGCCTCGGCAGCGAGGTGGAAGAGCTGCCGGTAGTCGTGCGCCTCGGCCGCCAGCAACCGGTCGCAGACGACCCAGTAGGCGCCCCCGAGGAAGAACACGCGCCGTTCGTGCACGACCTCGTACTCGTGACTTCGCGCGACGCCGTGCAGGTAGTCGAAGCCGTCGAGGCTGACGAAGTCTCGCAGTTCGAAGTCTGGCGCCGGGCCTTGAATGCTATGCCTGTCGGGTCGCCCCGGCCTTTTCGGACGCGGTGCGTAGCGGGTCTGGTTGCGGCCGTCGATCAGTACGGTGTTGTGATACGAGGTGCCTCGGAACAGCACCCGCCAGTTCCGCTCGGCCGCCTCGCTGCCCGCCTCGCTGTATGTATAGCGCCCGGGATCGACGATCAGGGATCGGCCATAGGCCGCCATCTCGATCGACAGCACATCCAGGTGGCCGTGGTTGCCTTCCCCCAGCGGGCCGCAATCGAAGACGAGATAGCGCTCGTCCTTGAACGCATCCGTCTCGCCCCATCCGCTGCGCAGCACGACATAGCCGGCGTCCGCGAACAGCGCCGATCGCTGCCGCGGCGGGCGCCCCTGCTTGCCCGCGGTTGCACCATAGAGCCAGGACGGGTCGTCGAAGAGCTCGTGGCCCTGGCGCAGCAGCGCGCGATAGTCACCGACATCGCCGTCGCTGAGGGACGGAATGGTTCCGTCGGGCTTATGGACGTGGAGCGAGAAGTGCAGGGCGCAACGAAGCCGCTCGTCGACGTCGCGGGGTGCCGTGATGCCGTTCATGCGCGCCAACCGCAGCACGCTCAGATAGTTGCGCAGCACCAGGTGGTGATAGTCGGTCGAGAGCTCGCACTGGACCCCGTCGGGCAGCAGGTCGTCGCGAATGTTGTCCCACAGGGCATCGGAGGAGAATTCGAGCCAGCGCCGCGCTCCCTCCAACTCGGGAAAGGTCACGGATGCGAGGAAGATCGCCGCAAGCTCGATCGTCCGGTGATTGCGCGCCGGGGAAACGGTCTGGATCAGCTGCTCGGTCTGTGCCTGGACCGAGCCCAGGAAACGCCTGTGAAACCCGTCGGCGAATAGAACCGGCGCCGGGGCGTGAACGAAGTAGGTGTACGCGTAGATCCAGTTCTGCAGCCGCCGGCCCGTGACCGCCACGAACAGCTCGCTGTTCAGCAGCGACCTGCCGGCGAGCAGGTCGGGCTGAACCCGATCCATCCACGACGTCGTCAACTCGATCCACTTGTCGAGATAGCCGCGCTCGCCGGTGCGCCCATAGGCCGAGCCGAGGCCGACCGAGAAATAGAACTTGTGCAGCAGGATCTGCCATTCCAGGTCGGCGCTCGGGTTGGCCAGCCAGTCGATCGGCCCCTGGAAGGCGTGCGTCTCGCCGACAAGGTCGAAACGGTTCTCCATGACACCGGCCAGCTTGTCGGCGGTGGTCTGGGAGTGATCCTCGATCGGAAAGCAGCGCTCCCGCGTGACCCGCGCGAAGTGGCCGATCAGCCCTTCGTCGTGCATTTGCGCATAGGGCGACCGCAGCGCTGCTGCCTGGTCCCAGCCGCCGTGGCCGGCGTATCTTGCGACAAGACCGGTCACGCACCACCTCCCGGTGCGAGGCGCGTCAGCCTGGTGTCGGCGTCCGCGTGGATGGCCGATGGCTCGCCGTGCTCGTCGAGTCGCAGCGTGAGCCAGGAGCCCTCGAAGCGCCACCAGCCGATCGCGCAGGGCTCGGACGACCCGGGACCGAACCGCCAGCCGGTATCCGCCACCGGAGCGATCAGGCTGACATCGGTGAAGCGCCGGCCGCCCGCTGTCGTCACCTCCACCGAGATCGCCTGGGCCTCAAACGGCGCCGGGGAGCCGTCGTCCCGCATCACTGCCAGCGGCCGTACGCGCAGCGTCGGTGCTGCGTCGCGATAGGGGAACAGCACCGTGTGAAAGACCGCGCTCTCGGCGGTCTCGGTGAACTGCAGCACGGGCGCCGGCCGTCTCTCGCCGTAGAGCCGCGACACGAAGCCTGGCTCGACCGCGACCGCGACCCCGGGCGCTTCGGCGCGCGCGATCAGGATGCCGGGCGCCGCGGCCACCACGGAACCGTCGTGCGCTGAAACGTCGACCTTGTCGTCGGCCTCGTCGGACAGGTGAAAGCGCTGCTGGTAAGTGTGGCGCGTTCGGCCGCGCAGGACATCCCACAGGACCCAATACTGCCCGCCAACGAAGCTCACCCGCCGCTCGTGCACGGCGTCGTACTCATGGCTGCGGGCGCTGCCATGCACATAGTCGTGGCCCGGCTCGGTCTCGAACGCGATCAGCGCATGGTCGGGTGGCGGTCCCTGGACGGTGCGCTTGACATTGGGACCCGGGGCATAGCGGGTCTGGTTGAGGCCATCGATCAGCACGGTGTTGTGGCAAGCCGTGCCCCGGAAGACGGCGCGCCAGTTGATGTCGCCGGTCTCCTGATAGGTGAAGCGGCCTGGATCGACGATCAATGAGCGGCCATAGGCGGCCAGCTCGAAGCTCAACAGGTCGAAGTGGCCATGATCGCCTTCGCCCAGCGGACCGCAGTCCAGCGCGAGGTAGCGCGCGTCCCGGTAGTGCTCGTCCCCGCTCCACCCGCTGCGCATGAACACGTACCCGCTGTCGCGGAAGGCGATTGAACGCTGCGGCGGCGGCGTGCCCTCGGCACCTTCGCTTGCCGCATGCAGCAGCGCTTCATCGCCATACAGCGCGTGACCGAGCCTCAGCAGCTGCCGGAATGCACCCACATCGCCGTCGCTGAACGCCGGCACCTCGCCGTCGGGCTTGTGCGCGTGGAGCGAGAACGTCAGCGCGCCGCGGATGATCTGGTCCATCTCGGGCGGCGTTTCGATCCGGTTGCGTCGCGCCAGGCGCCGGATGTGCAGATAATTCTTGAGCACCGTGTGGTGGTAGTAGGTCGACAGTTCGCACTGCACGCCGTCGGCCAGCATGTCGCTGCGCATGTTGGCGGCCAGCTCCGCAAGCGCGAAATCGCGCCAGTCCTCGGCGCCCTCAAACTCCGGAAATGCGACCGAGGCCAGGAAGATGGCCGCCAGCTCGAGCGTGCGATGGTTGCGCGCCGGATCGAGCCGGCGGCACAGCGCGTCCACCTGCTGGTGCAACGAGGCGAGCATCCGGCGCAGGAAGCCCGGCGGCAGCGGGGCCGGGGGATCCATCAGCACGAAATAGTGCAGCGCGTAGATCCAGTTCTGAATCCGCCGTCCGGCGACCTGGCTGTTGACGAACAGCGGATCGGCCTGGTCGATCCAGCTGTCGATGAGCCGCACCCACGCGTCGCGGTAGCGCGCGTCGCCGGTGTCGCGATATCGCATGCCGAGGCCGACGGCGTAGTAGAACTTGTGCAGCGCTATCAGCCATTGCCGATCGCTGCTCGGGTTCTCGGTCCATCGCGGTGGATCCTGCAGGACATGCGTTTCCCCGATCAGGTCGAACCGATTGTCGAGAAGCATGTCGATGCGGTCCGGACGCGTTTCCTCCGCGCTCGGCACCGCCTCGAAGCGGTTGCGCGCGTTGCGGGCCAGATGGTCGCGCAGGGCGACGTCGCCGAGACCGTCCCAGGTCGGTTTCAGGAATGGCGCGGTTGCCGGCTTCCGCCGATCGGCCGTTGCTGTTGCCAGCGCGCTCATGGTGCGCGCACCGCCAAGGCGATCTGCTGCACGAATAGCGCCTTCAGGGCCTGTGTCGTCTCGCGCGAGTCGAAGCAGTCGCAGATTTTGTCACGCGAGGCCACGCCGAGGGCAGAGCCGAGCGCCGGCTGGTCGAGCACGCGGCCGATCGCCTCCGCCAGCGCCCCAGGGTCGCGCTCCGGCACCAGCAGTCCGTCGACCCCGTCATCGACGATCTCGGGAATGCCGGAGATCCTGGTCGACACCACCGGCACGCCCATCGCCATGGCCTCGGCCAGGACATTGGGGATGCCGTCGCGGTCGCCGTCCTCGGCGACGCGACAGGGCAGCACGAACACTGCGGCGTGGCGGTATACCTCCTTCAATTCGTCCTGCGTGACCGCATCGGTCAGATCGACGACGTCGGTCAGGCCGAGACGGCGCACCTGGTCGGCGATCCGGTCCTTGCAGTCGTCGCGTGCGTCGCCGCGCTCGCCGACGATGCGGCAGCGGAACGGGGTGCCGCGGCGGCGCAGTTCGGCGCAAGCATCGATCAGGTCGTCGAAGCCCTTCTTGTCGACGAAGCGGCCGACCGCCAGGATCAACGGCTCGCCAATGCAAGATGCCCGATCGCGCGGCGCGAAATAGTCGATGTCGAGACCGTGATATATGGTGTGCACCTTCTCCGGCTCGTCGGTGAGCCCGCGCAGGTACTCCGCATTTGCCGCCGTGCAGGTGGCAACGAAGCGGGTGGCCTTGAGCTTGCGTTGCAGCAGGTCGCCGGGGTTCTGGTCGCCGCGGTAGATGTCCTTGGCGTGCGCCGTGAAGCTGAACGGCAGGCCGGTCATGCGGCTGGCGAACCAGGCGATGGTGGTGACCCCGTGGCAGAAGTGGCCGTGAAGGTGCCGGATGCCGCCCGCCGCCATGACCTCGTCGGCGATCCATCCGGCTTGGAAGAACTCCTTGAGGAAGACCTTCTTGAGCCTGAGGAAGCCGGGTGGCCGATACCGCCAGCTCATCGCCACCGCCATGCCCAGCGCGCCGACATAGGCGCGCGGCGCGCGGCGCAGGATGCGCCAGTGCGACCCGGCGTAGCGGGGCAGGTTCTGCCACAGCCAGCGCGTCAGCGGCGTTTGCGAAACCGATGTGGTCCTGGGCAGGTAGGAGGGCTCGGCCCTGATCCTCTCGATCACGCCATTGACGCGTTCGTCCTCGCCGCGCTTCACCGAGAACAGCCTGATGTCCAGGCCCAGGCTCTCCAGGAGGTGGATCTCGTTGGAGATGAACGTCTCGGACAGCCTGGGATAGCCCATCAGGATGTAGGCGACGCGCATGCCGTCGTTGGGGACCGCCGGTGCCCCATCGGCTGCGAACAGCCGCAGCAGCGGCTCGAGGTTGCGCGTGCCGTCAAACTGCGCGCACACGGAGCGCCGCGCGGCGGCGCCGAGCCGGCGGCGTTCCTGTGGATCGGCGAGCAGACTGTGGATTGCCGCGGCAAGCGCGGCGGCATCATCGGCCGCGACCAGCACGCCGGTCTCGCCGTCACGCACCGCCTCCGGCACGCCCGAGACGTCGGAGCAGACGACGGGCAATTCCATCGCCATCGCCTCCAGGATCGTGTTGGGCACGCCGTCGCGATCGCCGTCGGCGGTAATGCGACAGGGCAACACGAACACGGAGGCCCGCCGATACTCCTCGATGATCGTCTGGTGGGTCTGCCGGCCGACCAGCGCCACGCACCCACCCAGCGCCGCTGCGGCGATCTGCGCCTGCAGGCGTTCCTGCTCGGGGCCGTAGCCGACGATGCGGCAGCGGAAATCGACTCCCTGGTCGCGCAGCAACCGACAGGCCTCGATCAGGACGCTAAAGCCCTTCTTTTCGCGCAGGCGGCCGACGGCCAGCAGGACCGGCGGGTCTTCGCAGCGTCCGGCGTCGACGGCATGCGGCCGAAACTGGTCGACGTTGATGCCGTGATAGATGCGCTCGATCCGGGCCTCGCCACCGGCGAGTGCGTGCAGATGCTGCCGATTGTGCTCGGTGCAGGTGACCGTGAACTCGGCTGCGCGGATGCGGCGGCGCACGGCACGGTCCGCGGACAGGTAGATGTCCTTGGCATGCGCCGAGATGTTGAAGGGAACGCCGCACAGGTGCGCGGCCAGGGCCGCGACGTCGGCGGTGCGATCGATGAAATGGGCATGCAGCCGCCGCACCCGTTGGCGCCGCATCAGCGCAGCGAGCTGCACGGCTTCGGCAAAGCAGCCCGAGCCGGCAGGCCCCTTCCACCACAGCGCGCGGGCAAGCCCCGTGACGAAGCGACCCGGTGCGGCGGTGAAGCAGCGCAGCCAGGCGCCGAGAGCGCGGTGTGCACGGATATGGAAGATCGGCGCCCGCACCCGCGCCGCTGCCGCGTGGGCCTCCTCTTCCCTCCGTTCGCTGAGCACGAAGATTCGCAGCGCCAGACCGCGGTCTTCGAGGTCGAGGACCTCGTTGAGAATGAATGTCTCCGACAGCTTGGGGAACACCTTCACCAGCACGCCGATGGGGTGCTGTTCCGCGGGGTCGTCGCAATGCAGCCGCAGCTGTTGCGGTGTGACGACCGGCGCACGGAGCTCGGCTGGTGCGACGGTGAATCGCTGGACGTCATGCATGTGCCGCGACCCTTTGGTCGATCAGAGGTGTTTGCGGATGGCGCTCCTGAAGCGCGCGTGTGATCAGCGCTGCCGCGTCGGCGGCGCCGCTGATCCGCAAGCGCGGCGGCGGCCGTTGCGCGCGCGGCTTGATGGCCGCGAACAGCTCCGCCAGCCGCTGGGGCGACGCGTCCTCGGCGCTGAGCGTTTGCACGAAGCCACGGGCCGCGAACATGTCGGCACGCATTTGCTGCTCGCGGCTGGGGCCGACCCTGGGAATGACCAGGGTCGGGCAACCGACGGCCAGCGCCTCGATCATGGAGTTGTAGCCGCCCATGGTCACGAAGTGGTCGGCATCGCGCAGTCGCAGCGGGAAGTCGTTCTCGGACACGCGTACCGTGACGCCGATACGGTCGGCGCGCATGGCCAGGTCTTCCCGCAGCTCCTGGTCCATCAGCGGGCCGGTGACGATGAGCGCCTCCGGACGGTTCTCCGGTGCCATCCACTCCAGCGCCGCCATGCAGGCATGCATCATGGGGAAGGCGTCGCGCCCGCCGCCGCCGGCAACCAGGAGGCGCGGCCTGTCATCGAGCCGCGTTCGTGGCGATCGCGGCTCGGCCGCCGCCGAGGTGACGTAGCCGCAATAGTGGACGCGGTCCGGCGCCAGGGTCTCCAGGCCATAGCGCTCGCTGCTGGGGTAGATCAGCGGATCGCCATAGACCAGGATGTGGTCGTAGCAGGACCGCACGACCCCATCGATCGCGCGCGCGGCCCACGACTCCCGTGTTCGCTCTGGTTCATCCAGGATGTCGCGAAGGCCCAGCATAACGCGGGTGCCGGCGCCGGCCGCGCGCAGGCGCTCCAGCACCGGAACCAGCTCGTCCCACACGCCGGCCGGCTCGTGGTCGACCAGAAGCACATCGGGCCGGAATGTCTCGACCGCCCGGTCGATCAGCCCGCAGCGCAACTCGCGCGTCGCGTCGGCGGTGATGCGCAGCCCACCCGGCCTCCAGACATCGCGCGATACCTTGACGAGGGCAGGCAGCTTGATGAAGTCCACGCCCTGCGGCAGGTCGAAGACGACGCCGGCGGGACAGCCGACCAACATCAAGACGCTGGCCTCGGGCATGGTGGCGACAACCTGCGCTGCGATGGCGGCGTTGCGGCGCAGGTGGCCCATTCCGATGGTGTCGTGCGAGTACATCATCACGAGCGGCCCGGCGGCGGTACGCTCCGCATCGCCGCCGCCAGCGCGCTCGCTCAGCAACGAAACCACCAGGTCCTGGAACCGCGACAATGCGAACGGCTTGGCCAGGAAGGCCGAGGCGTGGATGCTCTCGGCACGTGACCGGTTGGACTGACTGTCGCGACCGCTCATCACGACGACCGGCACACTTGGCTGGGTCGCGCGCATCCGGGTCATGAACTCGAGCCCGTCTCCGTCTTCCAGCTGTATGTCGAGGCAGATCAGGTCGCAGGGCTGCTGAGTCAGCACCCGATGCGCCGCCGCGACGGAGGGCGCGGTGCTGGCACGCAGGCCGGCGCGTTCCAGCGCACTGGCGAGATTGCGCCGGACGATAGGCTCATCTTCGACGATCAGGACGTGCTTCGACATTATGACCTCCGGTTGACGGACGCAGAGCAAGCGTCAGGCCACAACGTGCGGGCACCGACGAACCCATCTCAATGTCTTGATTTCAAAAGAAAAACGATTTCGTGCGCCGATCTGGCGCCTTCATGTGCGGCGGCAGGTGGGTGATATCCCCCAATGCGGTGGGGGATATCGCATATCCCATGTCGCAAATTTTAGAACAGCCAGCTTCAGCCGGTGTGCGCCAGCGGCCTATGCTCGCGGGAACCGACGAGGTAGGTAACGGGAGCGGACCCCCCATGAACAAGATCGGCGCTCGTCAAGCGTCATCGTTGATCCGTGGCGGCGGAAATTCGAAACGCGCTTTCCCGATGGTTCGCTGGATCATGCTGGCCAGCTTCGTGGTGATCGGGCTCATCAGCGTGACGGCGGCGACGCTGCTGTCGGGGTTCCTGACTCGCCACATGCTGGACCGCGACGCCCAGGTCCTGACGCAGATGGTCAATGCAATCGTGCGCGTACAGGGTGCCCACGAGTATTTCGTGGGTGACGCTGGAGCCGTCTCTGCCAATGAAATGGAGGCGTTCTTCCGCCAGATGGCGCAACTGCCGGATGTCATTCGCGCAAACGTGTATGGCGATGACCGTCGCATCCTGTGGTCCAGCGACCGGGATCTGATCGGACGCAGCTTCGCCGACAACGAGGACCTGGAGCTCGCCTTCCAGGGTCAATCCACGCCAGAGGTCGAGGTTGTCCGGGTCGGAGACAAGGCCGAACATATCGAATTCCCCGAGGACGTTACCCAATTCGTCGAAAACTACGTGCCGATATGGTCGGCGGATCGCAGCCGCGTGCTCGGCGCCGTCGAATTCTATACGTCGCCGACAGAGCTCCTGGCCGTCATCGATCAGGGGCGCAACCTAGTCTGGATCGGTGCCGCGGTGGCGGCGCTCGCGCTCTACGTCGCGCTGTTCCTGGTGGTGAGCCACGCCAGCCAGAACATTCGCCAGCAGGAGGAGCGGCTGATTGAGAGCGAACGAATGGCGGTCGTTGGCGAGATGGCCTCCGCGGTCGCGCACGGCCTGCGCAATCCGCTTGCAGCCATCCGTTCGAGTGCCGAACTGCTGCTTCTCGACGATCTGCCGCCGTCGTGGCGTCAGTCGATTTCCGACATCGTCTCGCAATCCGATCGGCTCGAAACCTGGATTCGGGCGATGTTGACGCGCGCAAGAGAGAACCCTTCGGAAGCGGCCCGGCTTGCGCAGCTGGACCAAGTCATCCGCGACGGGCTGGAGACCTATGCTGCGCAAATGAGGGCGCGCGGCATCGGCGCTCAGTTCGACTGCGAAGGACACTCACCCCTGATAGCGGGCTCGCCATCCGAGCTGCGGCAGGTGCTCAACTCAATTTTTGCTAATGCGATCGAAGCGATGGATGGGGGCGGGGAGTTGCGTGTTGTCAGAACAGTGAAGGCTGAAGGCTGGGTCCGGATTTCCGTCACCGACACCGGCAAGGGGATACCGGACACTATGAAGAAGCGGGTGTTCGAGCCATTCGCGACAGATAAGTCATCTGGCCTGGGGGTTGGTCTGCCACTTGCGCGCCGGATCGTCGAACGTCTCGGCGGCAGCATCGATATCGCTGACGCGCAGCCATGCGGCACGGAGGTCGTGTTGCATCTGCCGGGACAAGGTAGCCCGTAAGGAGCCCCCATGACACAAGTGCTGGTTGTCGAGGATGAGGTAGTCCTCGGACGGAACATTTGCTCCTATCTGCGCAAGCGCGGCTTCACGGCCGAATTCGTGACAACGGCCGAGCAAGGCGTCGATGCGTTCCGCAGGTTTCGGCCGGCGCTTACACTGCTTGACTATCGACTTGGTGATCAGGACGGCATCGAGGCCTTGCGGCGCATTCGCGACCTCGATCCGACGGCGCAGGTGGTCATCATTACCGGCCACGGCGAGATCGGCGTCGCCGTTCGCGCCATGAAGGCGGGCGCGCTGGACTTCTTGCCAAAGCCGCTGACGCTGGCGAACGTCGCCCAGATCGCCGCCGACGTGTTTCGCACCGCCGAGAGCACGCAGATCGAGGTCAACAGCGGCCTGCGGCGCATCGAGGGCCGGTCCGGCGCCCTGCAGGAGTTGCGGGCAAGCATTCAACGCATACTGGATACAGTGGGCTTCAGCGCCGCCACCCCGCCGTCGGTGTTGATCGCGGGTGAGACCGGGACCGGCAAGGAGCTAGTCGCACGGGCGATCCACGAGGATGGCCCCCGGCGCGACGGACCGTTCATATCGGTGAATTGTGCCGCGCTGCCCGCCGACCTGGTCGAATCAGAGCTGTTCGGCAGCGAGCGTGGCGCATTCACCGACGCGAAGTCGTCGCGTCCGGGACTGTTCGAGGCGGCCGACGGCGGCATTCTGTTCCTCGACGAGATCGGCGAGATGTCGCTGGGGGCTCAGGCCAAGCTGTTGCGTGTGCTCGAGGACCGGTGCGTGCGACGCGTCGGCTCGACGACCGAAAGGCCGGTAAATGTGTGGGTGATCGCCGCCACGAACCAGCAATTGTCCCAGCTCGCCCAGGTCGGCGCCTTCCGCAAGGATCTCATGTTCCGCCTGCAGGTGTTGTGGGTGCAGACGCCGCCGTTGCGCGAGTGCGACGCGGATATTCTGCCGATGGCCAGGTCGCATGCAGCTGCTGTCTGTCAGCGCTATGGGTTGCCGCTGCGTGATTTCTCGTCGGGGGCACGGGCCCGGCTGGTCGGTCACAGCTGGCCCGGCAATATTCGCGAGTTGCGCAATGTCGTGGAGCGCGCATGCCTGACGACAAGGGGCGACGTCGTCGCCGAGGATTGTATTCGGTTCGACGCCCACGTCGACAAGGCGGTCGTCGCCGAGTACATCCCGTCCAGCTTGCACGACCTGGAAACCACCGCGCTGCGCAACGCGCTGGCGGCGTCCGACGGCAACGTCACCCGTGCCGCCGCTATGCTTGGGATATCGCGCGATACGATGCGTTACCGGATGGACAAGTTCGGTCTGGAGCGCACGAGCCACACCGCGGGCTGATCGTGCAGCGGCCGGCGCGCGGAGGTCAGCAAACCGACCTGCTCTGCCGGCTCGACACCCTGCTTCTCTCGTCTTCTAGAGCACATTCTCATCTGACGGAATCGCGGGGGATTCCCAGAGAGGTCGATTTCTGATTCAAGATGCAGGCTGGTGAAGGAGGCCAGCCTGCATGACTCGACCTCTTTCGATGGATATCCGCACCCGGCTGGTCTCGGCGGTGGCGGACGGAATGACGCGGCGCGCGGCGGCGAAGCGCTTCGGTGTCGCAGCCTCGACGGCGATCAAGCTGATGGATCAATGGGAGCGCACGGGCGAGCTCGAGGCTCGGCCGCAGGGCGGGGACCAGCGCTCGCATCGGCTGGAGGCGCACGCCGCGGAGATCCTGGGTCTGATCGAGGCGCGACGCGACATCACGCTTGCGGAGATCGTCGCGCACCTGGAGCGCGTGCATGGTCTGAAGGCGGCGCAGAGCAGCGTGTGGCGGCTGCTCGACCGTCACGGCATGAGCTTCAAAAAAAACCGCGCACGCCAGCGAGCAGCAGCGTCCTGACGTCCTGAGGCGCCGGCGCGCCTGGTTCGCGCTTCAGCCTGAGCTGGAGCCGGATCGGCTGGTGTTCATCGACGAGACCGGAACCTCGACCAAGATGGCCCGCCGCTGCGGCCGCTCCCGGCGCGGCGAGCGGTGCCGGGCGCCAGTGCCGCACGGGCATTGGAAGACCACCACCTTCGTCGGCGCGCTGCGCACCGGCGGCATGACCGCGCCGATGGTGCTCGACGGCGCCATGCACGGACGCGCCTTCCTGGCCTATGTCGAGCAGGTGCTGGTGCCGACGCTTGAGCCCGGCGATATCGTCGTCATGGACAACCTGCCTGCCCACAAGCCGGCCGCCGTGCGCCAGGCTATCGAGGAGGCCGGCGCCGAGCTGCGCTTCCTGCCGGCCTACAGCCCCGACTTCAACCCGATCGAGATGGCCTTCGCCAAGCTCAAGGCCTTCCTCAAGAAGCACGCGCCCAGAACCGTCGACGACCTCTGGAACGCCATCGCCAGAGGCATCGACACCTTCACCCGAACCGAGTGCCTCAACTACTTCGCTGCTGCCGGATATGACCGTGACTGATTGGAAAAATGCTCTAGTCAGCGGCCAGGCCGGCCTCGACCCATGCCGGCATGTAGACCGGCGCTTGGCGCGGATAGAGGCGGTCGAACCCGCCGTCGCCGTCGGTATCCACGATGGCGACGACGTTGTCGTCGGTGGCCAGCAGGTAACCCCAGACCGCCCCGGCCGAGGCGAAGCTGGAGATCCGGTAGTCCCGGCTCCAGTTGCAGGCGGTGGACAGCGTGTCGTTGCCGGGGATGTTGATCGACTGGTCGCCGTCGGTCTGGATGCCGCGGCACGGCCGGGCGAGGTCGTCCGGCAGCAGATGGTCGAAGTCGCCGTCCAGCACGCCGGTCGGGTTGGCGAAGCCGTTGACCGCCCCGATCAGCCGGCTCTCGTCGGACGAGCCGAGCGCCAGCGCCGCAACCGCGCTCACTGCCATCGCCGCAGCGGCCAGCAGCAGCCAGCTGCGCGGCGCCGCGTCCGTGTCGATCGCAACCGTCATGTCGTCCTCCCACCCTGCGCGCGCCATGCAACGGTGTGCGGCGCCGACCGTCTCCGGGTCAGTCGCACGGCAGGCCGGCAAGGTTCACGAGGACGCCAGGCGGCCGGAAGCAGG